>NZ_JAMYQK010000040.1:0-56966 GCF_040320845.1 Mesorhizobium sp. M0601
GATAGCACCAGCGATGGCAGCTCGACCGCGACGGCGCCTTCGCACCTCATCGCAAGCGATGGCAGTTCGACTGCGACCGCCGCCGGCGCCACCACGAGCGATGGCAGCTCGACTGCCGTCCCTTCCCATGCCGCCACCGGCGATAGCACCAGCGATGGCAGCTCGACCGCGACGGCGCCTTCGCACCTCATCGCAAGCGATGGCAGTTCGACTGCGACCGCCGCCGCCAGCGCCACCACGAGCGATGGCAGCTCGACTGCGACCGCCCCTTCCCATGCCGCCACCGGCGATAGCACCAGCGATGGCAGTTCGACTGCGACCGCCGCCGGCGCCACCACGAGCGATGGCAGCTCGACTGCGACCGCCCCTTCCACCGGCGATAGCACCAGCGATGGCAGCTCGACCGCGACGGCGCCTTCGCACCCCATCGCAAGCGATGGCAGTTCGACTGTGACCGCCGCTTCCCCCTCCGACCGCGGCGGTTTTCACGCTCTGACCGATCTGTTCGGCAGCAACGACACCAGCCATGATACTGCCGGCGACAAGGGAGGCAGCAGCGTTGACCGGGTGCTGGCCGCGTTGAGCCCCGCGCTTTCGTCCGGCTCGGAGCTTGCCGCGACCAGCAGCCCATCCGAGAAAACGGCAACCAGCCTGACCGGCCACGGGTTCGCCCAACTGCTCCAGGGCAACGAAAATGCCGGCGCCGGTGTCCACAAGAGCGCCGTCGCCGACCTGACATCCGGTCACGGCAACGATGCCTTCGACTTCAGCAAGCTTCAGGACAAAGTCCAGCTCGACCACTCCGCGCTTGCCGACCTCAAGTCGGGAGGGCTTTCATTGCATACGTCCCCTGCTGTTACGGCCACAGATGACGGTTCCCACCACATCATCTTTGACAGCTCAACCGGGTCGCTCTCTCTCGACAGCGACGCGGTCGGCGGCGCAGCTCAAGCGCAGCTCGCTACCCATCTCCCGTTGCAGCATCACTCCTTGATCTGAAACCGGAGCGGCGGACCTTCAACTCGAGCGTGTCCGCCGCTCCGTCCGTGTTCAATTGCGCCACGGAAGCTTGACTGAGAAAAATGCGATATCGGCAGACAGCAGAGGGATCGAAGTTGGTCGTATTATCGCCAATGCGAATTCCGGATTCACCACACCCTACGAAGTCTCGGCAATTTTCAGCACTGTGTCGATCTCGGCCATCACCGTTGCCGGCAGCGGCCCTTTCTCCAGCGCACCGAGATTGTCCTCGACCTGCTCGGGCCGCGTGAAGCCGGGAACCGGCAGGGCGATTGCCGACTTGGCGAGTATCCAGCCGAGCGCGCCTTGCGCAAGCGTGCGTCCGCCCGAGGTGAGCAGGTCGCGGATTGCCGAGAGCCTTGACAGATAGTCCGGGTTGGCGGCTCCATCCCTGAAAAACACCATCCATTCGGCATTCCCGCCGCGCACATCGTTGGTGGGCAGCCGCATGGCCGGCGTGTATTTGCCGGTGAGCAGCCCCATTGCCAGCGGCAGCCGGCTGAACGAGACGAGGTTCTCGCGCGCCGCAACGGCCATCAGCTCGTTCGCCGGGGTAAACACATTGAAGTCGTTCTCTACGGCGACGAACCCCTCGCGCGTCGCGTAGGCGGCAAGCCGTTCGCGGTGATCGGTGCTCCAGCCGAAGCCGCCGATCTTGCCCTCCTGGCGCAACAGGCCGAGCGTATCGAACACCTCGCCGGCGCGCTCGATCGGATACTCGTTGATATGTAGCAGCACGACGTCGATACAATCCCGCTGCAGGCGCTGCCGCGAATTGTCGATCGATGTCCGGATTGCCGCGGCAGAGGCATCCCCGGGTGCGATCTTACGCGTTTCGGGATCGCCGAAATAGCCGACCTTGGTGACGATGACGGCTTCGTCCTTACCCCTCAACGCCCGCCCGAGGATCAGTTCGGCATTGCCGGCGCCGTAGGCGGCAGCCGTGTCGAACACCCGCGCGCCGATCTCATAAGCCATCGCCAGCGCGGCTTGCGACCTGATATCGTCGACCTCGCCATAGATTGTCGCCGTGTCACGCCAACGCGCGGGGCCACCCGCCGCCCAGGTGCCGATGCCGAGGCGCGGTACCGAGCGGCCATCCCAAAGCATCATCATCTGCATGCCCGGCTCCTCAACGGCGCAAGCTGGCGTGGCGGGCACGCTCGCGGATCTCTTCGCGAGAAATGCCGGCATCCGCCAGTGTGCTGTCCCGGGCCTGCCTCAAGCTCGCAAGCGTCTGGCGATAGGCAATCCAGCGGGCGAAACGGTATCGAAGTTCATCCAACATGATCGTCTCCTTTGGTACGCAGAATGCCTGCGCGCCTGGGTTGGTCGGAAGCGCAAAACCTCTGCGCCAATCGCATGCGCGATCGAAAGGGTTCAGTTCGCTTCTTGGCCAGCCGAGGCGCTTGTCCCTGTCCGGCCAGGCAGGATTGTCCAACGCCTCCAATGCCTGCATACTTGCGCACGATGCCCGCTTTGCGCTACAGCCACGGTCGCAAGGAGTTTTTCATTTCTGCAAAATGGATATCGGCTGGGACGATCTGAGGTTGTTTCTCGACGTTGCGCGGCTGGGTGGCTTGAGCGCAGCGACGGGAACCACGCGCCTCAGCGCAGCCACCCTTGGACGACGCGTCACCGCGCTCGAAAAGCAGATCGGCGAACCTCTATTCGTGCGCCAGCAGACCGGCTACCGGCTGACCCCGGTCGGCGAGGAACTGCTGCGGCGCGCCGAAGACGTCGAGGCGGCAATGCAGTCGCTGACCCGCTGGCGCGAGGGAAACCTGCCCGACCGCATTGTCCGCGTCTCGGCCGGGCCATGGACCTCGGCCTTCGTTTCCGCCCATATCGGCGAGATCTGGACGGTCGATGACGGCATAAGGGTAGAGCTTGTCACCACTACCGACCGGGTCGACATCGGCCGCCGTGCCGCCGACATCGGCATCCGCAGCGAGCGCCCGACCGAGCAGTGGCTGGCCGGCCGTCAGAGCGGCAAGGTCGCCCACGCCATTTATTCCGGACGTCACCTGATCAATGGCATCGCCGCCGGATTGTTCGTCGGCGTCACCGGCGAAGGCGCAAACATTGCCTCGGCGCGCTGGCTGCAAGCCCATCACGGCGACCGCATCGCCGTACGCGGCAACAACACCCATTCGGTGCGCGAACTGGTGGCCGCCGGCGCCGGCCTTTCGGTCTTTCCGTGCTTCGTCGGTGACGGCGATCCGCGGCTGGTTCGCGTTGCTCAGCCTATCCCCGAACTTGAAACCGACCAATGGATCGTCACCCATCACGAGGAACGTCACTCCCCGCCGGTACGGAAAGTCGCCGACCGGATTGCCGCCTTGATGCGGGCGCACCAGCCGCTGTTTCGCGGCGAGACGCCGATCCGGTAAGCCTCAGGCAGATCGGCCGCCAGTGGATCAAGAATCAGATATTTTGGTGGGCCGGACGATGGTACCGCCGCCGTTGAGGACGCCGGAGTGCGGCGCGCTGCTCGTCGAGATCCTTGCCTTGGGCGAAGAGAGCGGTATAAACCGACCAGCACGGGGCCGCCTATCCGGTCACTCGTCCTCCTGCCGGCTCATAGCCGTATGCTTCGCCCTTACGCACCACGCGACCGATGCCCGGCCAGCCAAGGTGCCCGCCGGCGATCCACGTCCCCCCTCGGCCGCGTCACTGAAAACCTTTAGGCGGGTTGCGCGCGCGGTCAGCTGATCGTCGTCATAGCCCCAACTGAACGCGGGAGTGCCGAACTGCAAGGCCGGCACATGAACGATGTCCCCGAAGAATAGGAAACGGTCCTCGTCCGTGTCGAACGTGTAGCCGGTATGACCGGCAGCATGACCGGGCAAGGCGACCGCCCTCAATCGCTCACCCACGTGGTCGCCATTCTGGACAGCCTTCAGCAGGGGCCGGAACTGCGCAAGGTGCGCGTAAGCGAAAAAGCTCTGCACAGCCGCTTCGGGAATTACGATCGCCTTCAAGTTTGGAAAGAGCACTCGGCCGTCGGGGGTCAAAAGTCCGTGCACATGATCCTGATGGGCGTGGGTGAGCGCCAAGACCGTGATCGAAGCCGGGTCGATCTTGGCTTCCGCCATGGCCTGCTCAAGACGCCCCACTGTCGGGGCCCAGCCCCCTCCTCCGCTGTCGATCAGAACGCCGTCAACGCCTGGACCTGCGAGGGCGAAGCAATTGACAGACAGGCGAAGCGCCCCTGCCAACGCAGCTTGCGGCACCGGATTATCCTGCGGGTCCCGCAGAAGGTCCGCCGGCATCTCGATGTAACCGTCCGAGAGCGACCAGACGCGCCACCTTCCCGACGTGCTGCCGAGCACGTTATTAGTTTGCGATGTCACGATCATATGGCCACCTGCCGCAAACGAAAATGGAGGATAGGTTCGATTGTCACTATTTGGCTCTCTGCATCCTCTGCGCAAAAACGTGGGGAAATCGATGAAGATCAATGCGGAAAGCACCCGATCTCGATAGGCCACGGATCGGAAGATGATCGTTGACGGATCTGGTAGCTTCGCGGCGATGCCAACTCTTATTGCATTCCCATGTAGATTCCTCCCTTCGTAAGCTCGTCAATCATCTGATTTATGCGCTTTCGGCGTGTTTCCGGGTGACGGGCGCGCTCGATCCAATGCAAGTAATCATTGCGCTGATAGGGAGGCCGTTGCTCGAAAGCAGTTATCAGATTTGCGGCCTCGAGCTCTGCACGCAAACTGTCGGGCATCTTAGCCAACGGACGTTTCAGCAACTCACATCTCCGCCATTCGATGCTGGAATAGATCACAAGTCAGCCGTCGCGCCTGCGAGACCGCAGCCGGCCTGGCGACAGCCCTTTCAATCGGGTCACGACGCGATTCATATGGGCCTGGTGAGTGAAACCCGCGTGCTGAGCAATCTCGGCCAGCGGCAGATTGCTATTTTCCAAAAGCTCGACCGCGCGATCAACGCGGCGGCGTAAAATGAATTGATGTACCGGCAATTGCGTCGCCTCGCGAAAGGCGGCGGTGAAGGCGCGTCGTGGTATTCCCGCGATTCCGGCAAGATGGTCGATCGACACCCCCTTTTCCAGATCGCCGTCAATCGCAGCGAGGACCCGGTCGAACCGCTGCGAGGTTAGGACCGGAGACTTCTGCTGCCGCTGGCGTGCATGCCCGAGACGGAGCAGGTTCGCGAAAACCAGGCCCAGCGTCCATTCGCGGACGATCGGGTTGACTGGCGGGTCGCCTTCGAGGCGTCGGCACAACTCGGCCACCAGCGAATCGCGTATCGGTCGATCGGTCAGGATTACCAGGTCCTCGGGGGTCCCGCCTGCGGATACCAGGAGCCTTGACGCCAGCGCGGAGTCAACGGTGATCATCGTCAGCTCTCGCGGCTCCTCGATCTTGAACCGCGTGGCACGCTCGGGAAGACTGAGCAGCAGGTCGCCGGGGCGGGTGAAGACGCGCCGCAGCCCGCGGCCAAGATCGATCTCTGCATAGGATGAACCGCTGCGAATCACACGCAGCTGAACGACTCCGGCCGGCGCATGGCGATAGTCGCCGGCAGGAAAGAACAACCTCTTTGCACTTGCCGCGGTCACCATCGTTGTACCGGGCGTCCGGACGCAAGTTCCTCCAGGACTTCGATGATCGATCGCCGCATCCTCGATCCTTGATGCCTACACTTTTGCCCGTTTGACTGGTCCACCAGGCGCATCATTTGCCAGGGCAGTCAGTTCACCAATCCGGGGCACAAAGATGTTGTGCAGTGTCTGGGTCATAATGGTCATTTCACGCTGAACTTGCAGTTCCTGTGCGGCGGGAAACAATGTGTCCTGCAAGAAGAGCTCCAGGCCTGCCTTGTCGTCCCATATCTCGATGATGCGATAACCATCGTCTGTGGCATGCGCGATGTGCTGGTAGATGCCGCCAGCGGGCCGTTTCTCCACGCCGATCCGATCGAGGATGCGGCTATAATCTTCGGCCGTCAGGCCGGCAATATCAAGTGTCGTCACTACGGCCATGGTTCATCCTCGCTGCTGATAGTGGTTGTTTGAGGTGGAGTTCTTGGACGGACCCCGGATCCTATTGGGCCGATGTCGTTTGGCATCGCCCGCCCTGACGGCGAGTTTGTCTCCCGAACTTCACCGACAGGAGCGGTCTTTGGTCCTCAGCCACCGAGCGCCTCGATGACAAGACGGGCGGTCGCCGCTCCGGAGAAGTTCTGCTGGCCGGTGATCAAATTGCCATCGCGCACCGCAAAATCGCGCCACAGCCCGGCCTGAATATAGTTCGCGCCGAGCGCACGCATCTCATCCTCGATCCGCCATGGCATCAGATGCGTACCGTGCGGCAGCGCGCCCATCTCCCAGACGGCATTGTCGGCGAAGTCCTCCTCGACATTGGCGAACCCCGTAACAGTGCGCCCTTTGGCCAGCAGCTCGCCGGTTAAGAGGCGCGCGTAGCGCAGCAGCGCGACGCCATGACACAAGGCGGCCGCGACCTTGCCGGCCGCGAAAAAGTTGACGAACAGCCGCTGCAGCTCAGTTGCGCCTTCGAAGGTGAACATCGGCGCCTGGCCGCCAGCGACGACGATCGCGTCGAACGCGTCGACCGACAGCTCTGCGATGGGCCGGGTCGTCTCCACCAGCGCCGCCAGTTTCGGCGTCGACAGGAAACCGAGCGAGATCAGATCCGTATCCGAATAGCCGGACGGATCGCGCGGGTCGCTCAATGCATCCGCCTCGCATTTGCCGCCCTCAGGCGAGAAGATCGCGACTTCGTATCCGCGGTCGGTGAAGGCGAGCCAGGGATGGGTCAACTCGCTCCACCAAAACCCGACAGGCCAGCCGGTGGTGATCGATACAGCCGGGTTTGAAAGGACCATCGCGACGCGTTTAGGATGCCGCGGGTCGAGTGGGTTGGAATCGCGCACGCTCATCGCGCCATCTCGACTGGTTCGCCAAGATTCGCCCAAATCGTCTTGTATTGGGTGTAGCTTTCCCATGCCTCGCGGCCCTGCTCGCGGCCATAGCCGCTCATCTTGAAACCTCCGAACGGCGCATTAGGATGGTACTTGTGCCAGCAGTTCAGCCAGATCGTGCCTGCCTTGATCCGGTCGGCGAGCCGCAAGGCGCGGCCGAGATCGCTGGTCTGGATGCCCGAGGCGAGCCCGTAGCTCGTATCGTTGGCGATCCGGATCGCGTCCTCCTCGCTGTCGAATGGAATCACCGGCAGGACAGGACCGAAAATCTCTTCGCGCGATATCCTTAGGTCGTTGGTCGCATCGGCGAAGATGGTCGGCTCGATGAAGAGGCCCTTGCCGTTGACCTGGCGGGTGCCGCCGCCCGCGGCCAGTCGCGCGGTGCGCTTGCCCTCTTCGACATAGCTCAAGACCTTGTCATACTCGCCCCGCGATGCGATCGGCCCGATCATCGTCGCAGGGTCCAGCGGATCGCCGAGTGTCGCCGACTTCGCCATGGCGCTCAGCTTCTCGACGGCCTCGTCATAGCAGGCGCGTTCAACCAGCAGGCGCGATCCGGCGACGCAGACTTCGCCCTTGTTCCAGAAGATGCCCCAGAAGGCTGCCTGTATCGCGACATCGATATCAGCATCGGCGAAAACGATATTGGGACTCTTGCCGCCGAGCTCCATGGTCAGGTGTTTCATCGTCCCGGCACCGTTGCGCATGATGCCCTGGCCGACGGTGGTCGACCCGGTAAAGGCGATCTTGTCGACGCGGGCATCGTTGACCAGCGCGTCGCCGATGGTGGCGCCCGGGCCGGTGACGAGATTGTAGACGCCTGGCGGCACGCCCGCGTCGAGGATCACTTGCGCCAAGGCGAGGGCCGTCAGGGGCGTGTCGGTCGCAGGCTTGTGAACGACCGTGTTACCCGCCGCGAGTGCCGGCGCGATTTTCGAACAGGACAGCGCGAGGGGAAAATTGAACGGGGTGATCGCAGCGACCACGCCGAGCGGCTCGCGCCGCGTCAGGATCCTGATATTTGGTTCGTAGCTGGTACGATAGGCGCCGTCCATCGCGCTCATGGCGAGCCCGCCATGAAAGCGGAACAGTCCTGAGCAGTGCGGCATGATGATATCGCGGAAATCGCGATAGGGCATACCCATATCCATCGCCTCGCGCACCGCGAAATCCTCGGCCCGCTCGTCCATTAGATCGGCGATGCGAAACAGGATCTTGGTGCGCTCCTCATGATGCATCCGCGCCCAGGGTCCTTGCTCGAAAGCCCGCTGCGCGGCCGCGACGGCATCGCTCGTGTCGGTGACGTCCGCCTTCGCAATATCGGTGATCGCCGCCTCCGTGGTCGGATCAAAAGTCGTCGAAGTCTCGCCGCTGACGGCATCGCGCCATTGGCCATCGATCAGCAGACGTCCTACTGGAATCGCCTTGCGCCGCGCGGGTAGATAATCAGTCATGAACCGGTTCCGTCCTGTCGAATGAGATTGAAGGAAATTGTCGGCCCCATCCCGCGCCGATAGGCGAGCTGGACCAATAGCAGCATCATCGGCTCGATCAGGCGCGAGGCCGTGAGATCGCCGACATCGACCGGCATTGTCGGCAGATCGGCGAGAAGCCGGCAAACCGCCGCCTTGGCATCTGCGTCATTGCCGGCGACATAGCTCGTCACCGGATCGCCGTTGAGACGCGGATCATCCCTGTCAAGCAATTCGGCAAAGGTCGGAATGCACTTGACGACAAGGGCGCCCCGCGCGCCTCTGAACCTCCTCGCCTACAGACGTAGTAGTGCCTAGCAGCATCGTGGAAAGGTCAGGCGCGATTGCATTGGTATTGTCCCAGACGATCTTGCCCGACAAATCGCCAAGCGCGTCCATCGCCAGCTCGAGAGCCGGCCATGGCGTCGCCAGGGCAATTACGTCGGCCCATCTCGCTACTTCGTCAGGGGCACCGAAGCCAACACGGAGGGTTGCCGCGATTGCGCGCAACTTGCCTTCGTCACGACTGAAGCTGAGGCGAATTTCGTACCCGGCGAGGCCAAGACATTTCGCCAAGGCCTTCCCGAGCGAGCCTGGTCCGATGATCGCAACTTTCACAACTGCCTCCCGACACGCGATCGGGCTTGCCTAGCATCATTGCAGTCGCGCTTATTTCACGAATTGCCCTTGCACGATCGGGCGCACTCGTCACATGGGTCGGCGCCAATTGGCATCCGGATCCGCCGCGCGCTCACGCCCTTCCCGAACGTGTCCCTATTGGGCATGTATGTGTCGGCGACCATAGAGCAGGGTGCGATCAGCGGAGGTCCCCAGGGCACAAGCCTGCTCATATTGGTTGACGCTAGATTTTCCTTGCCTAATCCGTCGGCGTTGCGATGACTTTTGTGGCATCAGCATAACGCGATTGCCTGCAAATCCGGGGAAAGGCCGCCTCAGGACGGCTTTCCGGACTGGCACGCCCCTTGCTTCGTTATTCACGTGCAGAGCGTCTAGGGTTCCGGCCGTGTCGATCACGGTGCTGGTCCAAGAGACGCGACCGCTTGAGATGCATTGAGGCATCTGGCGGAACACGGCGGGCCAAAATCCCGGGAGAACCCTGCACGGGTTTGCTGGCGCGAACCTCTCCCGGATGCGCGCTCCGTGAACCCCCCAACAGACGTTCGGACGCAATCCGGATCGCAAACAGGGGTATGTAATGCTTCGCAAACTGGCCACAATCATCCTAGCCGCATCACTCAGCCTCCCCTTCATCTCAGCCGCGCAAGCGGCGCCCAAGAAAGACTTCAAGATTTGCTGGTCGATCTACGTCAGCTGGATGCCGTGGGGCTATCTTTCCGATAGCGGCATCATGAAGAAGTGGGCCGATAAATACGGCATCAATGTCGAGATCACCCGCATCAATGACTATGTCGAAAGCATCAATCAGTACACGGCCGGCGGCTTTGACGGCTGTTCGATGACCAACATGGATGCGCTTTCGATCCCGGCCGGCGGCGGTGTCGACACGACGGCCTTGATCGTCGGCGATTTCTCCAACGGCAACGACGCGGTCATCCTCAAGAACAAGACCACGCTCAAGGATATTGCCGGCCAGAAGGTCAATCTCGTCGAGCTTTCCGTCTCACATTACCTACTTGCGCGCGCACTGGAGACGGTGGGGTTGGCCGAAAAGGACATTACGGTGGTGAACACCTCCGATGCCGACATGGTCGCTGCCTACGGCACCAGCGACGTCACCTCCGTCGTCACCTGGAATCCGCTAGTCTCGGAAATCGCTGCCATGCCGGGCGCCCACAAGGTATTCGATTCGACTGAGATCCCCGGCGAGATCATCGACATGATGGTCGTCAACACCGCGACGCTGAAGGACAATCCGGCCTTGGGCAAGGCGCTTGTCGGTGCATGGTATGAAGCCATGGCGCTGATGACGTCGGGCACGCCCGAAGGCAAGGCGGCCAAGGAAGAGATGGCCAAGGCGTCGGGGACGGATCTTGCCGGTTTCGACGCTCAGCTTGCATCAACGGCGATGTTCTTCGAGCCGGCCAAGGCGGTCGCATTCACCAACGGCGCCGAACTGCCGAAGACCATGGATCTGGTGCGCAACTTCCTGTTCAGCCACGGCATTCTTGGTACCAACGCGCCGAGCGTCGACGTGATCGGCATGAGCTTTCCCGATGGCTCGACGCTGGGCGATGTCAACAACGTCAAGCTGCGCTTCGATCCGGCCTTTATGGCAGAGGCGGCGGGCGGAACGCTCTGACGCGGGAGCGCGACATGCTAGCCAGAGGAACCGGCATCATGCAGGCCGCGGCAGGCCCCGAAGTCGCGCGCCTGCAACGTAGCAGGCCGAAAGCGCGGCTTCGCCTCATCAACGTGACGGTCTCGCGCGGCGGAGCGTTGCTGCTTGGGACGCTGCCGTTTGCCGCCGTGGCAATCGCCTATCTCTTCGCTTCGTCGCAAAGGCTGGCGGTCAATCCCAGCGACAAGCTGCTGCCCTCCCCTGCACAGATGTGGTCGGCATTTTCAGACCTAGCGACAGTGCCGGACAAGCGCTCCGGCGACCTGATCCTGTGGGCCGACACCTATGCCAGCCTGATCAGGCTGTTCGCCGGAGTCGGCATGGCCACGCTGGTGGCGCTCAGCCTCGGCGTCGCCATAGGTATCATCCCGCGCGTCAGGGCCTTTCTGCTGCCCTTGGTCACAGTTGTCTGCGTCATCCCGCCACTGGCGCTGCTGCCGATCCTGTTCATTGCGCTCGGCCTCGGCGAAACGGCCAAGATCACCTTGATCGCTCTCGGCGTCGCACCGGTCATGGTGCGCGACATCGCCAACCGGGTGATGGAATTGCCGCCGGAGCTCGTCGCCAAGGCACAGACGCTCGGCGGCAACAGCTGGACCATGGTGCTCAGGCTGGTGCTGCCACAGGTCATGCCGCGCCTCATCACTTGCGTACGGCTGGCGCTTGGGCCGGCCTGGCTGTTCCTGATCGCGGCAGAAGCCATCGCCTCCACCGAGGGGCTCGGCTACCGCATCTTCCTCGTTCGTCGCTACCTGTCGATGGACGTCATCCTGCCTTACGTCGCCTGGATCACGCTGCTTGCGGTGATGACCGACTGGCTACTCGTGCGGCTCTCTCACATCATCTCGCCCTGGGCGCATCCGGTGCGGACCAGATGAGCCGGATCCTCGTCCATGGGCTGGAGAAGAGCTACGGCGACGCCCGCGTACTGGAACGGGTCAATGTCTTCGCCGAAGCGGGTGAATTCCTGTCGCTGGTTGGCGCCAGCGGTTGTGGAAAATCGACGTTCCTGCGCATCCTGCTTGGCCAGGAACAGCAAAGTGGCGGCCTGGTCGTCGTCGGCGACCAGCCGATCGTGCCGGAGCCGACGCCGCAGCGCGGCATCGTCTTCCAGCGCTATTCCGTGTTTCCGCATCTCACCGCGCTGCAGAACTTGCTGCTGGTCGAGGACTTCCGTTCGGGCGGACCGTTCGGCCGCGTCTTCGGCGCCAGGCGCAAAAGCGCCAGGCAAGAAGCCGAAACCATGCTGGAACGGGTCGGGCTTGGCCATGCGCGCGACCTCTATCCGGCCATGCTTTCTGGCGGCATGCAGCAGCGGCTGGCGATCGCGCAGACCTTGCTCGGCCGGCCGCAGATCCTGCTTCTCGACGAGCCCTTCGGCGCACTCGATCCCGGTATTCGCATCGAGATGCATGAGCTGCTCACCGAGCTCTGGACCGAGCACGGCATGACCGTGGTCATGGTCACCCACGATATCGGCGAGGCATTCAAGCTCGGCACCCGCGTGCTGGTCTTCGACAAGGTGCGCCATGACCCCCAGTTCCCGTCCGCCTATGGCGCGACGATCACCTACGATCTGAAGCTCGACCGCAAGCACCGGGCTTCCGCACGAGACGTGGCCGAAGTGGCCGCGATGGTCGGGACGACCCGACTGGATAGCGCAATCGCGACGACGGCGTCGTGAAGGAGGTTTCATGCACAGAGATAGTCCAGAACGCCGGCATCGTCGCGCCGGGCTCACCGACCACCAGCCACGCCAACGCTTCCACCATCCGAACTTCGAGATCCGCGACATGCAGGGCTGGAAGTCTATCGAGGCGGAAGGAAAGCTGCCCGAGGACGGCTGGCGCAAGGAACAGAAATGGGCACTCGACATGGGCCTGCCCGGATCGGATTCGATCATCGACAAGTCGATCCCGACATTCGCGCGAGGCGAGTTGCCGCACTTCGCCGGCATCAACACCTTCCTCAAGGCGCCCTATGTCGAGAACGTCCGCGATGTCGGCAGATATGACGCTGCCGTCATGGGCATTCCTTTCGACAGCGGCACCACTTACCGGCCCGGAACCCGCTTCGGGCCGCAAGGCATGCGCCGCATCTCGGCGCTCTACACGCCTTACAATTACGAGCTCGGTGTCGACCTGCGCGAGCAGATGACGCTTTGCGACGCCGGCGACGTCTTCACCATCCCCGCCAATCTCGAAAAGAGCTTCGACCAGATCACCAAGGGCGTCAGCCATGTCGCCTCGTCCGGCGCGCTGCCGATCATGCTCGGCGGCGACCATTCGATCGGGTTTCCGTGCGTGCGCGGCATCGCCGACGTGACCTCCAAGCGAATCGGCATCATCCATTTCGACCGCCACATCGACATCCAGGAAAAGGATCTCGACGAACGTATGCACACGACGCCCTGGTATTGGGCGACCAACCTGCCGAACGTCTCGGCCACCAATCTGGTGCAGCTCGGTATCGGCGGCTGGCAGGTGCCCCGCTACGGCGTGGCCGAGGCGAGAAAGCGCGGAACCAACGTGCTGACGATCTCCGATATCGAACAGATGGGGCTGGAGAAGGCGGCCGAGATCGCGCTCGAGATCGCATGGAAGGACACCGACGCCGTATACATCTCCTTCGATGTCGACAGCATCGATTGCGGTTTCGTGCCGGGTACGGGCTGGCCGGAGCCCGGTGGCTTCCTGCCGCGCGAGGCACTGAAGCTGCTCGGGCTAGTGTCGGCGCCCGGCATCTGCGGACTGGAAGTGGTCGAGGTGTCGCCGCCCTACGACACGTCAGACATCACGGCGCTGTTTGGCGTGCGGGTTGTCGTCGAGGCGCTCGGCTCGATGGTCGCGCACGGCAATCTCGGCAAACACAAATCCATCATCGACAAGCCGACGAGCTTTTGACCATGCACGATGATCATCACCACCACAGCCATGATCATGGCGACGGTCACCATCACGGGCCGAACGGTCATCATCACCATCCCCACCCCGTCGGCCACAACGGGCCGGCCGGCAAGCCGTTGCAATGGCAGACACCGCATCTACCGCACGACCATGCGCCCGAACCCGCCGACGCGCGGGCGACCGATCTCGATCTCGTCGAGATCGCGTTTCTCGAAGGGTTTTCGCGGGCGCCCGACCCGTCCAGTTTCCTGCGCCTCGCCGGGATTCCGTTCGTCGGCGAGACCGCCGACGGCGTGCGGCTGCATCTTCTGCGCGTCGAGACGCAGGACATGGTCGATGTCGGCGCCGTCATGCCGCTGATTGGCGGCGCCGGCGTCACCTATCACCCGCTGCCCGCGAAACTGACGTCGCGCCGGCGCCGCCTGGCCTTCGTCTACCATAACGGCAAGGCACAAACGCCCCTTGACTTCGGCGAGGCCCGACTTCTGGCCGACAGGTCCGGCGCCGCACAATTCACCATGCCAGGGGCCGGACAATGAGCACCGGCCTTGAACCGATCGCACCCCTATCAAACAGGTCCAGAACCATGAACAGAACGCTTTCATTCTTCGGTAGACTCGCCCTGGCAGCCGCCACAACCCTCATCCCCTCATTGGCCTTCGCCCATAGCGGCGGTTTTCATGCCCACGGGTTTGTAGACGGCATTCAGCACCCGCTGACCGGTATGGACCACCTGCTTGCCATGATGGCTGTAGGCATCATTGCCGCTCGCGCCGGCGGCAAGGGGATCATCATCGTGCCGTCGTGCTTTGTCTCGGCGATGCTCGCTGGCGCCCTGCTCGGTATCGCCGGCATCGGCCTGCCCTCACTGGAAACCGGCATAACGCTATCGCTGGTGGTCTTCGGCGCCATGATGGCGCTTGCCAAGCCGCTTCCGCTCGCTGTGGCCGCCTCGCTGACTGCTCTCTTCGCCCTCTTCCACGGCAATGCCCATGGCCTCGAAATTCCCGAGACGGCCAGCGGCATCGCTTATGCGGTCGGCTTCGTGGTCGCTACTTCGGCTCTTCACGCGACCGGCGCGTTAGCCGCCCTAACACTTCGGCGCTGGCCGCGAGCCATCCGCACGGCAGGGGTCGGCACGTCGTTGGTCGGCGTGGCGCTGGCGGCACAGATCATCTGAACCGCAGCCCATTCATCTGCGATGAACAGGAGGCGAAGGCGTGATCAACCGGCTAACCGTTGGGCAGCGCATCCGAAACGTGCTGTACCAGATCCTGAAGACCCGGTCTGAGCGACTCTGATCTCATCCGGAGATTGAGGCTAGCAGCTTGCCGTACGCCGCGCGCGCGTACGGAGCCGTCCGCCGTGGGTTGCGATTAACTTCCTAGCTGCAGCCGGACGGTCTTGCCTGACGTAGCCGGCCTGTTCCCAGCTACGCCAAATGATCGCCGTCGTGAACTCCGCGCCGGCGAGCGTGACTTGGTCGTCACCGCTGCTGGCGGCCTCCCGGGCGAGGTCATGAAGAACTGGCGTGTCAAAGCGCCGAACACATTCGATCGCGAATTCGGCTTCTCACGCATGGGCTACGAGATCGCCTGGGGTGCGGCGATGGCCGATGTAGCATCCAGACAGTAATTCGAGGTCGATTGCGTAGGGGACTATGCGCGGCTTTCTATTCCGAACACCGTGCCGGCGTCGTTCAAGCACTTGATAAACGATCCTGACACTCCACCGGCGGTTGGCAACACATCTGCGGCCTCCAGAGGCCCACCATAAGTCAATAAAATCAAACGCTATGGACGGCGGTTCGCCTGCCTTGACTTGGCTAGCCAAGTGCAACAATGCCTCTAAATCATTGAAAGATAACGATAATGGTGGGCCCGGAGGATGTGCTAGAAACGTCAATTTGATTGGGTTTTTCGTGGGCCAAAATCAGAAGTATTCCCGTATCGTTCCGTATGGTTCCGCGATGCTCTCACCATCGAATTGGCCGTGCCCTGCTTATATTAGTCCAACAGCAGCCCAACTTCGAAGGTCCGGCATAGCCTCCGCGTGTGTCGGCTGAGCGCACATCTTAGATCACGCGCGTCCTCCGGCGCGGCTCGGCCCTGCAACGGCGAATCTAGGACGATCCGCGCTGCTGTAACGTCGCACGCCCATAGGAATCGAGGACACGGGTGATGCTGCCAATCAGCAGGTCATACGCGACGGGCTCGATCCGACCTGCCGCAACCTCGGCATCGAGTTGCCCCAGATACTGGCTGATCAAAGGGCGGGGAATGTCCCTGTCGCCCAGAAAATCCAGCAGCGTCTGTGCCGCGTGCTGTGCGTCGGGCGTCGGCCAGTAGTAACGGATGCGGTCGCTGAAGGAGAAGTGCCGCTGCACGCGCTGCTCGTCCGGCGTACCCGGATAGTATTTCTGCCAATTGTCCGGCGAGGCAAGCATGACGCGCTCCATCGCCGCCGGTAGGCTTTCACGAGACGGGTCTGGCGCAAGCACGTCGGCGATGTGGCTCAGCCCGTACAACGCCTCGCGCAGCGCGAAGGTGAGCCAGGGTCCAACCTTGAGGATGGCGAAGCCGTCGCGCACCAGAGCCCCAAGGGCCTCGTTTGGCTGGTAGTCGGTCGAATGCGCCTCGAAGACGAATTGCGGCATGCGCCCGAGCACGGCGACCAGCTGCGTCGCCTTCCGCGGCGCGTAGGCGATGATCTCGGCATTACCGAATTCGACGCCCGGCTGGACGACGACGCCGACCGCACGCGCAAAGGCAGCATCGAGGCCGGCGCGCGAAAATGCCTGTCGGTGGATCTCGACGGTGCGCAGGGCGTCATCGGGTTCGGTGACATGCATATGATCGAGCGCTTCGAGCGCGCCGCCCGGCACCGGAACTTCGGTGCCGATGATGTAGACCGGTTTCTCGCCGCCAATGCGTTCGACCGCCGCCTCGGCGACGGCCGCAAGCGCGGCGGCGCGTGCCGCGATGGTCTCGTCGGCAAGCGCGGCTGGATCGTCGGCGCAAGCCATGCTGGTGTCGAGATGCAGCTTGGTGAAGCCGGCGCCGGCGTAGGCGTCGATCATCGCCTTCGCCTTCGTCATCGCCTCGGCGGAAGGAAGATGCTTCCACGGATTGGGACCGAGATGGTCGCCGCCGAGGATCAGGCGATCGAGCGGAAAGCCGGCCCTTTGCGCATGGCCCTCGACGAAGCTGCGGAAGCCGGCGGGCGTCATGCCGGTGTAGCCGCCCTCGTGATTGACCTGGTTGCAGGTCGCCTCGATCAGCACATCGGAACCGCGCGACGCGCCGTGGCGGAGCGCGGCCTCGATCACCAGCGGATGCGCCGAACAGATCGAGGCGATGCCGCCTTTCTCACCCGCGGCGCGCTTCACCGCGATGCTGGCAAATCTCTGCATCGCGGCCCTCACGGCTGGCCCTTCCCGGCGGTGGTTGCGAAAGCCTCAACCTCGGCCAGCGGAAAGATACCTTCCATCGGCCCCTTGCGAGTAACGGCTAGCGCGCCACACGCATTGGCGATCCTGAGCGCCTGGGCGGGTGCCGCACCACGAAGCCAGAATGAGACGAAGGCAGCGCCGAAACAGTCACCGGCGCCGGTCGGATCGACCTCGTTGATGGCAAAGCCCGGCAAGGCCACCGTGCCGTGACGGTCGTGGAAGGCGGCGCCGTCGGCGCCCTTCTTGAGGACGACGCAGGAAACGCCGCGCTGCAGGAGGTCGTCGACCGCGCCCTTTTCGTCGCCGGCCGACGAAAACAGGAACAGTTCGTTGCCGCTCGGCAGGAAGACATCGGTTTGCTTGAGCACTTGGTCGAGCGCTTCGCGCATGCCGGAGGCCTGCATGATCTCGCGGCGAATGTTGGGGTCGAAGGACACCGTCCCGCCCTTGGCCTTCACCGTTTGGATCGCCGACAACGCGACATCGGTGGCGCGGTCGGAGAACAGTGACGAGCCCATGATATGGACATGGTCGGCGCCGGCCAGCATGCTTGTCGCAGCGGCATCGATCCCGACCAGGCCGGCGGCGCTGTTGCGGATGTTGAAGACAAAGTGCCGGCTGCCATCCGCCCGGTAGGTGACGAAGGCGGTGCCCGTCGCGTGGCCCTTGTGAACCGCGATCGCCGACACGTCAGCTCCCAGGGTCCGCAGCCGCTCGATGTTCAACTGGCCGAAATCGTCCTCGCCGACCGCGCCGATCAGGCCGGCGGGTTGGCCGAGCGCTGCGGCCTGGCCGATGAAGATGGCGGGCGCGCCGGACGGATAAGGCCCCAGCAGCGGGCCCGGTTCGAGAAAGCTCTGGCCGATACGCTCGGCCATGATCTCGACGAGGATCTCGCCGGCTGAGACCAGCTTCTTCATCGCGGAATTCCTCCCGGCGTTTCGCTCCAGTCCGACTGCGGACTTCAGTCGCGCACAATTGTGCCTGGCGGCAACCGACATCCAGAGTCAATACGGCTTGCACTTTTTGCGCCAATTAATAAATTTACGCGTGGAATAATTTTATTATACGCGTTAAAACAGCTACGGTTTTCTGTAAAATTTTGCCTTGCGGTTGCACGCCGGCGCACCGTAAGTAGGTGCCGGACAGCACAAGGAACGAGGTTTCCGGAAGGCGGGGAATCGCTGGCGATGAAGCACAAGACGATGGAGGATTTCGCCCGCTCCTGTGGCGTCTCCAGGCCGACCTTGTCGAAATATTTCGACGATCCGACCAGCGTCAAGCCGGCGACGCGAAAGCGCATCGAGGAAGCGCTGCGCTCGTCCGACTACCAGCCCAATTTGTTCGCGCGCAACCTCAACCGCAAGCGTACCCGCAGCATCGGCATCATGGTGCCGACGGTAGCCGATCCCTTCTATTCGGAGATGGTCAGCCGCATAGAACTCAGGCTGCGCGACGAGGGCTACTGGCCGATCGTGATCTCCTCGCACGGCTCGCGCGAACTCGAAGTGGAGGCAACGCGAACGATCCTGTCGCTGAAAGTCTCCGGCGCGCTGATCGCACCGCTCGGCGTGCGCTCGGACCACCGCACGCTGGAAAAGCTGACGCAGGCGATCCCGGTCGTCTATTTCGACACCTATCTCGAAGGCCGGACGCCGTTCGTCGGCAACAACAACGCACAGAGCGTCTCGACGATCGTCGATTATCTTTGCCGGTCCGGCGGCGCCCCGGTCTATTTCGACATCCCGCATGTCAACCACAACTCGCCGGAACGGCTGGAGAGCTATGTCGCCTCGATGAAGCGGCTCGGGCATGAGCCGGTCGTCATCGGCAACACCGAGGACTACACTTGGGATTTCGAACGGATCGGCTACGAGCAGACGGAAACGATGCTCGACAATGGCGGCCTGGCGGGAAAGACCATCCTGTGCAACAACGACCGCTTGGCCTTTGGCGTGATGGCCGCCGCCTATGCGCGCGGACTCAAGATCGGCCGCAAGGGCGATTGCGACCTGCGGGTAGCCGCCCATGACGATCATCCACTCAGCCGCTACACCTGCCCCGGTCTCACCACCATGGCGCAGGACTTCGCCTCGATGGCCGGGCGCAGCGTCGAGATGCTGCTGGCGGTGCTTGAGGAGGACGATACGGCGGTCGCACCCAAAGTCAGTCTCGATGCGACGCTGGTGATGCGTCAGTCGGCCTGATCTTTCCCAAAAGCCGAATCGAAGCCGCGCCATGCGGCGACCGCAGCGCCAACGGCCTGTCGCGCTGCCGTGCCATGGCGGCCCATGGAAACAAAACCATGGATCTGGCCTGGCCAACGCCGCAGCACGACCGGCACACCGTCATCTTGCAGACGCCCGGCGTAGGCCTCGCCTTCATCAGCGAGGATGTCGTGACCGGCGATGGCGACGAAGGCTGGCGCCGCGCCGGCGAGGCTCTCCGCCCTGAGTGGCGAGGCGCGCCAGTCGTCGATGTCGGCGGCATAGCGGACATAGTGATCGCGAAACCAGGCCATGGTCGAGGCGGTCAGGCCAAAACCTTCGGCGAAGCGGCGATAGCTGTCCGCCGTCTGCGCGGCATCAGTGTTGGGATAGAACAGCAGCTGCGCGGTCAACGGAATAGGATCGCCCCGCGCGAGAAGACTAAGCACCGTGGCGAGATTGCCGCCGGCGCTGTCACCGGCAACGGCAATGCGCCGAGCGTCGATGCCGAGATCGCCAAGTGCCTCTTGCATGAAGGAGAGCACGGCGCGGCAATCCTCGACCGCGGCTGGGAATTTGTGCTCCGGCGCCAGCCGGTAGGCGGGCGAAACGACGACGCAAGCCGCCATATTGGCGAACCAGCGGCAGATCTCGTCATGGGAATCGAGATTGCCGATCACCCAGCCGCCGCCATGCAGGTAAAGCAGCGCCGGGGCGGTTGCATCAGGCGCGTCCTGCCCGCGATAGATCCTGAGCGTCAGCGAACCGCCGGGTCCAAGGATGGCGCGCTCAGTGACCGAAGCCACCGGCTCGCGCTCACCCTGCTGGTCCGGAAGGCCTTCTTCGTAGGCACGGCGTGCCTGTTGCGGTGTACCGGTCTCGAATGGCAAGGCGTCGGCCTGCCGGCCGAGCTCGAGCACATGCCGGGCTTCCGGGTCGAGTGGGGACAGGGACGGCGCTGAAGGCGATGTCATCATGGATCTCCCTCCCCGTCAGGCAAGCAGACCTGCCGCCTCGTCCTCGCCGAGCAGCGGCGGCTGGTCGACGGTCCCATTGACGGCAATTGAGCCGCGGCTTTCGCCCGAAGCCAGGATCGCCTCCATGATCTCCAGAACATGCAGCGCCAGATCGCCGGAGGCGCGGGGCTTGCGCCCATCGGCCAGCGCCCGCGCAAGATCGGCGACGCCTAGCATGCGGTAGTTGGCGCGGTCGGGTGCGACATAGGGCCAGTTGCGCGCACCGTAGAGTTCGGCCTCGCTGGCGAAATCGGCCCAGTCGTCGCCGCGCGCCGAGAGCGAAACTGTGCCGCCGAATGTGTCGGGATCGGGCAATCGCAGCGAGCCTTCAGTGCCGTGCAGTTCGATCGGATGGTTGGAGTGCTTGAACACGTCCCAGGACGCGCCGAAGGTGATGGTGGCGCCAGAGCGGAACTCCAGCAGGGACAGGATGGTGGTCGGCGTGCCGACCTTGAAGCTGGTGTTCTTGTAAGGACCTTCGGCTGATATCAGCCGTTCCTCCTGGCCGCGCGTCGCCATCGCCATGACGCGCTCGACCGGGCCGAGCAGGTTGACCAGCATCGTCAGGTAGTAAGGGCCCATGTCGAAGACCGGGCCGCCGCCTGGCTGATAATAGAATTGCGGATTGGGATGCCAGTGCTCCATGCCGCGCCCCATCATGAAGGCGGTGCCGGTCACAGCGCGGCCGATCGCACCCTCATCCATCAGCCGGCGCGCCCGCCGTCCGGCAGCGCCGAGGAAGGTGTCGGGAGCCGAGCCGAGCTGCAACCCGCGCGCCCTCGCCTCTTCGACCAGCCGGCGGCCGTCGGCGGCCGATGTCGCCAAAGGCTTTTCGGTAAAGACGTGCTTTCCCGCCGAAAGCGCCGAAAGCGAAATGTCGAAATGCGCTGCCGGTATCGTCAAATTGAGAACAAGATCGATGTCCGGGTCGGCCAGCAGCGCGTCGACGCCGAGTGCGCGGATGCCATACTCCCTGGCGCGCAGCGCAGCCATATCGGCCGAAATGTCGGCGCAGGCGCTGAGCTCTACCCCGCCGAACAGAGCCGCATTGCGCAAATAGGTCATCGAGATGTTGCCGCATCCGATGACGCCGACGCCGAGCTTTGTCTTTGATTTTCTGTGCATTTCAGATCGTACCTCTAACGCGGTCATGGCCTGGCTACGGCAAGGTTCATAGTCGAAAGCCGCTATATAACATTTTAAATATTGACGCGCGTAAAATTTTTATAGAGCATGTGAAAACGCTGGCGCAGCATTGGAGGCCGCCAGCCTTGAGGAGGAGAACATGACTGACATGAAAAACGGCCAACGGCCGATGCGAATCCCGTGGGTCATGCGCGCACTGGATCTTTCCGTCGCGGTAGGAACCGAGACGGGTTCAGGCATAGATCACCTTGGCCCTGATCCTATCAAGCTGGCTGCGTATTGGACCGGGCAGGCCATCGTCGGTGATCACCACATCGACGGCCGACAGCGAAAATGCCTTGGAGGTCCCGCTGACGCCCCATTTGCTCGAATCGGCGAGGAGGACAACGCGCCGGGCCATGCGAACGAGGTTTCGCTTCGTTCGCGCCATGTCTTCGTTCACGTCGACCACATCCAGTGACGAGTCTATCGCATGCGCTCCAACAAAGACCTGATGCGCTACCAAGCCGCCGAGAGCCGTATCGGCATCGGTGATCAGTGTGCTCACCGTGTCGGGATAGACCCGGCCGCCGATCATATGAACGTCGAGCCCGGGACGATGCATAAGGTGCTGCACGATATTCATGGCCGTGGCCGCGACCACGACATTGCTGAGCGGCGGTAACTGCATGGCAAGCTGCATCAATGTCGAGCCGCCGTCGAAGATGACCGATTGGTTGTCCTCGAAGAGGTCTACCGCCGCCCGCGCGATGCGCTTCTTTGCGTCGAGGTTCGCTTGCATCCGCCGGGCGAACGCGGCCGTAGTCGAATCGGTGGTACGGGTCACCGCCCCTCCACGGGTCTTGGTCAGTAGTCCCTTTCGGTCCAGTATCTCGAGGTCGGAGCGCACCGTGACTTCCGACACGCCAAACCCGTCTGACAGGTCCTTCGTGCGAACCTGTCCGCTGCGTTGCACCTCACCCAGGATCGATTGGCGTCTCTGCTCCGACAACATTGCCCTGCCTTGCCTCCCTACGCCAAGCAACCGCTCTGGCCTCGGCTCACCTTAGCAAAAATACGCAAATTCGAAAGCTTTCGAAAGATTGTTTTTCTTATTTCTTTCGGAAACACTGGGTCCAGGATTTTGAAATCAAACGATTGGGGAATTTTGAACTCATGAGCCTAGGAACCAAGGTGCGTCTTGCGCGCCTCTTCTCGCATCCATCGGGAAACCTTTTTGGCGGCGCGGTCGACCACTTCGTCGGCTATGGCGACGTGCGCAAAGGCGGCCTTGCCGACCTGCCGGGTGCGCTTGCCCGCGTCATGGCGGGCAAACCCGACTACGTCAGCATCCAGCCTGGCACCGCGCGCCATCTGTGGCCGCAATATGCGGGCAAGGCTTCCCTGGTGATTCAGGCGGGCTGCTTCACTCCGGACGATCGCATCAGCGAGTTGATCGCAACGCCCGAGGATGCGGTGCGCGCCGGGGCCGATGCGTTGGCCGTGGCCATTCCGGTGCGCGGCGCGACCGAGGGCAAATACATACGCTGGCTCACCGATTCGGTAAATGCGGCGGCGCGCTACGGCATGCCTGTGGTGGCGCATATCTACCCACGCGATTTCACCGACGGAGCAAAAATCGTCTTCACCCCCGACGAGATCGCCTATGCGGCGCGCATCGGCTACGAGTCCGGCGTCGACGTCATCAAGATCGGCTACACGGGCGATTTCGAGTCGTTCCGAGAGACCGTCCGGACCTGCCCCGTGCCGGTTGTGATCGCGGGTGGTCCGAAAACCGATACGCTGCTCGGCGCGCTTAAGCAGACGGCGGACGCCATCCGTGCCGGCGCACGCGGTGCCGTGGTAGGCCGCAATCTTTGGGGGCATGGCGATCCGGAGAAGGCTGCGCTTGCCTTTCGGGGCGTCATCCATGACGGCCTTTCGGCGCAAGACGCCCTGGCGAAGGCGGGTGCCTGAACGATGCCCTTCCCTTCAATCCTCGGCTTCGGCGCTATTGCGATCGACGACATCGTCTATGTCGATCAGCCGTTGTCGGCGGGCAAGGGGAAGGTTCTGCATAGTGCCCGGTCTTTCGGGGGAAATGTCGCGACGGCGCTAGCCGCCGTCGCGCGGCTCGGCGGAAGCGCCGGGTTCGTCGGATGGCTGGGCAGCGCCGCTGACGACGCCGTGCTGCGCGATCTCGTTGCGAGCGGTGTTGAAACCGAATTCGCGCCGCGCCACCCGGACGCGCGCCCGGTGCGCTCGCACATTACCGTCGGCTCGGACGGGGAACGGTTCATCGCGTATGACGACGACGCGATGCTGGGCACCGCGTCGGACTTCCCGGACGAGGTCCTCAGCCGCGCGACTGTCCTGATCATCGATAGCTACGCGATCCGGTCGCTGGATGTCGTGGCTCGCGCTCGCGATCTCGGCCTTGCTATCCTCGGCGATATCGAATGGAGCTGCGGCCCAGCCACGGAGCGGCTGATCGCGCTCTGCGACCATCTCATTCTTCCCCTCGGCTTTGCGCGGACTGCCACAGGGCGCCGATCGCCCGCCGAGATGCTCGATGCATTGTGGTCGCCGTCGCGGTCCGCCGTGGTTCTGACCGATGGCGGCAGGGGCGTGTACTATCGCGGGCGTGAAGAGACAGGTCTCTGGCATCTGCCCCCGCACCGGGTTGTGGTCGTCGACTCGACCGGCGCGGGTGACTGCTTTCATGGCGCCTACGCCCACGCGTTGATGCGCGGAGCCGACACCGCAGGCCGGGTGGCATTCGCGGCCGCGGCGGCGGCCCTCTCGATAACGGGGCGTGGCGGGCGCGAGGCGCTTCCGACCGACGACCAGGTCACGGAACTCCTGGCATCGACGAACGCGCCGTCAGCAGTCGAACTGAAAAATGCGTATGTCGATACTGGAACATAGCCTGAAACTATCCGAGGAAACATTTCGCAGGTGAACATAAGCCGAGCAAAATTATAAGAATCATTGGCTTGTACTTGTGGAGGGAGGAAGATGGCAGAAGTCATTCTAGAGAATATCTGCAAAACTTACGGGAACAATTTTCGCGCAATCGACCAATTGAACCTATCGGTCGAGGACGGCGAGTTCTTGATTCTCGTCGGGCCGTCCGGCTGCGGCAAATCCACCGCGTTGCGAATGATCGCGGGATTGGAGGACATCACAAGCGGCAGCCTTCGGATCGGCGGAGTCGACGTCGTCGACATGCCGCCCAAGGACCGCGACATCGCGATGGTCTTCCAGAGCTACGCGCTCTACCCGCATATGACGGTGTTCGAAAACATCGCCTTTTCGATGCGGCTGGCAGGCAAGCCGAAGGCCGAGCGCAAGAAGCGCGTGGACGAGATCGCCAAAACCCTTCAGCTGACGTCTTTGCTGGACAGCAAACCCGCGAACCTGTCAGGCGGACAGCGCCAACGGGTTGCCATGGGCCGCGCCATGGTACGCGAGCCGGCCGCCTTTCTCATGGACGAACCCCTTTCCAACCTGGATGCTAAACTGCGTGTTCAACTGCGCGCCGAAATCACCAGCCTGCAAAAGCAGCTCGGCGTAACGACCATATACGTGACCCACGACCAAATCGAAGCGATGACGATGGGCGACAGGGTCGCGGTGTTGAAGGGCGGCGTGCTGCAGCAGGTCGACACACCCAAGAGACTGTATGAGTCGCCGGTGAATGCCTTCGTCGCCGGCTTCATCGGTTCTCCGTCGATGAACCTTTTCGAAGCGACCCTAAAGGGCGGCGAGCTCGGTTTTCGCGACTTCGCCATCCGATTGCAGGATGCAGCTTTCGTCGGCAGGCCCGCTCTGAGGTCCTATGAGGGGCGCAAGATCGTGTTCGGCATACGGCCCGAGGATCTTTATGACAGCAGCCTCGAATCCGGCCGCAATTATCAGACGATACCGGCAAAGGTGACTTCGATCGAAGAGCTCGGCTCTGAACATATCGTCCACCTGAACATCGACGCGGTCCGGGTGGACTCCGGCGATCCGGACGCAGCGGAGGATTTTGGCCTGGCATCGAACGCGGTGGCGAGATTCGAACCGGCCAGCGCCATCCACTCCGACTCGGAAATCCGGTTGGCCGTGGATGAGGCCAAGTTCCACTTCTTCAATCCTGAGACGCATCTAGCGATCTGAAGATCTGCAGCAGACCGCAGGCGAGAGGGAGGCGCCTGCGAAAGATACTCGCAAGAAGGCTTCTGAATAAACCAGACGATCGTCCGCATTGTGCGGTCGATCTTGTAGAAGGAGGAGAAAATGATGTTTCGGATGCAATCCGCGATGCTGAAAATAGCCGCGGCCGCATGGTTGCTTGGCGCAACCAGCGCCATGGCGGACACGACGCTGGAATTCACCCAATGGTGGGAGCCTGAATTGCCGGCTGGCTCGCTCAGGGCAATCATGGATGACTTCGAGGCCGCAAACCCCGGAATCAAGGTGACATTGGTCAGCGGCCCCTACGCGACCACGCGAGACCAGATCTCGGTGGGTGCCGCAACCGGAACGCTCAGCGACGTCGTCGGTCTCGACGGCGCCTGGGTGAACAATCTGAATGCGCAGAACGCACTCGCCGACATGAATCCGATGATGGATGCGAGTGGTTTCGACAAGAGCCAGGTCGCGGACATCATCAAGGTGGACGGCAAGGCGGTGATGTTTCCCGTGGCTTCCTTCGTTTATCCGGTCTTCGTGAATTTGGACCTCGCCGCCCAGGCAGGCGTGACCAAGCTGCCGTCGACCCGCGCGGAGTTTCTCGAAGCCGCCAAGAAGATGACGCACGCCGACAAGAACCAGTATGGCTGGGTGTTGCCCCTGTCGCTGCAAACGCCATCCGGCGTCCAGAACGACATGATGTCTTGGGTTTGGGCTTCGGGTCAGTCGATGATGGCGAACGGCAAGCCCGCTCTCGAGGGCAAGCCGGTGGTGGATATGCTCACCTTCGTCAAATCACTCAACGACGCCGGCACCATCTCGCCCGGAATCGCCACCAAGACCGAGCAGGAAAAGGTCGAGGAATTCGTCAACGACCGCGTCGGGATGATGATCGACTCGCTCGCGCATGTGAACCTCATCCGCAAACGCAACCCCAAGCTGAACTTCGACCTCATCCCGGTCCCGGTCGTAGAAAACTATACCGGCAAGCGCGGCCTTCCCTATGCCTCCTGGGGCATCGGCATCTCTGCTGCCTCGAAACATCAGGAGGAAGCCTGGAAACTCGTCCAATATCTAATGAGTGAAAAGGTGAACGCCAAGCTGGTGTCGCTTGCAAACGCCTTCCCGGGCAACGTCAACGCCAAACCCGATTTCGTGACCTCGGACAAAGCTTTCGGCAAGGCTTTCGAAATCTTCAAGACCGGTTATCTCGCCAATGAGTTCACGGGCCTGCCGGTGGCTGAAGACCTGATGACCCAGTTCGACGTTCAAGCCCAGAAGATGCTCGCCGGCGAGCAGTCTCCGGAACAAGCTGCAGCCACCGCTCAGAAGGGCTGGATGGCGAAATTCTGATCGGCCTGTTTCTTCGTTTTCGATCTTCGACCGGGGGGCCTGACTTCGGGCAGGCCTCCCGGCAACAACGGATCGGCAATGTGAGACGGACCTGTTTCCGAAGCCCCTTCTCTTGAAGGCGTATCCCAAGGTTGGCATATGACCCGGCAGAAGCGCTCCCGCCACCATAGACTGAAACGAGCGGTCGCACCGTATCTCTACCTGTCGCCCTCGCTCCTCATAATCGGCCTGCTGATGCTGCTGCCGATGGTGACGGTGATTGGCTATTCGTTCCAGAACAGCGCAGTGCTGCGTCGCGACCCGTCTTTTGCCGGACTGAAACACTACCAAGCGATTTTTAACGATCCGGTGTTCTGGGCTTCGCTGTGGCACACGCTCTACTTCACATGCATGAGTGTGGTTTTCCACATGACCATCGGCATGATCTTCGCGCTCATGCTGAACAGCGAGCGCATCAATCCGACGCTGCGCAATATCCTGCGCGTGCTCTATATTCTGCCCTGGCTGTTCACCGCGGTGATTATCGCCGTGATCTGGCGCCTCCTGCTCGAGCCGAACGGTGTCGTGAACAGCGTTCTCATGCAGATGGGCATCATCGGTTCCAAGGTCGAGTGGTTTTCCTCGCCCGAGACCGCGCTGCACGCCGTCACCTTCGCCAATATCTGGGCGGGCTACCCGCTTTTCATGGTCAGCCTGCTCGCAGGCTTGCAGGGCATTCCCAAGGATTTCTACGAGGCCGCCGATATCGACGGGGCGAAGGCCTACCAGAAGCTGATCTTCATCACGATCCCGCAGCTGATGCCGATCATCATCAGCATCTCGCTGCTGGATTTCATCTGGACCATGCAGGTCTTTCCATTGATCTGGATAACGACGGGCGGCGGTCCGATTTACTCGACCGAGGTCCTCAGCACCTACACGTACAAGCTGGCGTTTTCGAGCTACAACCTGTCGCAGGCTTCGGCGAGCGCCGTGGTCATCCTGCTGATCTCCCTCGGCCTGACGCTGTTCTACATCCGCTATCAAAAGGCTCGGTAGTCACCATGAGGAAAAGGCACACGCCGAAAGACAGGCTGATCACCGTCGCGCTGCATGTCGCGCTTGCCGCAGGGCTCTTTTTCGCGGCCTTCCCGATCTACTGGATGCTGAGCAGCTCGTTCAAGTCGAATACCGAAATCTTTGCCCTGCCACCAACCGTCCTGCCGAAGGTCTTCACGCTGGAAGCGTATGCGGCCATCCTTGGCGACCCGGTAAAGCTGCGCTTCTTCTTCAACAGCTACTTCGTGGCCGGAGCGGTGACCGTGCTGACGGTGCTGATCGCCTTGCTGGCGGCTTATGGGTTCAGCCGTTTCAATTTCCGCGGCAAGGGCAGCCTCAACACACTCATCATCAGCACGCAGACGATCCCGCCGATCACGCTTTTGATCCCCTTCTTCGGGCTTGTCGTCTCGTATGGCATCTTCGACACCTACGTCGCACTGATCCTGACTTACCTGGTGTTTACGCTGCCCTACGCGATCCTGCTGATGACGGGATATCTGAACACCTTGCCCCGCGATCTCGATGAAGCGGTGGCTGTCGACGGCGGCAGCAGCTGGACCGCACTCTGGCGGGTGATCGTCCCGATTTCACTGCCTGGTATCGTGGCGACGTCGGTCTACACCTTCCTGTTGTGCTGGAACGAATTTCTGTTTGCGCTGACGCTGACGAAGTCAACGTCCATGCGCACCGTCCCGATCGGCATCCAGCTGTTGATGGGGCAGCACGCCTTCGAATGGAACCAGATGATGGCGATGAGCGTGCTCGGCTCGCTACCGCTCTTGCTCATCTACCTCGTTGCCCAGAGGTTCTTCCTCGCCGGCATGACCGCGGGCTCGGTCAAGTAGGATGTCCCTCCCACGGAGAACTGATGGAGTAGGCCGCGCATCGAAATCGATGGATTGGACCTTCTCTGCTGGCAGGCGATATCGCCGCGGCCTCAAGCGTCGTCATAGCGCCGCTGATCGTGCTGGAGCCGTTCTTCCAGCGCCACATCATCGAAGGGCCTATGCAGGTGGAATCAAGGAATGAAAGGATGAACGTGAAAGACCTCAAAGTCGGCTGCCAGACCTTCACCTGGGAAATGCTCGGAGACCGTTTTGCCGGCGGCCCCGACGACCTGCTCAAAGCGATCGCCGATGGCGGCTATGCCGGCATCGAGATCACCGACACGATGATCGGCCGCTATGCCGGCAAGCCGGCGGAGTTCGCTGCGGCGCTGAAGACATCCGGCCTGACGCTGGTCTCCTTCGCCTTCGGTTCGGACAGCGGCTTCACACTCAAGGAGAAGATCGGCGCCGACCTCGAGACCGCCAAGCGCTGGATCGATTTCGCCGCCGCCTTTCCGGGCGCGCTGGTCTCCATGGGCTCGGCCACCGTCGTGTCGGACGGTCCGCGCGACGACAAGTTCGCCATTGCGGCCGAGGTCTACAACAAGGCTGGTGAACTCGGCCGCAGGGCCGGCGTCCAGGTCGCGGTGCACCCGAGCTCGCATCACAGCACGCTGCTCTACGACCGCCTCGATTGCGACCGCATCTTCGGGCTGCTCGATGCCTCGCTGGTCGGCTGGGTGCCGGACACCGGTCACATCCTGCGCGGCCACAAGGATATGGCCGACACGCTCACCACCTATCGCGATCGCATCTGCTACGTGCACCTGAAGGATGTCGACGCGAGCGGCACCTGGGCGATGCTCGGCAAGGGCGTCTGCGACACCGCGAAGGTGATCGAGATCGCCAGTGCGGCACCCAACTTCAATGGCTGGCTGGTGCTGGAGGAAGAGTCCGAGACCGCCGCCGCCGATCCGGCCGGCGCGGTCAAGACCAACCGCCAGACCATGCGCGGCTACGGAGCCTGAGACGATGATCCGCAAGAAAGACCGTCGTCTTCGTGTCGGTGTGCTCGGCTGCGGGCCGATCGCTCAATTCGCGCATCTGGAATCCTGCGTGAAGGCGAGCAATGCCGATCTCTACGCGATCTGCGACGCAGCACCCGATCTGCTCGCACGTATGGGCGCGACCTACGAGCCGCAGAAGATGTATGGCGACTATGACGCGATGCTCGCCGACCCTGCGCTGGAGGCGGTGATCGTCGCCACCTCGGACGCCTATCACGTGCCGATGTCGATCAAGGCGCTCGAGGCGGGCAAGCACGTTCTCTGCGAAAAGCCGATCGGCGTCTCGGTCGAGGAAGGCCAGAAGCTTGCCGACGCGGTCAAGCGCTCCGGCAAGGTGCTGCAGGTCGGCCACATGAAGCGCTTCGACCCGGCTCTCGAAGCGGCGCGCGATTTCGTGCGCGACGAGATGGGCGAGATCCTGGCGCTGAAGGCCTGGTATTGCGATTCCACCCATCGCTACACCAACACCGACGCGATCCAACCTCTGCCCATTACCAGCAAGCTGGCGAGGAAGCCGGCCGGCAATCCGAAGGCCGATCTCAGGCAATACTTCATGCTGGCGCATGGCTCGCATCTCGTCGACACGGCGCGCTTCCTGTGCGGCGAGATCACCGCTGTACGAGCCCGCCTCAACGAGAAATTCGGCGCCTATTGCTGGTTCGTCGAGACCGAGTTCGCCAATGGCGCGCTCGGCCATCTCGACCTCACGGTTGCCGTGCGCATGGACTGGCATGAAGGTTTCCAGCTCTATGGCGAAAACGGCTCGGTGATCGCGAAGACCTTCAATCCCTGGTATTTCCGCGCAAGCGAGGTCGACATCTTCCATGAGAAGGATGCGACGTCGCGCAAGCCGCTTGGCGCAGACGGCCATTTCTTCCGCCGCCAGCTCGAAGGCCTCGCTGAGACGGTGCTCGACGGCAAGCCGATGCGCGGCGCCAATGTCGACGACGGGCTCGCCTCAATCCGCGCCATGGTGGCGATCGCGCGCTCGGTCGAGAGCGGCGAACGCGTCGAGATTGCTGGCGTGACGGGAGCGGTCTGATGCAGATCGGGGTGTTCGCCAAGACCTTCCCGGGCAGCGAGCCGGCCGGCGTGCTGGCGTCGGTCCGTGACGCGGGTTTTGCGGTCACCCAATTCAATCTCGCATGCGCCGGCCTGCCATCGATGCCGGATGATGTTCCCGCAGCGGCGATCTGGGCAATCAATGCCGCAGTCGACAGCTCCGGCGTCGGTCTCGTGGCGCTGTCCGGCACCTACAACATGGCGCATCCGGACAAGCAGGTACGCGACGATGGCTTGCGTCGGCTGGCGATGGTGATCGAAGCCGCCGCAAGGCTTTCCACGCCGCTCGTCACGCTCTGCACCGGAACGCGCAATCGTGACGACCAATGGGCGCACCATCCTGACAATGCCGATCCCTCGGCATGGACCGACATGGCGGTCGAGATGGAAAAGGCGCTCGAACTCGCCGAGCGTCACGGTGTCAATCTTGGGATCGAGCCCGAACAGACCAATATCGTCACCTCCGCTCCTGACGCGATGCGGCTCATCGCCGAGATGGGTTCGAAGCGGCTGCGCATCGTGCTCGATCCGGCAAACCTGTTCGAACAGGCGGATGCCGCGCAGGCGCGCGCCATGGTTGCGGCTGCAGTCGAGCGCACGGCAAGCCATGTCGCCATGGCCCATGCCAAGGACCGTTTCGCCGACGGCCGGTTTGCCACCGCCGGGCAAGGCGTCGTCGACTTCGCCGACTTCATCGCCCGGCTGAAGGCGACAGGTTTCGACGGGCCGTTGGTGACGCATGGGCTTTCGGCCGGGGAAGCGCCCGGCGTCGCCCGTTTCCTCAAGGGGCTGCTGTGATGGCGCGCCCGACGATCCTGCTCCGCGATGGCGCCGCGCTTCGGGTTTCCGATACGGGCGACGGGCTGGCGGTCGTCGTTCAGCACGGGCTGGGTGGCGGCGAGGCGCAGGTTGCGCAGACCTTCCCCACAGGCTTTCGTCGCATCACGCTCGAATGCCGCGGCCATGGCGGCTCCGGCCTTGGCGAGCGACGGCCATTTTCGTTCGAGATGTTCGCCGACGATGTGCTCGCGGCCGCCGACCAGGCCGGCCTCGACCGCTTCGTTGCCGGCGGCGTCTCGATGGGTGCCGCGATCGCGCTCCGCCTCGCCTGCCGCCATCCCGACCGCGTCGCCGCGATGGTGCTGGTGCGGCCGGCGTGGACGTTCACGGCAGCACCGGTGAACATGCAGCCTATAACCGAGGTCGCCGAACTCATCCTCGACCGTGGCGCCGAGAGCGCGCGGAGTATCTTCGCGCAATCCGAGACGGCGACGCGGCTTTACCGCGAGGCGCCCGACAACCTGTCCTCGCTGTTCGGCTATTTCGACCGGCCGGACGCCCACGCCTTTGCGCAGGTGCTCGCCAACATCGCCGCCGACGGGCCCGGGATTTCCGAGCGCGACGCCGCCGCCCTGCGCATCCCGACGCTGGCCATTGGCAACGCCAGCGACGCGGTCCACCCGCTGTCGGCCGCCTATACGCTCGCCGCAGTCATCCCCAATGCGATCTTCGCCGAGATCACCCCCAAGGCGCTCGACAGCGCCAGGCATTTCACCGAATTACACGCCGAGATCTCGGCCTTCCTTCACGCCCACTCGAACGTCCGGAGCCTCATTCCGTCATGACCAGCAAATCTCTCTCAGGCCCCGCCGCGATAGCCGCTCTGCCGCGCAACCGGCTGCTCGGCGAATTCTCGCTGTGGTCGGCCGATCTCGCCAATATGGAGCGCGACCTGAAGCGCATCGAGGCCCATGCCGATCTGCATCACGTCGACGTCGCCGACGCCCGCTTCACCCCCGGCTTGCTGTTCTTCCCGGATCTGGTGGCGCGCATCGCCAAGCTGACGGCGAAGCCGATCCATGTGCATCTGATGGTCGAGGCCGAAATCGTCGAGGCGCAGACGCGGCAGTTCATCGAGGCCGGCGCCGACCTCATCACCATCCATGCCGAGAATGGCGAGGCGGGCTTGCGCGCCGTCAAGCTGGCGCATGAGCTCGGCGCCGAGGCCGGTGTCGTGCTCAGGCTGGAGACGCCGGTCGCGGCAATCGTGCCTTTCTTGCCCGAGGTCGCGTTCGTCACGCTTCTCGGCACTTTGATCGGCGTCAAGGGCCAGAGCCTGTCCGAGCAGGCCTGCCCGCGTCTCATCGAGGCGCGCGCGCTGATCAGGAAAGCCGGCCGCGAGGCCGATATCGTGCTCGCCGCCGATGGCGGCATCCGCCATGAGACGGTGCCGCTGCTGCGCGCCGCCGGCGCCGACACCGTGGTGCTGGGCTCGCTCGCCTTCGGTGACCCTGACCTTGCGCAACGCATCGCCTGGCTGCACGGGCTGAAAGCAGCCGCCTGATGAGCACGCTTGCGCTTGCCTTCGATCTTGGCGGCACGGAGCTGCGCGGCGCGCTGGTCGAGCGCGGTGGCGACGTCGTCGCCCGCGTCTCGGCGCCGACGCTTGCCGTCGCAGGATCGGAGGCGGTGATCGGCCAAATCATCACGCTGGCGGCCATGTTGCTCAAGGAGCACCCACAAGCGAAAGTCACCGGTATCGGCATGTGTGCGCCCGGCCCGCTCGACCCCAAGGCGGGCATCGTCATCGGGCCGCCGACACTGGCCGGCTGGCACAATGTGCCGCTGATCGACATCCTCAGCCGGCAGTTCGGCCTGCCGGTGCGGCTGGAGAACGACGCCAATGCGGCGGCCCTCGGCGAATGGCGCTTCGGCGCCGGCCGCGGCACCGGATCGCTGGTATTCGTGACCGTGTCGACCGGCATTGGCGGCGGCGTCATCGCCGACGGCCACATCTATCACGGCAGGCGCGGGTTGGCGGCCGAGATCGGCCACATGACCATCACCGGCGAAGGCGACCGCTGCTTCTGCGGCGCCGTCGGCTGCTTCGAGGCGGTCGCCTCCGGTACGGCGCTCGGACGCCGGGCGACACGGCTGACCGCGCCGGGCGACGGCTCGCTGCTCCGGCGGCTGTCCAACAATGGCGACGTCTCGGCGCGACACGTCGTCGAGGCCGCGCGGGCGGGTGATGTGGCGGCTCGCCCACTGGTCGAGGCCGAGGCGCGGTGGCTGGGCATCGGCTTCACCAACCTCCTGCATCTCTACTCGCCCGACCTGATCGTCATGGGCGGCGGCCTTTCCAACGGCTTCGACCTCCTGGCACCGACCATCAGGGCGACCGTCGAGCACCGCGCCATGGAAGCCTATCGCGACGTGCCGATCGTTCCGGCCGAACTTGGCGACCGGGCGGGCCTGGTCGGCGCGGCGAGCCTGATCCTATGGGATGGCGAGCCCGGCACGGCGCTGGCGATGGTGCAGAACGAGGAGACGACAACCGGCGCCAGGGAGGCAAGCCAAGGCTGAGCTCAAGCTGCGCGGCGCGCGCAAATCCTATGGAGCCGCCGAGATCATCAAGGGTATCGAGCTCGACGTCGAGGACCGCGAATTCATCGTCTTCGTCGACCCGTTCGGTTGAGGGAAGTCCACGCTGCCGCGCATGATCGCCGGGCTGGAAAGGATCAGCGCAGGCGACCTCATGATCGACGGTGCGCGCCAACGACATCGACCCGTCCGCGCGTGGGCTGGCCATGGTGTTCCAGTCCTATGCGGCCTATCCGCATTTGAGTGTGGCCGAGAATAGGGGGCTTCGCACTGAAGATCACTGGGGTGCCGCCGCAGGAGCGGGAGCGCAAGGTGAAGGAGGCGGCCGACGTATCCGGAGTGGTGGCCCCTGGCGGCAGCCTGCGCTCTGCGGAGGATCGACAACGCGCGGATCGGTAGCCGTTTGCGAGAATGTCCATCTCAAGAGTCTCAAGGCGTAATCTGTAGTGCAAAGGTGTCAAATGCCCACTCCCAACAATCCTCCGGCCGCGGTCAGACGCGCCCTGCGCAGGCTGGGAGCGAATATCCACGATGCCCGGCGGCGGCTCCCAATGGCGCTGGTGGCGAGCGCGCCTTTACCTCGCGCTCGACCCTGCAACGGGTCGAGGCGGGCGACACGAATGTCAGCGCCGGCATATATACCGCCGCAATCACAGCTTCCTTTGGCTCGGAAGACGGCGCGCGAGCGACGGATGAATCGGCCGAGTTGACAAAACCATCGTGCAGCGTCACCTCATTGCTCTCTAACAATGCTTCCGGGGGGCGGCTTTGCTTTTCTGTCGATCTCTCTGCCGTGCTGTGCTCTTGACCGTGGCCTTTTTTGCAGCACTGCCGACGATGCCGGCACTGGCATGGGCCCCGGATACTGTCATGACCTTCCAGGTGATCCGGAACTCGGACCCCGCATGTGAACCAACCTGCCCTGCGTGGATCTACGCTGCAGGTTCAATTGAAACCTCGTCCCCATCGGCTTTGCGCAAGCTGCTGAAGCGCCTCGGCGCAGTTCACCTTCCCATCGTCTTGGCATCGAATGGTGGTGACCGTCAGTCCGCCCAGGAACTCGGCAGGATCGCCAGAAAGAACAAGCTGACAATCGCTATTGGGACTTCACCCGTAGTTTGCAAAGACAAAGCCTCGGTCTGTCGCACGATGCCAGAGATTGACGGCCAAGGTCGATTCGAAGAAGCCAACTGCCTGTCTGCCTGCCCCTTGTTCCTTGCTGGTGGCGTCAAAAGGCTCAACAGCGACCGCAACTTTATCGCGGTCCACAAGGGACAAGCCGTCCTGTACTCAAATGGCGACAGGACCTTCACTCAAATAAAATCCGCCAAGAGGGTTGCCAAGGTTCTAGCCAATGCTCACCTGGAGAAGAAGCAATATCTCCGGGAAATGGGCGTAGCCGTCGCGCTGGAGGATGAGGCTTTCAAGCATGGCGGCGACGACTTTTATGAAGTCCCGATCGATCGGCAGCGCAGTTGGGGCTTGATCACCGGCTCAGTCGAAGAGTTGGATTTCACCGATCCCCAATTCTGCAAAAGACAGCCGCTCCCCGAGAATTGCGTCCCAAAACAAAATGGCCTGCCACGACGTAAGTCATGAAAATGGGTGGCTTATTTCCGCGCAGCCACTCGACCGGAAGAGATCAGCCGCGTATCTCAGTCAAGCAAGCCGCCGTTACGAGGCCAACCGGCTCTTAAGCCGTTTCTCGCGGAGACGGGTGCCAGCCCGCCAGGTGCGGGCGGTTTGTCGTCCGCCGTCTGCTGGGCGATCCGTATCAGATCGCTGAGCGCCGAACGGATTTGCGGCCAAGGGAATTCGGAGGATCCCTCCCAGGCTTCGCCCTCGCGCAATACGGCATCGAGCTTGCCCGCCACACCGGCGAGCGTCTTGGCGGGGGTGGTTGAGAACGCTTCAAGCAGATCCTCCGCCCGGTCGCCAGCCTCGCGCTCGTCCCTGAGCGCTGCGGTGTAGCCGCCCTCCTCGGCAGCCGCGTCCCAGCGGGCCTGATGTGCCGCCAAATCAGCTTCGGCCTTCTCGCGGAGAGCCGCCATGTCGGGCCCTTTGCCGAGTACATCATTGACCGCCCCGATCGAGTGGATGGTCACGTCCTCTCCCTCCGGCAGGCGGACGGTCACACATGGAAAGCCGACGCTCTCAACAAGCCTCGTCTCCAGGCGCTGCTGCCGGCGGCAATGCCGCTCGGCCGACCCGCGGGTCATCTCCCATTCCCGCCAAAGCGCCAGCGCTGGGTCGGGGGGTATGCTGGTTGCTGCTACATCCCCGGGAAGCGCATTCTTCTCAAGCATCAATGCGGTGGACGTGATCATTCCTCCCGTAAGCACTTGTCGGCGAGTGACCAAAGGCAGAGTCATGCTATTGTCGGAATCAGCCATGATCCGAGCTCCTGAACAGCTTGGTTGTGGTCAGGCTGCTGAGGGTGGTTGCACACCAACAGCAGCCGCTTTCAAGCGAAATCGTATCAGCGGTACGATAATGAAAATGTCACGATGGATCAACAAGAATCGTATCACGGTTACGAAATGAATGCAGTTCAATGCAAGATGGCACGCGTCGCATTGGGCTGGGGAACTCGAGAACTAGCTATAAACGCTAACGTATCTCCTGATACCATCGCCCGGTTAGAAAGAGGCGAGCAGTTAAAGAATTCAACCCTCGCCGAAATTCGTGCAGTCTTCGAAGCGGCCGGGATCGAATTCATCCCGGAGAACGGAGGCGGTGCTGGTGTTCGCCTGGCGCGTGGATCAGACGGCACAAAGGGCAAACTGTGACCCTTTGGATTAACCGGCTACCTTTCGCCTGAGGCGTGCAGCGATAACGGAAGTCGCACATAGGTGTCCGGCCTGTGGAGCGGACGCGCGTGGGGTGATCTCGGGCAGACCTAGCGCGCCACGCTTCGATTCTGAGTCAACATACCTCGTCGGGAGGCCGAAGACGGCTCCGCTCTGGAGGGCGCCGTGAGTGCCTGACAGATGCAGGAACAGAATTCATCGTATAGAACGGCAGCGGACCTGAAGTGAGTTTCGGATGGACCGGCCCTCACATCCCGATCCCCAGCCCACGCTTTCTGCCGAAGGTCCAGTCGATGCCCCCGCTGTCTTGCACGAGCCCGCTGATGTGCTGGCCGACGCGCTTGTCGAGCATCGGCTGCCAGGGAACGAGCTGAAGCCCGAGCCCGTCGTCCAGCATGGCAAAACGCCCGCTGGCAAGGCGGACCGAGCCAAGCAGCGTGCCGCCGACGTGGTTGCCGGGCTGGACGGGCACGAAGGTGAGGCCGCGCGCAGCGGCCATTTCCTTGCCGACGCGCGCGACCTCCCGGCGCTCCAGCGTGGCAACAAGATCGCGCGCGAAGGTGATCGTCCCACTGGTCGCATCGCGTTCGGCATGGCCCAGCCTGACGAGTTGGGCAGCCCGTTTGTCGAGCGCGTTGTCGACTTCGAGACCAAAGCCTGACCGGACCAGCGAGACGGGGTTCCTAGCCACAAGCTCCCGATCGAGCCAGGTGGCGCCGTCACTGCCGATCTGCGCGTCGAGGTCAAGCGTCGAGAGCAGGCGGACGGAGAAGTCCTTGCCGCGGTTGTGGCCATCGTAAGCGATGCCGCGCTCGGACAGGTCATTTGGAACGCGCCAGTGGTCGTCGTCGATGCGTTCGACATGGCCGGCCCGGCGCAGCGCTTCGAGACGGCGGACATGGAAGCGGACGAAGGCGTCCGGGTCCTTGCCCTGCTGCAAAAATCTCTCGCGGATTGCCTCCAGGTGTCTGCTCGGGCGATAGATGCCATCCTCGCCCGCCACGACACTGATGTTGCGGTCGGCCGCACGCGGCCCCTCCTTCGGCAGGATCGGTTCGAGTGCCACGATATGGCCGCGCTGGATGTCGTCGAGCTTTGCCGTATCCGCGGTCTCGACATAATGGGTGCGTCCGTCGACGCCATCGATGACGAGCGACAGCTTATCGCTCATCTCGTCGCCGGCAAGGCCCTTGGCGAGCACACGGCCGACGACCGGTTCGGTGATGGTCTGCCGGTGCATGACATATTGAGCCGCGCCCCGCTCATCAGCGAGGCCGTGCTCCTCGAGTGCCCGGTGCATGGTCTTGATGATGTCGTTGCGCTCGCCAAGTGCCCGCAGCGTGCTTTCGGCTCGGTCGGAGATCACCCATCGGCCGGGCTCGATCTCGCTCGCCAGGCCGAAGTGTTGCAGTGTCTTCGCCCTATCGATCAGCAGATAGCGGTTGCTGGAAATGGTGTAGCTGTCGCTGGCATTGGGACGGAGGTCGACAAGATCGTGCTCCTGCTGTTCGGCGATCAGCATGCGGTCGAGTCTTGTCAGCCGTTCTGCGTCCACCTCGTTGGCCAGCTTGCGGGCGACTTCGATCTCGCTTTGCAGCCCGAGTTCCCGTTCGACCAGCTCGCCTGCCCGGTGGCGGATGCCATGGGCGATGTAGTCGCCGGCGATGTTCAGGGTCTTGCCGTCGTCGGTGATGCCGCGCACCAGGACGTGGGTGTGCGGATGGCCGGTGTTGTGATGGTCGACGGCGATCCAGTCGAGGCGCGTGCTGAGGTCGGTCTCCATCTGTCGCATGAGGTCGCGGGTGAAGGAGCGCAGGTCTTCCATCTCGGCGGCATCCTCCGGCGCGACGATGAAGCGGAACTGATGCCGGTCGCCGCGCCCGCGCTCGACGAAGGCCTTGCCGTCGGCCTCGTCGTCGAAGGCCGAGTATACCTTCCCCTTCTCGCCGTCCCTGGTGACGCCGTCGCGCTGGAGATAGCGCAGATGCGCATCGACGGCCTTGCTGGTCGTCACAAACTTTTGGCCGCGCCCGCTCGCCTTGCCTCGCCCCGGCAGCTTGACGACGCGCGCCTTCACCACGACGCGGCGGGAGCGAAAGCGGACGCCATTGGAGTCCTGCTTCCACCCGCCACCGTCGTTTGGCAACCCTGCCACCACCTTGCCGCCGCGACCACGGGCGTTGAAGCGGCCACTTCCCTTCCCGCCGCTGCTGCTTGCTCCGAGGCGATAGGGATTGCCGCCTTGCTTGCGGATCGCAATCTCGACCTGGCGCACAAAGGGCAGCCTCCGTGAATTGACCGGCGCGCCGCCATGCCGCATCCGGCCGGTGCGAACCTGGAATCTATCGGTTTCACGATCTGCCATGACGACAGGATCGGGAATCAGATTCCCTGCTTCAAGATGGCTGGAGCACCGAGCGTGCTACGGCGCGCAAAGACTTGCTGTGGCGTAAAGCGGCGGATCGCACATCGCTGCGGCACGATAGTTTTGCGTTTCGGATCAACAGCATAGCCATAGCCTGTCAGCCCCGCACCTCACGTCATTCTGCCTGAGGTCGGCACGGGCAGGAAAAACAATGTGCAGACAAGCACTTACGAGCGAAGCGAGGCGAGCGCCAGCTCGCTTTATCTTGCTGTCCCTCTCCGCACTCTGTAACCGTCCGGATCCTGCACACCTAGTGCAATCTCGCAACGTGTGGGGTTCCTTCTTATCGAGGAGGATCTTCGGCGGTGCCTCGACGTTCCTGGGACAAGGCCGACAACTCGTACTGGTCGACGCATGTCGCGACCTGGTATCGGGGGCCGTTTTGAGGTGGAGGAATATTGCCGCCGGCGCAAGCTTTCGATGACGACTTTCGAGCTGTGGGTGCGTCATCTGGTGAGCGCGGAAGATCGGCGCAAACGTGCGGAATATCTGCGGAAATTGCGCCGGGGAAAGCCGCAAAAGCGGGGCAAGAAAGGGCCGCCGAAGCGACGCAAGAGCCCGCGCCGCTACTGCTACAGCGTGCGTACGGACACGATCCGATTTGCCCTGCAGGCGTTCTGGGGCATGCATGTGGAGGCGATGAACTGGAGCGGATTGGGGCCTGCCGAATATGCCGTGGCGCTCGGGCTTTCGCCCCCATGCGCTGCGCAAATGGCGCGCTCGTCTTGAGGAATTCGAATTCGAAGTGGACTGGCGATCTCTGTTGCATCCGAGTGCCCGGGCTCGATTAAGCAGCGCTGATTGCGTGCGGCGCCAATCGCTTGAGACTGCGGGTTGACGGGCGGTCGGACCGGCGCCGCTTCAGCGACGCGCAGAAGCAGGCGATTGTGCAGGAGACGGAGAAGCCTGGTGTCAGTGGCGGAGGTTGCCGCCGCCATGGAGTCGCCACCAGCACGGCCTTCCGCTGGCGTGTCGAGTTTCGGCCTGACCGCTCGCAAGACGCCGCAATTGGCAACTGTTGCGCTCATCCATGGGGCGAAAAAACGAACGCCGGCGACGGCTCCCCTGTGCAATCTCGTGCGGCCGCCGGACGGCATGGTGGCAGTCCGACTGGACAACGGGCGGCGCGTCTTTGCGTCCGTCGGCAGCAATGCGGATGCAGTCAAGCGGCATCTCGCGGTAAGGGAGAACGCATCATGATCGTCGTTGCGGCGGGTGTGAAGATGCATCTGGCGCTCGGTCATACCGACCGTCAAGAGGCTCGACGGGCTCGCCATACTGATCCAGGAGCAGCTGAAAGATGGATCCCTTCTCGGATTCCGAGCGCAATGGACCCCGACCACATCGAACGCGATATCAGCGAAGGCGCGAACATCACTCCGCGCCGTAGCGAACCCGGAAAAGCGCAACCAAAGCGCGGGCCGCTGCCCGATCATCCGCCGCGCGTTGTTGCGGCGGCACCCTGCCCAGCATCTGCGAGAGCATTAGCGAGATCCTCGACTATACCCAGGCGCGGTTTAGATGTAGCGCCACGCCGCCCGAAATGTGCCTGCCGGACCCGTTGGCCCGAACAAGTTCAGGCAACTTGAACGTCGCCGACGCGTTCCAGATGAATTGCGCCCGAAGCTCCAATTCACCGCCGCCGCCGCGAGGAGGACCGCGCCGCCAAGTGCCGAGAGGATAAAGATTGTACGCGCATGTTCATCGCTCGATCTGCGGTGCAGCAGCTTTCACCGGTTTATCAGCAACTCTGTCCGCAGCCGGGCAGAACGATGGAAGCGAAAGCTTGCCGGCTTGATATTTGCGACGAATGAGGTTTGTTGCGGAACAACGAATTATTTGCCTGATTGGCAATAAACAGCCCATCCGTTTCAACGCGCGCTATTAGAGCCGTCAGACAAGAGGAAAACTCGATGACCGTTTCTCCAGACCCAAGCGACCAGGCTGATCTCGTATCAATCACCGCCGACATCGTTTCCGCCTACGTTTCGAACAATCCGCTGCCGGTCGGCGAGTTGTCGAAGTTGATCGGGGATGTCTATGTCGCTTTGCAAGGGATCGGCAGACCTGTGGCTGCGACCGCAGCCAAGCTGGAGCCGGCGGTGTCGATCAAGAAGTCAGTGTCACCTGATTTCATCATATGCCTGGAAGACGGGAAAAAGTTCAAATCCTTGAAGCGGCATATCGGAACGCATTACAATCTGAGTCCGGACGAATACCGTCTGAAATGGAACCTGCCCTCCGACTATCCGATGGTGGCGCCAAATTACGCGGCCACCCGCTCGGCCCTGGCGAAATCAACAGGTTTGGGACGCAAGGCGACAGCGCCAGCAAAAGCTGCGGCAGAAAAACCAAAACGAGTTGCTCGCGCGGCAGCGGCGGCAGCAATTGCCACGGCAATCACGTCGCCGGTCAAGAACGCGCGCAAGACACCCGTCAAAGCATAGCGTGCTGCACCAGATAGAGGTGCATGGTGAACCTGAACCATGGCGAAGCCCCGCCTTGCGCGGGGCTGCGTGTTTAGTCGGATCACTCTGCGGTGCGGCGGGACCAGATGAGCGACAACTCGCCCTCGGTGGCGGTCTCGACCAGGCTCGCATAGATCGGAGCGGGGAAGCTCGGATCGTCGAGCTTGACCGAGTGGTAGTCGCGGCCCTCGCGCGAGGTCTTCTTCCATGCCGCCCCGAACTCGATGGCGCCGGCGAAAATGCGGAAGTCCGGACCTTTTTCATTGTCGCCTTCGGCTGGCGTGAACGTCACCGACTTGACGTTGAGGTTCAGGGTTTTGACTGAGCCGGAGAAGCCGTTCGCGGTGCGGGAGAATGTGCCGATCGTCGCCATTGTGATGGTTCCTTCTGTTTCTCGGGCCGCGCCTATCGCGGCCTCGATGGTGGTCTTGAGACCGGGGGCGATCGGGCCGCACCCAAAGCAGCTGAAACGAAGTGGAAGACGGCGCCGCGAGACTTTCTTGGGCCGCGAGGAATGGACGCAAACCGGGGTCCCCGCCAGGTGTGCCGGGTGGGGTGGTACGGCCAGGGGAAGAAAACGAAGCGCCGTCGTTGCGGGAAGACGATCGAGGTTGAGCCAAGCGAAAACGGTCTTCGGTCAGACCCAATCCATTCGAGGGCGCCTTGGGCGTAGCTAGGATGGACAGACAGTCACAACGGCGACCGCGATCAGTCACCCGCTTCCCAGCCCCGTCATGAGCGCTTTGGCGGTCAATACAGCTAACCCACACCTCAACCATGAGAATGATGATGCCGCTCCAGGTACCCGCGCCAAGATGGCCGGCGAGCGGAGCTGGGCCGCGCCGTGAAGCTGGGCGGACCGGATCAGTTCAGTTCAGTTCAGGAGGTGGGTGACGCGCTCCATTGCGAGTGGGCGGCCACGCTCTGGTACAGATTGTATTTGTGCGAGCGATGGCCAAAGCCATTTCTCCATCGGCGGCTCATTTGCCTTATGCTTCGTCAATGATCCGAAATCCGCGTTCCAGACTGCAATCCTATGCTGCTTGACCCTATATTGATCAGCGATCTTGCCCCAAGGCATCCATTCCAAACGGCACAACGCGCCACTTGCTGACGCAGTGCGCCGATGTACGAACGTCTCGATATTTTGGGGCCGACAGCGGAATGGCGGCTTTTGGCGTCCGAAGAACGATAGCGGACGTTCAGCGGGTGGGTCCGGCCGCAGCAAACTTGAACTGGCCATTCGCAATCCCGTAAACAGTCTCCATGACAGCGAGGCGCTGGCGGGACGTTCGGCGTAGCAAGTTTTGCGCTCGCTACCTACGCAAATTGGGCGTATCGTGGCATATCGTCTGTTGCTAATAAATGAGCCGGCGACTGAGAGCGCAAGACTCTCGCATCGGACTAGGCGCGCTAGGTTCCACGACTACTCGTCGCGCTCACCAGACCATCTGCCTCTGCTGAAACCTCTTTTCCTCGGTTCCGGCCAGTATTGCTTTTGCCAATCGGAAGAGGAGCGTTCTGATGCAGATCATCCAAACCCGCCGCCGGTTCCTAGCCGGCGCTGCAATGGCAGGCGCTGCCGGTATCGTCGGTGTTCCAGGGTCACTCCACGCGGAACCGCCGTTGGAAACGACCACGGTTCGTCTGCCGCTGTGGGTCGGTAGTTCCTACTGTTGGGCAGGTGCGTACATCGCCGGAGAACTGATGCGCGCCGAGGGTCTTACCGATGTCCGCTACATAGAAGGCGACAGAAGCGTCAACCAATCGGTATGGATCGCACGCGGTGAGACCGATTTCTCCGTGAACTTTGCGCCGAACCAGGTCGCGTCGATCGCCGCCGGCGTGCCGATCAAGGTGCTGACCGGCTTGCACTCGGGATGCCTCGAACTGATCGCCAAGGAGAGCATTCGCAGCGTCACGGATCTGCGGGGCAAGAGAGTGGGCGTGAACGGTTTCAACAACTCGCGGCACGTGTGGCTGTCCCTCATGTCCGCTTATGTCGGACTCGATCCAGTGAACGATATCCAATGGGTCTTGACTAACGACGTCAAGCCGACGGAACTCTTCGTCGAAGGGAAGATCGACGCATTCCTCGGGACGCCGCCCCAGCCGCAGGAGCTGCGCGCCAAGAAGATCGGCCACACGATCCTCAACAATGCCGTCGACCGCCCGTGGTCGCAGTATTTCTGCTGCATGATCTCGGCCACGACGGACTATGTGACAAGATACCCGGTGGCGACCAAGCGGGTCTTGCGATCCATCCTCAAGGCCGCCGACCTCTGCGTGTCAGATCCCGAAAGTGTGGCCCAGCAGATGGTCGATCGCGATTTTGAGACCAGCTATGACTACGCGCTCCAAACTCTGAAGGACATTCGGTACGACCGCTGGCGGGAATTCGATCCCGAAGACTCCTTGCGGTTCTACGCACTGCGCATGCAGGAGACCGGCATGATCAGGTCCAGCCCACAACAGATCATCGCCAACGGAACGGACTGGCGCTTCCTCGACGAGTTGAAGCGTGAGCTGAAAACCTGATCCCATCTGGTCTCGAGGGGAGACGTAGACATGCAAATCATTCAGAGCCGCAGGCGCTTCCTGGCCGGCCTGACGGCTGCCGGCACCGCAAGCCTCGTCGGCGCTCCAACTCGAGTTCTTGCCGAGCCAGGGCCGGAGACCACACGCATTCGCTTGGCCAAGATCCCTAGCATCTGCGTGGCGCCACAGTATGTTGTAGAGGACCTGCTGCGCGCTGAGGGCTTCACCGAGGTTGCCTATGTCGCGGCAGGCCCCGGTGCGGCCACGGCCTCCGCGGTGGCGAATGGCGAGATCGACTTTAGCCTCAACTTCGTGACAAATTCGATCGTCGCCTTGGACTCCGGTGCGCGGCTCACTCTGCTCGGGGGCGTCCATCCCGGTTGCTTCGAGCTGTTTGCCAAGCACGGGATCGACAGCGTCGTCGATCTGAAAGGCCGGAACGTCGGCGTCCAGGGGCTCGGTTCGGGGCCGCATCTGTTCCTCGCCAGCATCGCCGCCTATGTCGGGCTCGATCCGGCGCGCGACATCAACTGGGTGGTGGACCCGGCGGTCAAGCCCAAGGAGCTGTTCGCGCGGGGCGAAATCGATGCATTCCTGGGCTTTCCGCCGGACCCGCAGGAATTGCGGCGCAGCAAGGTCGGGCACGTGATCGTCAACAGCACAGTGGACCGACCTTGGTCGCAATATTTTTGCTGCATGCTGTCCGGCAACAGCGATTTTGTGGCCGCGCATCCGGTTGCTACCAAGCGGGTGCTGCGCGCCATCCTCAAGGCCGCGGATCTATGCACCGCCGCGCCGGCCTTGGTTGCCGAGCGCTTGGTCGCGGGCGGATTCGCCAGCCGCTACGATGACGCGTTCGCAGCGATCAGCGAGTTGCCCTACCGGAAATGGCGGGACTACGATTCAACTGACACCGTCCGCTTCTATGCGCTGCGGCTGAAGGAAATCGGGCTGATCGGGTCCACACCCGACAGGATCATCGCCAACGGAACAGACTGGCGCTTCCTCAATGAGCTAAAGCGAGAGCTGAAGACGTAGACCTATCGCCAATACGCGTTGCCTTTTCAAGGGAAGGAGAGACTCGTGCAGATTGTCCAGAACCGTCGCCGTTTCCTTACAGGCCTGTCTGCGCTCGCAGCCGCGGGTCTTGCAAAGGGCCGCAACGCGGCCGCCGCCGAAGCGGCACCTGAAACCACGACCGCCCGCTTTGCGGCGGCGCCTGGTATCTGCATCGCTCCGCAGTACGTCGCCGAGGATCTGATCCGCGCAGAGGGGTTCTCAGATTTCGGCTTCGTGGCCGCCGAGGCCGGTATCGCCCAGACCGAGATGCTGGCGCGCGGGGACATCGACTTCGGCATTGACTTTGCCACGGCCCTAATCATTCCGGTCGACACTGGCGCACCGATCAAGGTGATCTCCGGAGTGCATGTCGGCTGCTACGAGTTGTTCGGACGCGAGGACATCAAGAGCATCGCGGATCTCAAGGGCCGCAAGGTCGGCGTCGGCGGCAATCTATCGTCGGATCCACATATCTTCGTCAGCGCCATGGCGACCTATGTCGGCCTCGATCCGCAACGCGACATCGAATGGATCGTCGGCGAGGCAAAGCCGGCCGAGCTCTTCGCCGATGGCAAGGTCGACGCCTTCCTGGCTTTTCCGCCTGAGGCTCAAGACCTCCGCGCCCGCAAAGTCGGCCACGTCATCCTCGACAGTTCCAAGGACCGACCGTGGTCGCAATATTACTGCTGCATGCTGGCGGTCAACGCCGCGTATGCCGAGAAAAATCCAGCCGCCACCAAGCGGGTCATCCGGGCGATCATCAAATCGGCCGACATCTGCGCGGCTGAACCGGAACGGGTGGCACGCCTTCTGGTGGATCGCGGACACACGGAACAATACGACTACGCTGTGCAGTCGCTCCGCGAGCTCCCATACTCTAATTGGCGCGACTTCGATCCCGAGGACACGATGAGGTTCTTCTCGCTGCGGCTGCATGAAGCTGGGATTGTCAAGTCGAGCCCAAACGAGATCATCGCGAACGGCACGGATTGGCGCTTTTTCAACGAGGTCAAGCGCGAGTTGAAAGGCTGAGTCTGCTCGTGCCGAGGGGAGAGGAGACGTGACATGGAGATTGTCCAGCGCCGCCGCCACTTCATGATGGGCCTGTCGGCGGTCGGCGCCGCGGTCCTCGTCAAAGTGCCGACATTGGCTCATGCCGAGCCGGCGCCAGAGACCACGACAGTGCGTTTGCCAAGGACGTTCCGCGCCCTTTGCGAAGCACCCAAGAATATCGCCGGGGAGCTATTGCGCGCCGAAGGGTTCACCGATGTACGCTACATAGACTTGGCCGTCGACTCCGATCCGTTCGCGATGCTCGCAAACGGCGAACTGGATTTCGCCACCGACTTTCCGCCAGCGCACATCATGGCGATCGAAGCCGGCATGCCGATAAAGGTGGTCACCGGCCTGCACTCCGGCTGCCTCGAACTGATCGTCAACGAAAGCATTAACAGCATCTCCGACCTCAAGGGCAAGAGGGTGGGCGTGTTCGCGCTGACGTCAGCTCCGCACGTGCTCGTGACCCTCATGGCCGCCTATGTCGGTCTCGATCCCGCCACCGATCTCAAGTGGGTCGCGAACCCGGACGTCAGCTCGATGCAACTCTTTAACGAAGGAAAGGTCGATGCCTTTCTGGCGGTGCCACCCGAGCCGCAGGAGCAGCGCGTCCGGAAGGTCGGCCACACGATCCTTAATACGACCGTCGACCGGCCATGGTCGCAACACTACTGCTGCATGCTTGCCGGCCGCGCGGACTATGTCGACAGACACCCGGTGGCGACCAAACGCGTGCTGCGAGCCATCCTCAAGGGCGCCGACATCTGCGTGTCGGATCCGCAACTGGCTGCGCAACTATCGGTCGACGGCAAGTTCACCGATCGATACGACTATGCATTGGAGGGCTTGCGCGGAGCGCGCTACGACGTGTGGCGGGAGTTCGACCCCGAAGACACGATGCGCTTCTACGCACTGCGGATGAACGAAGTCGGCTTCATTGAGGCCGGCCCTAACAAGATTATCGCCAACGGCACGGATTGGCGCCTCCTCAACGAGATCAAGCGCGAGATGAAAACGTGAGCGAGTGGCCGGCGCGCATCTTGGTGCTGGCGCTGATGGCCGGGCCGGCACACGCGCACGACGCGCGGCACGACGAGCGCCTGCCGACGATCGGACAGGCGCCGGACTTTACCTTGGTATCGCAGGATAGTGTGCGCGTGTCGCTGCACGACTTTCGCGGCAAGGTGGTCGCCGTCTCATTCATCTATACGCACTGTACCGACGTCTGCCCCATGCTGACCGCCCATATGGCCAGCGTGCAGGAGGAGTTGGGTAATGCGTTCGGACCCCAAATCGCCTTCGTTTCGATCACCGTCGACCCGGAGCGCGACACGCCCGATGTTTTGAAGGAATATGCACAGAATTTTGGCGCCGATCTGAAGGGCTGGTCGTTTCTTACCGGTGATCCGGCGATTGTCCATGAGGTTGGACGGAAATACGGCGTCATCGCGAAGAAAACGGTGGACGGAGATGTCGACCATACCTTGCTGACGTCGCTCGTAGACCCCAATGGCATCTTGCGAGTACAGTATCTTGGCGTCCGGTTCGACTTGGAGGAGTTCCGGGATGACCTTGTCAGCCTCTTGGACGAATCCAAATAGCATAACGAACCGGCTCGTTGGCTGGGTTGCCCGGCTGCCGGCGCGCGTCCAGACCAAGCTCTTGATCGCGTTCCTGTCGATCGTCGGCCTGCTGATCGTGCTCGGGGCCGTCGGGTTGCAGGTGCTGAGTGGGGTCAACGATCAGACCAACGAGCTGATCAAGCTGCAGCGCAGGATCGCGGCCTATCGCCAGGTGCAGCACGATACGACCACCCAGCTCTACGGCATCTCCACCGCCCTGTTGCTTCAGGACAACCGGATGCTGGATGGGGCGCTGCGCCAGCTCAACCAGTTTGGCTATGACCTCGACCGCATGGAGTTCGTCGCCAAAGCCGAAGTGGAAGTGCTTGGCCAGGTCAGGCAAGAGTACGAACGGCTGACGGCCGGGGTGACGCACGTGGCAGAGCTCGTCCGCGCCGGTCGCACGGACGAAGCGCGCAAGGTTCAGCTGGACGAGATCATGCCGTCGGCCGACCGCCTCGAGCGGCTGACAGACCAGCTGGTCAACATGGCCGAAGCCGACATGGTGGCGGCCATCGAAGCGAGCGAGGGTGCGTACGGCACGTCCAGACTGATCGTAGTCTCGTTTGCGGTGGGCAGCATCCTGCTCGCGCTTGCGCTTGGCTACATCATCTCCTGGTCGTTGATCGAACCGGTCAAGAAGATCGAGACGCGTCTCAGTCAGATAGCGGCCGGCGACTTCGCCCAACACGTTGCCGTCGCCAATCGCGACGAACTTGGAGTGCTCGCCGCTAACGTCAACCAGACCTCCGACCAGCTGGGGCGCTTGTATCAGGAGATTGAGACGCGCACCCAGCAGCTCGATGAAGCCCTTCAGCAGCAGACAGCCACTGCAGACGTTCTGAAGGTCATCAGCCGCTCTACCTTCGATCTGCAGGTTGTGCTCGATACGTTGGTGGAATCGGCTGTCAGGCTCTGCCGTGCCGACAAGGGTGGTATCGTGCAGTTGTTGGATGGCGTATTCCGCTATGTGTCGACGCATGGCTACCCGCCCAGTTTCAGCGCCTATGTCGACGCCAATCCACTTCCAGCGCTTGCCGCAGGCCGGGGCTCCGCCGTGGGGCGCGTAATCGAAGAACGGCGGATGGTGCAAATCGAAGACGTGACCGCTGATCCGGACTACCGCGTTGCCCTGATCGCTGAGGCCGGCGGATTCCGCACCGTCCTCGCTGCTCCGCTGTTACGGGAAGGTGATCTCGTTGGCGTATTCGTCATGACGAGGGTTGAGCCGCAATCTTTCAATCCCAAGGAGATCGCGCTCGTCGAGACATTCGCCGACCAGGCGGTGATCGCCATCGAGAATGCGCGGCTCTTCGAGGCGGTGCAGTCACGAACGCGCGAGCTTGCCGCGTCTGTTGGTGAGCTCGAGGCGCTTGGTGAGGTGAGCAAGGCGGTCAATTCGACGCTGGATCTCGACACGGTGCTGAAAACAATCGTCGCCAAAGCGGTCCAGTTGTCGGAGACGGATGCTGGCACCATCTACGTGTTCAGCAGCACGCGGCAGCAATTCCGTCCGCGCGCAAACTTCGGTATGAGCGATGAGCTTATCGCCGCAGTCTCACACCAGACGATCGGGCTGGCCGACATGGGGATCGGCGACGCACCCGGGCGCTGCATGCCGGTGCAGTTTCCCGACCTCGGCCAGGAGACCTCATCCTTCCTTGTAAGAAAGACGATCGTCGATGCCGGATATCGCGGTATCCTGATCGTTCCGCTGCTGAGGCCCAACAAGATCGTCGGTGCACTGGTCGTCAGGCGCCACAAGCCAGGTGCCTTCCATGAGCAAGTCGTCCACCTGCTGGAGACCTTCGCAGCCCAATCGGTGCTCGCGATCCAGAATGCCATGCTGTTCCGCGAGATCGAGGAGAAAGGCCGGGAGCTGGAGACCGCCAGCCGCCACAAGTCCCAGTTCCTCGCGAATATGAGCCACGAGCTCAGGACACCGCTCAATTCGGTCTTGGGCTTCACAGAACTGCTGGTCGACGGCATCTACGGCGAACTCCCGGACAAGGCGAAGACGACCGTCGCGCGCGTGCAGGCAAACGGCCGCCACCTCCTCGGGCTCATCAACGACGTACTCGACCTTTCGAAGATCGAAGCCGGCCAGCTCACGCTGGCGATCGAGGACTACTCGGTCGCGCAGGTTGTTCGATTGGCCGTTACGGCTGTCGAGCCGCTGGCACGAGCGAAGGGTCTTGAGCTTTCAACGACTGTTGCCGAGAACCTTCCAATCGGCCGCGGGGACGAACGCCGTTTGACGCAGGTCCTGCTCAATCTTGCAGGCAATGCCGTCAAGTTCACCGAAACGGGTGCGGTCGACATTCTTGCCGGCGCGGTAGACGGACATTTCGAGATCACCGTCCGGGATACAGGTCCCGGCATCGCGTCCAAGGACCAGGGTCTCATCTTCGAAGAATTCCAGCAGGTCGACAACAGCAGCACCAGGCAGAAGGGTGGCACAGGTCTCGGCCTGGCGATCTCGAAGCGCATCGTCGAAATGCATGGTGGGACCATAGACGTCGAGTCCGTGCTCGGGTCAGGATCGACATTCCGGCTGAAGATACCAATCCGGGTGAATGAGGAAGTGAGGGCCGCATGAGCAAACGAATCCTGATGGTGGAAGACACCGAGGACAACCGCCAGATCATCCGCGATCTCATTGCCACCACCGAATACGAACTGATCGAGGCGGCGGACGGCGCCGCCGGCATCGCTGCAGCGGGAGCGCACAGGCCAGACCTGATCCTTATGGACATTCAGCTCCCGGTGATCGACGGGTATGAAGCGGCCCGCCGCATCAAGGCTGACCCAACGGTGCGGCACATCCCGATCATCGCCGTCACCTCCTACGCGCTGTCGGGTGATGAGGCGAAAGCCCTTGCTGCAGGTTGCGATGGCTACATTGCCAAGCCCTTCAGTCCGCGCGAGCTGCTCGCAATGGTTCGGCAGTTCCTTTCCTGAAGGAGACAACGTCTTGCATGATCCGCCCCGAATTCTCGCGGTCGACGATACTCCGGAAAACCTCGAGATCCTGCGCATGCGCCTCGAGGCGAATGGCTACGAAGTGGCGACCGCCGCCGATGGTGAAGAGGGGTTTGCAAAAGCTCGCGAACTCACGCCGGATCTGATCCTGCTCGACATCATGATGCCGAAGCTCGACGGTATCAGCGTGGTTCGCCTGCTCAAGCAGGACATCTCGCTGCAGGCGATTCCGGTCATCCTCGTCACCGCGAAGGCCGATACGCGTGATCTTGTCGAGGGGCTGGACGCCGGGGGTGACGACTACCTGACAAAGCCCTTCGAGCACAGGGCGCTGTTGGCGCGGGTGCGCTCGATGCTTCGCCAGAAGGCGCTTCACGATACCGTCGCAAGTCAGGCCCAACTCCTCCAGGAACAGGCCGCACAGCTTTCCAATTGGAACCGCTCGCTCGAGCAGACCCTGGCGGATCAGGTGATCGAGATCGAGCGAATGGGCCGACTCCGGCGTTTCCTGCCCGAGCAAGTCGCCGACCTGATCCTTGCGGCGGGAAATGGCGACGCGCTTCTGCAAAGTCACCGTCGCGAGGTGACCGTTGTCTTTTGCGATCTACGCGGCTTTACAGCCTTCGCCGAAACTGCCGAACCCGAGGAGGTGATGGCGGTGCTTGGCGAATATCACGCCTGTCTTGGTGAACAAATCGTCCGCCACGAGGGAACTCTTGAGCGGTTCGTGGGCGACGGTATCGTTGTGGTTTTCAACGATCCACTGCCCTGCGCCGACCATACCGAGAGAGCCGTCTGCATGGCTACGGCGATGCGTGATGCGATTGACGAGCATTCGGAGCAATGGCGCAAGCGCGATCACTTGCTCGGCTTCGGAATCGGCATCGCCCGAGGCCATGCAACCATCGGGCGGATCGGTTTCGATCAGCGCGCCGATTATGCAGTGATAGGCACAGTGTCGAACCACGCCGCCCGATTATGCGAGGAAGCCAGGCCACGCCAGATTCTCGTCAGCCAGCGGGTCGTTGGTGCCGTCGAATCCCTGGTTGAGTCCGTCGCCGTTGGCGAACTGACGCTGAAGGGCTTTCGCCGATCGATGCCTGCCTATGAAATTGTGCGGTGGATCGGTCGGCCAAGCTAGGGATCACTGTGCCTAATGAGATAGATCGGCTCCTGCGCTGAATGGGCCATACAATGATGCGGGCAGCTAGACCGATCAGCGATCGGACGGCCTTGAGCTCCATGGCCGTTGCTCCCTATTCGCCTCGCTCGGGGAAACTTCCCAACGTCAGCTCGCAAGGCACGTTACAGATACCTGGTTGGCTTCTTTCAAGCCCGGTCGCCACAAGGCGCGACAGGAGTGTCCGGAAGTCCAGCCCAACCTATGAAGAGCGCCTGGACAAGATGGCCGTAGCGGATGGGTGCAGCGTCCGTGGCGCAAGCCAGCCCTCTGCCAACGCGAACTTTGGACCCGATCCAGTCGTCACGTGGGATGAACTCGAACGTCTCGAATTGGTTCGAGAAGGCGCCTTTTGGCAATTACCCGATGGATCCGTTTTGTCAGCGCCCTGGAAGGTACGAGGGTTCCGTAAAAGGGCTTGGCCTTGGCTGAGAGCATTGCCCTCGCCACGAACGTTGAGAAGGCGTATGGTCGTTAATCGTTGGCTGAAAGCGTTCTTGGCCAGCGACTGAAGAACGAGAAGACTCCCGCCTTTAACAGGGCGTGCTCCAACTCGCGATTACTCGGCGCGCTCACGCATTGTCCGTCCTCTATTGGGGTCATTTGGTCGATTCCTAGGGATGATCAATTTGCCAAAGGAGCGTCCCGATGAAGCTAATGCAGAATCGTCGCATATTCCTGACCGGCCTGTCGGCGATCGGCGGTGCCGGGCTCTTCAATGTTCGCACATCCAGTGCGGCCGGGGAGCCTGCTCTGGAAACGACAACCGTCCGCTTGGGGCAGTGGGTCGGAGGCGCTTACTGTTGGGCGTCCATCTACCTTGCCGGAGAACTTCTGCGCGCCGACGGTTTCACCGATATCCAATATGTCGAAGGCGACACCCACCTCGACAATTCCAAGTGGCTCTCCGCCGGCCTGATCGATTTCGACATGAACATGCCGTCGATGCACATTAGGTCCATCGACGCCGGCGTGCCGGTGAAAGTGCTGACCGGCGTGCATTCCGGCTGCTTCGAGTTGATCGGCAACGACAGCGTCCGCAGCATCAGGGATCTGCGTGGAAAGCGCGTCGGGGGAGGGTCGGTGGAGTCGCATCCTCACATCCTGACGGCTCTCATGGCCAACTATGTCGGGCTTGATCCCGTGCACGATATCGAGTGGGTGGAGGGTGAACAAGCCCCAATGCAAATGTTCATCGACGGCAAGGTCGATGCCTACATGGCAGGTCCGCCCGAACCGCAGATCCTGCACGCCCGGAAGATCGGCCATACGATCGTCAACAACGGGACCGACCGCCCGTGGTCGCAATACTTTTGCTGCATGGTTGCCGGCAATGCGGACTACGTGAGCAGATACCCGGTCGCGACGAAGCGGGTGTTGCGCGCCATTCTCAAATCCGCTGACCTGTGCGCTTCTGATCCGTCGTTGGCGGCACAGCAGCTCGTCGACCGAGGCTTTCTACCCAACTATGACGAAGCGCTTGGGACGCTGAACGGTGCTCAGCACGACAAGTGGCGCGTGTTCGACGCCGAAGACAGCGTGCGCTTCTATGCGCTGCGCATGCAGGAGACCGGCATGATCAAGTCGAGCCCGCAACAAATCCTGTCCAACGGAACGGACTGGCGTTTCCTCGAGGAGCTCAAACGCGAGTTGAAGGCCTGAGACCCTAGCAGACGCAGTCACGCCTTGGCGCTGGTCATAGCGCGGGCGAGTGAGCACGACGCGCCGAAGGACGAGCGCCTGCCGACAATCGGACTGGCTCAGGACATCACGTTGACATCGCAGGACGGGACGCGCGTGTCGCTGCGCGATTTTCGCGGCGACCAACGCGGCCGGATGGTGGCAGCAACCAGCCTGCAGATATTAGTTGTCTCTGGAGGACTGCTGTTTCGTGGGAGCAGCCGTTTCCATCAACAGCAACCACACGGCAACAAATGTCGCAAACGTGAGCGCCATTCCGCTGGCGACCTCCATCTTGGCCGCAACGACGGTGCTAGCCGTTCTCGACTGCGGCACTGCGTTGGTCGCTTGCTCCAGGAGGCGACATTCCGGTGTTATCAGAACGTTCGTGATTCGGGGCCTACCTACCGAAAATCGCACACTTCATCGAATCTGCGGCTGGGGTTTGGGAAGGAGAGCGTCATGATTGGCCCGCCGCTGCCTCGTGTGGGGCAATTGGCGGCGCCGCAACCCACGCCCTCTGGCACTCGGCATTGCGCTGATTGAGGGACAACATGCTGCGCGTCGCATCCGACCGGCTGAGGCCGGTCATGGCACCACGTCGATCAGCGCCGGAATTCCGCTGAAGACATGATAGACGGTCCAGGACCGATCCGCCTCGACGCGGCGGCCATATTGACGGTCCGCGAAGTCGCGTCCCGATGTCCCACCCTCATTTTCCTAGACCGCAAGCCCGGCGGCGTTGCACTGCCGATCGGTTTCGTTGCTACGGGCACTCATGGCGTTGGCCTTTCCTCATTGATCGCTTCCGTGGCCAGAACGCCGGAATAGAGCGTTGCGCCCTTCGCGTCGGCGATCGTCATGGCGTCCGGCCGCTGCGGCATGTTCAAGGTTTTGGCCAAAAGCCTGGCGATCTCGAGCGCATGGTCGAGGTTGGCCGCTTGCGCCGTCTCGCGCCCGACCACGGCATGCGCATCGTCCGAGGTTCGGGTGCGATAGAATTCGATCACGATCTTCATCGTCATCCGTGCCCGTGTCGCTACGTCAGTTCTTGCCCTTGCCGCGCAGGGCATTGATATCGGCTGCAACTCTGGTGTGGGCGCCGAATACGCTTTCAGGCTTGGGCGGGACCTTCTCCTGCGTCGGGTTCCCGATCTTCCGGCTAAACCATTTCTGTCCCTTTGACACGTTCGAAGATCCTTTCGATGAGCGTTGTGCTGTCACCGGGCGAAGTGTCGACCGGTTCGAGACTGTCCTGCATCGCCACCCGTTCATGAAGTTCGACGTCGCTGCGGATGCGGTACTGCAGCGAATTTCCGCTCGGCGGGAGCCTTGCTGTGACGCGGTAGATTTCCGCGGCCTTTGGAAACGTGCCGATGCCGCTCTTCAGCCGGACAGCTTGTCCGACGGCAAAGAGATGCGTTGCGGCTTCGCGGCGGACTGGGCGTGCGTTGCGTTGCATCAGGGTTGTGGTTCTCATGATTGTCTCTCGTCCAGCTCCAGCGAGGCTTGAAGCAATGCCGGTTCGATCGGCACCATCTGCTGCGTAGCTCCGCTCGCGGTGATCGCCGGAGGTGAATGAAGGTGGCCACGCGGCGCCATGCGATCTGGGAAGTCCCTTCGAGGGCCTCCTCGTCATGGTCAACCCGATACTCTCCGGGCGGTTGCGGTGTATCAAAGCCGGGCAGCGAAAACGCCGACTTGAAGCGAACGACTGTATTTGTGGTGCGGCTGGTCATGAATTGCGGCTTTCCGCGGAAACGGGCGGCTGCGCCTTTCCGTATCAGTCCCACTCGAACCGCCGGGACGATGCCCGACGCTGCCAGTACATCCGTGGTCAGCGTCGGTTTCATTCCAGGATCCGAACGGAACGAGATGTGCGCCGGACCGGCGCATGCACTCATTTTCGAGAATTCGGTGGTGAATGGCGGGGCTCTGACACAAAGCCAACTCGACCCAAATCAACAAGTTTTACCTATGCGCCTCAATTGAGTTCCAAACAAGGTCGGGCCTCCTTTATTTGATCTTTGGAATAATAACCCGCATCCGCGAAATTCAAGCCGGCAGAAAGTTTTCCTCACATCCGAACGAATTTCTGGCGTCTCGAATTATATCATTCGAATTCTTGGCCATTGGCCAGAAATAATTCTGGCACTCCTATCTATCGAGTGCCAACGCGCCTATATCAGGGGTAGCGGCCGCCTATGCTGGCCCCAGAAAGAAGTTCCCCATGAAATTCCGGCCACTCCACGATCGCGTCGTCATTCGCCGCGCCGAAGGCGACACCAAATCCAAGGGCGGCATCATCATTCCCGACAATGCCAAGGAGAAACCACAGGAAGGCGAAGTGATCGCCGTCGGCCCGGGCGGACGCGACGAGAATGGCGCGCTTGTTCCGCTCGACGTCAAGGCCGGCGACCTGATCCTGTTCGGCAAATGGTCGGGCACGGAGGTCAAGATCTACGGCGAGGACCTTCTGATCATGAAGGAGGCCGACATCATGGGCGTCATCGACAAAGCTGTCGAAGCCAAGAAGGCCGCCTGACTGGAGCGGCGCGTGTCCCTCAAGGCGCGCAAAGGTCGCTCCAGTATTTGAAAGAACAAGCGCAGCGCGTTCCGCGCGGCGACCGTTCCATTCCAAATTCGACGGGATAAAAAATGTCTGCCAAGGAAATCAAATTCTCCACCGACGCGCGCGACCGCATGCTGCGCGGCGTCGAAATCCTCAACAACGCCGTCAAGG
>NZ_JAMYQK010000041.1:0-56408 GCF_040320845.1 Mesorhizobium sp. M0601
TAACTTCGCTCGTAAGGGCGACCTTAAGAGCGCAGCCTCGCTACCGTGCCGTCCTCTCGCAAGGCGGCCTTCGCCGGAGGGTATCAATTTTTCGCGTATGTGCTCCGATCCACCTCTCATACGTCGGGCGAATGGCCGATCGGGATTTACGACGCGCCAAAAGGGCGCGCTGCCGTCTTGACTGATATGCACCAGGTGCCGCCGCACAGTCACTGGGCAGCAGGCGTCTGCTCCGTATTTTGCCGCGAGCTTACGTCGTAACTCTGCAAGGTCCGAAAAGTGGCCAGGTCGTGCAGCCCGGAGTTCGTCAGCGACCATTTTCTCGGTTGGGATCAGCATGCTCTGCGTAAGGGTCTTGCCTTTGCGTCGCGTTTTGACCACCGGCAATTCGCTCATAGTTCACCTCCAGGAACTCCCCTACAGAAGACGAACAAGGATGCCGCAATCCGACAGAATCTCGGATTGATTTGATTGCCGTGGCTCGAGGCCACAACCATGAACCCACAAAGACGTCTCCGGCCGGACACTTAGCAACCCGGACACTTAGCAACGAAGCCGACACAGCGGGACACCGAGGCAGATCCTGTCCGCACGAATTCCTTGCAATGCACACATCAAAATTCCCGCTTGCCTTATGGCGCCGGGGTGTTTGGCTCCGTGCTGCCCAACGGAACGGAACTCTACTTCTTCGCCGATACGGCTCGAGCTGCAGCTCTAACCGGCATCGCGGTTGGTCAAGGCGATGTGGCAGCAGCCGGAACCGTGGCCCGCCGTCCAGGTGACGTTGTCGAAGCGCACTCCGGTGGCCTCGAACAGGCCGCGATCGAAGGCGCCGGCGATGCGGCAGAGCGTGGCGAGCTTCTCGTCGTCGATGCCGGCTTCGACCCAGGCGTCCTTCAGCGGGCAGCGCCTGACCCTGAAGGCGATGCGGTCCGGGCCGCGTTCGACATCGGTCGGATACATGCGGCCGCCATCCGGGCTGACGGCCAGGAACGCCTCGCCAATCGCCGGTGCGTCGTTGGGGCCGAAATCGGCGAAGGCCGCCGCCGCAACCTCCCTGCCTCGCCGTTCGATGGTGCGGATCATGATCGCCTCAGCCTTTTCCGCGCCAACTTCCGCGGTCAGCTCGTCGAGCAACAGACGATAGAGATCGGCACGGTTGCGGAAGGCGGAATCGAGTTCGCGCGACAGTTTTTCGGCTCTGGCTTCGGCGTCGGTCATGATGCGTCCTGTTCGATCCTCGAAAGTCTTGGCGCTGCCGCCACCAGCGCCTTGCCGATCGCGGATTGCGGCGCGTCGATGACGGTGCGGGCATCGCCGCGCTCGGCAATCCGCCCGCCGTCCAGAATGGCGATGCGGTGGGCGATGGCACGGACGACGCCGAGATCGTGCGAAATGAACAGATAGGCGATGCGCTCCTCGCGTTGAAGATCGAGCAGCAGTTGCAGGATCTGCGCGCGAACCGAAACGTCGAGCGCCGACACGGCCTCGTCGAGCACGATCAGCGACGGTTTCGTGGCAATGGCGCGGGCGATTGCAACGCGCTGGCGTTGGCCGCCGGAAATCTCGTGAATGGCGCGGCCGGCGAGACCGGGGCTGAGGCCGACGCGTTCCAGCAGAGCTGCAATTCGGCGCGGGCGCTCGGGGCCGGAGGCAATGTGATGGATGCGCAGGGGTTCGTCGAGCACACGCGCGACTGTGGCGCGTGGGTTCAAGGCGGCGAGCGGATCCTGAAACACCATCTGAAGACGAGTGCGCCGGCCGCGCAAGGCAGCGCCGTTCAGCGACAGGAAATCGCTGCCTTCAAATTCGATACTGCCGGTATCGAATTCGACGAGCCGGAGCACTAGACGAGCTATCGTCGACTTGCCGCTGCCGGAAGGTCCGGCCAGCGCCAGCGTCTCGCCGGGGTCGATGTGGAAGGAAACGTCGTCGACCGCGGCGATGGTCTTGCCGCCGCGACTGTATCGTTTGGTCAGGCCGGAAACGGCGAGCAGCGGACTGGTCATGTTCGCCGCAACAGCGGCTCGGCGTCGAGGCCGAGATGAGCGTCAAGCAGCACACGAGTGTATGCGTGACGCGGCGCATTGACGATTTGGGCCGTCGAATCGAGCTCGAGCAGCTCGCCATGCCGGAACACCGCTATGCGCTCTGCAAGCTCAGCGGCCAGCGCAATGTCGTGGCTGATGAACAGCAGCGTCATACCGTCCTCGGCCACCAGTCGCCGGATCAGCCCGACAATCTCGGCCTGCACGATGGTGTCCAGCGCACTGGTCGCCTCGTCGGCGATCAGCAGTTTCGGCCCGGCCGCAATCGCTGCGGCGATCGCCACGCGCTGCTTCTGGCCGCCGGAGAGCTGATGTGGAAAGGCACGCAAAGCGACATCGGGGTCGGGCAGACGGACCCGTTCGAGCAGGGTTTTTGCCTTGGCATAGGCGTCTCGCCAACTGAGGCCGAGATGGGTGTAGGCGACTTCCGCGATCTGCTTGCCTATTGGCATCACCGGATCGAGACTTGCGGATGGGTCCTGGAAAATAAAGCCGATGTCACGGCCACCGATTGGAGCATGGTCGCGAAGACCGGCAGGTGCCTTGGCACCAAACATTGGTGGCGGGCGCAAGAGCCAATCGATACGGCCTTCGATCTTGGCAGTGGCCGGCAGCAGCCCGGCAATGGCTAGCGCCAGCGTGCTCTTGCCGGAACCGCTCTCGCCGATGATGGCAAAGCGCTCGCCGGCGGGGATGTCGAGGCTGACATTCTTTAGCGCCGCCACCTCGGCGCCGTCGCGGCGATAGGTCACCGTCAGACTGCGAATCGAAGCAAGCGCCGTCACGACAGGCTCCTCCTCATCGCCGTGGTCTCGACGACGCCTTCGCCGGTGAGATAGACGCCGAGCACGGTCAGCACGAGCGCTACGCCCGGAATGATCGACAGGAAGGGCGCGGTGCGCAGCACGGCGCGGCCTTCGGCGATCATGCCGCCCCAGGTTACGCGGTTGGGGTCGCCAAGGCCGAGGAAGGACAATGCCGCTTCGGTGAGAGTCGCCGCGGCGACGATCACCGACGACAAAGCCATTACCGGCGGCAGCGCATTGGGGAGCACCTCGCGAAAGGCGATCTCCAGCGGATGCATGCCGATGACGCGGGCGCCGGCAACAAAATCGCGCTCGCGGATCGACAGCACTTCGGCGCGCGCCACGCGTGCCGGTCCGGTCCAGGCGCCCAGCGCGATCGCAGCGACGACGACGCCGAGCGACGGCCCGACGATGCTGACGAAAGCCAAAGCCAGCAGAAAGGCTGGGACGGTCTGGAAAGCGTCGGTGATGCGCATCAGCATCTCGTCGACAAGACCGCCGGCAAAGCCGGCCAACGTGCCGATCACGGCACCGACGGCAAGGGCGGCGGCGGCTGCTGCCAGCCCGACCGCCAGCGAGGTGCGGGCGCCGTGGAAAAGCTCGGCAAGCACGTTGCGGCCGAGGCGGTCGGTGCCGAGTGGCAACGACCAGTCCTGGAACGGCGGCAGCAACGCCGGCCCGGCAATCGCCTGCGGATCGCCGGGAAAGAACAAAGGTGCGGCAAGCGCCATGGCAAACAGCGCCGCCAGGATGACCGCGCCGGCGATCGCTTCCGGGGTCCGGAGAAAGCGGCGAAGCGGGCTCACGCGCCGGCCTCACTGGCGCCGACGCGCGGATCGAGGAAGGCGTAGGCGATGTCGACGAGAAGGTTGATGATGACGACCAGGACGGCGCTGACGAGAATGATGCCGAGCAGTAGTGGGGTATCCCGCGCGGCCACCGCTTCCTGCGCCAGCCGGCCAAGGCCTGGCACGGAAAAGACGCTTTCGATGACAACGCTGCCGCCCAGCATTTGCGCGGATTGCAGGCCGAACATGGTGACCAGCGGCAACAGCGCGTTACGGGCGACGTGAGCGAGCACGATGCGACGGCGGGAAAGTCCCCTGGCACGGGCGGCCAGCACAAAGTCCTGTCGCCACACCTCGGCCATGCCGGCGCGCATCATGCGCAGATAGAGCGCGAGATAAATGAAGCCGAGCGCCGAAACCGGCAGGACGAGATGGCGGGCGATGTCGGCGGCGCGATCGAGGCCGGTCTTGGCCGAGGCGATACTCTCGATGCCGCCGATCGGAAACCAGCGCAGGTCGACGGCGAAGACAATGATCAGCACAAGCCCGAGCCAGAAGCCCGGCACGGCATAGAGCGCCAGCGAACCGATGGACAGGAAACGATCGCGGAAGCTGCCGGGACTGGCGCCGACATAGATGCCGAGAGCCGAGCCGAGGCCGAAGGAGAGCGCCGTGGCGCTCCCCATCAACAGCAGCGTGTTGGGCAGGCGCTCGAGGATGACATCGCGGATCGGCCGCGAAAAGCTGACCGATTGGCCGAGATCGAGATGCAGCAGCGCCCAAAGGTAATTGGCGAGCCGTGTCAGCTCCGACTGGTCGAGCCCCCAGCGGTGACGCAACAGCTCGATCATGCCGGCGTCGCCTCCGGTCGAGACTATGTAGGCATCGACCGCGTCGCCGGGAGCGGCTTCGAGCAACAGGAACGTGCCGATGACGACAATCAGCAGCACGAAGATGCTGCCGACGAGACGGCGGCGAAGGAGGATGACGGCGCGGGTCATGGCGCAACGCCGATAGGAGAGCCAAGTCTTCGGTGCCGCGCTTTACGGCGCCCCCCTCTGTCCTGCCGGACATCTCCCCCACAAGGAGGGAGATTGGCAGTTTCGGCGATGCCGGCCGTCTTGCAACGCTGGAGATTGGCGAAAGCGACAATGACAGCCGATCTCCCCCCTCGTGGGGGAGATGTCCGGCAGGACAGAGGGGGGCGCGAAGGAACTCTCATAGCCGAAGCTGAGCACCCACATAGGCGATGTGCAAGCCTTGAGCCGACCTGCCTAAGCCTCCAGCCAAGTGTCCGCCCAGTTCGATACCGCCCAGCGCGGGTTGTTGGCGATGTTGTTGACCGTATCGCGGGCGACGCTGATGAAACTCCATTCGGCGACGTTGATCAGCGGCAGGTCGGCGGCAACTTTTCTCTGGAACTCCTTGTAGAGTTCGGTGCGGGCGGCGGTGTCGAGCGTCTCCGATGCCTTGGCGATCAGGGCGTCGAGATCGGCATTCTTGTAGCCACCCTGGTTGGAGAAGGGCACGCCGTCGGGAATACCGCTCTGCACCAGGATGGTGGTCGAGATCGCCGGATCGCCGCGGAACACCGGCGGCCCGACCGCAAGGTCGAAGGCGTGGTCGGTGTAAACCGCCTTGATGTGCGCGGCAGAGTCGTTGTTGACCAGCTGGGCGTCGATGCCAATGACGGCGAGCGCCTGGCGCAGATAGTCGCCGAACTGCTTGGTTTCGTTGAAGTAAGGCGCCGGCAGCAATCTCAATGAAAAGCGCTTGCCGTCATCGCCCCGGCTGTAGCCGGCCTCGTCAAGCAAGGCATTGGCCTTGGCGACGTCGAAAGCGTAGGTCGGCACGTCGGCGGTGTAGAATTGCGGGTCGTTTTTCGGCACCGGGCCAGTGGCGGTGGCGGCATAGCCAAGGAATACCGTCTCGACGACGAAATCCTTGTCGATGGCGTGAGCGATCGCCTGGCGTACTTTCAGGTCGGCCAACTCCTTGCGGCGATGATTGATCTCGACGACGAGCTGGTAGGTCAGCCCTTCATAACCCTTGGTGATCACCTTGAGACCGGGCACTTTGGAGATGCGGTCGAGATCGGCCAGGGGCACGGCGGAGAAGGCGGCGAGCTGGATCTCTTCGGCTTCCAGGGCGCTGGCCGCCGACGTGCGGTCCGGCAGCACCTGATAGATGATCTCGTCTAGATAGGGCTCGTCCTTGCCCCAATAGTCGGTGTTCTTCTCCAGCCGGTAATATTCGCCGGGCTTGTGTTCGGCAAATTTGAACGGTCCGGTGCCGACCGGGGCGTTGTTGGCCGGGTTGTCCTCGATCTTTCCGGTCTCGTAGATGTGCTTGGGCACCACGCTGCTCAGCGCCGGCAAGGCGTTGCGGATCAGCTGGAACGGTGTCGGCTTGGCGAATTTGAACACGGCGGTGGTTTCGTCCGGCGTGTCGACGGCCTCCAGATCCTTGAACACGGTGCGGCCGAGATTCTGCAGCGGCTTCCAGACCTGCAGCGCCGAGAAGGCGACATCGGCTGAGGTGAATGGCTTCCCATCATGCCATTTGACGCCCTCGCGCAGTTTGAACGTCAGCGACAGGCCGTCGGCGGCACCTTCCCAGCTGAGCGCCAGCCGCGGATCGAGCCCGTCCTTGCCGCCGAAGGAGGCCTCGGCCAAGGTTTCCACGATCTTGCTCGAGATGAAGAAGACGCCGTTCGAGGCGACAATCGCCGGATTGAGATTGCGCGGCTCGGAATCGGCGGCGACAACCAGTCGTCCGCCCTTTCTCGGCGTCTGCGCCGAGCCGATCGTCGGCATGGCGGTGGAGGCCAACAGCAACGCCGAACCGGCCAGCATTGTACGTCTGGAAATGGTGAACTCTGGCATGATCGAACTCCGTCCTCTCCGCGGACCCAGCCGGGTCCGCCGTACCCCTCGGACGCTCGTAAGCATCCTGCAAAGCTGATTATGGGCCTTGTGCGGGGTTTCGCCAAAGACGGAATTGGCGCATCTCTACGTGGCTTTGAAATTTCCGTCCGCTGGACCAGTTGTACAGAAAACGGTTCGACGCGCGGTTCTAGCAGGACCAGGCTGGGGTAAAGTGCAGCAGGTGGAGCAGCTTTTGGGGCTGGTTCGCCCGTTCTGGCTGGACCAGATCGGGCAAAATGATGCAGATTTAAGCATAGCCGAGGTTCAGAGCCGGAAAAGCCGGTGCCGGCGAGCGGCCGGCTAAGGGATTTCAGGGAGAGAGACATGAACATTGCCCCAGGCAAGAATGCCGTCGGCAGCGTGCCGTTCGACCAGGCCAGGGTGGACGGGCTGATGGAGGAGGCCGGCATCGACGTGCTGCTCGCCACCTCCAAGCACAACACGCAATATCTGCTTGGCGGCTACAAGTTCATCTTCTTCGCCGCCATGGATGCAATCGGCCACAGCCGTTATCTGCCTTTCGTCGTCTATGAGAAAGGTGGGCCGGAGCATGCCGCCTACATCGGCAACCGCATGGAAGGCGGCGAGCACCAGAATCATCCATTCTGGACGCCGACACTGCATGCCGCCTGCTGGGGTACGCTCGATGCCGCCAATCTGGCGGTCGAGCATTTGCGAAAGATCACCAAGGGCAATGCCCGCATCGGCATCGAGCCCGCCTTCCTGCCGTCCGACGCCTATATGCTGATCCGCAACGCGCTGCCGGATGCCAAGCTGATCGATGCGACTGATATGCTGGAGCGCATGCGGGCGATCAAAACCGAGGCGGAGCTGGAAAAGCTGCGCATCGCTTCGGAGCTGATCACCGATTCCATGCTGGCGACCATCGGCTGGGCACGCGAAGGCACGACAAAGAGCGAGATCATCGAACATCTCAGGCGCGAGGAGACCAATCGCGGCGCGCATTTCGAATATTGCCTGTTGACGCTAGGCTCCAGCCACAACCGCGCAGCCTCGCCGCAGGCGTGGAAACGGGGCGAAGTGATGTCGATCGATTCCGGCGGCAACTACCACGGCTATATCGGCGATCTTTGCCGCATGGGCGTGCTGGGCGACCCTGACGCCGAACTCGAGGATCTGCTGGCCGAGATCGAGACAGTGCAGCAGGCGGCCTTCTCCAAGGTCAAGGCGGGCACGCTGGGCGGTGACATGATTTCTCATGCCGAAGGCGTTCTGAAGAAATCCAAGGTTGCGGCCTATACTGATTTTTTCGCGCATGGCATGGGGCTGATCACGCATGAAGCGCCGTTCCTGATGACCAACCATCCGGTGACATATGAAGGCACCTATGCCGCAAAGCCGCTGGAGAAGAACATGGTGCTTTCGGTCGAGACGACCATGCTCCACCCGACGCGCGGCTTCATCAAGCTGGAGGATACGGTGGCGGTGACCGATGCCGGCTACGTCATGTTCGGCGATCGGGGCCGGGGCTGGAACAGGGGCGGGGGCGGCTTAGGCGCTGGTACCTAGCCCGTTCTTGAGATTACCTCGTTCGAGCAAACAATTGGTCACACCAGCGAGCATTTGCCGATATGGAACGCGAACTGCCCAAGCAGGTCTTTATCGACGGGTGCGAGCAGATCTCCATGGAGTTCGAACCGATTGCGTTCCGCTTTGCGAAAACCGGTCCTCATGCGAGTCGTCGGGCCGGCGACTGGGCATTCAAAATCTCCTTTCAATCAAACTATCTGAACGTCGGCGGCGAGTACGTCGAACTCGTCGTGCATGCGTCGGTCTACAGCAAGGCAATAAAGGAGTGGGACGGCGGACATGGAACATCGCAAACCCGCATACCCGCCAGGCTGAAATCGCGAACATCGTTGCCAACATCCAAACGACTGTCCTGCCGCTCTTCGAACGTTTCGACGTTCCGCGCAAACTAGCCGAACAGGTCGCATGTTCTGAAGTTCCGGGCTTCATGTTCCCTGAAAATGCTGTTCGATTTGTACTCTGGCAGCTTGGTCCGGAGGCAGCGGAAAACTGTTTGTCCTACTGGGTGGCGCGCTTACCTTCGCCGGATGCTTTCCGATCAGAGCGCGATGTCCCCACTTTGCCGGATAGGCTCGCTCTGGGAAGCGATACTAACAACCTAGCAAGGGTCGCTCGTGCGATGAAGATTGGCCTCAGCCTGTGACATTATCTGCCCGGCGGGATCAACCTGAAATCCGGCAACTCCCGCAATGCCAGTTCCGGCCCTGCCGGCGAATAGACGACGAAAAGCTGCATGGCCGCATCGCCGGTATTGAGCGTCGAGTGGAAGCGGCTTTCCGGCACATAGATGGTGCAGCCGGGGCCGACTTTCTCGACGACCGGGTTGCCTTTCTCGTCTTCGACCATCTGCTCGCCATTGCCTGAGATGACAAAGATGGTCTCCTCCGCACCCGGATGGTTATGACGCGTATGGCCTTTGCCTGACGGTAGGTCGACGACACCACCGGAAAATCGCTTTGCGCCGTTCACTTCGGGAGCGACCGTCAGCGACAGCCTGCCCCAGTCGAAGCCGAAGGCGCTGACGTCTTTTGGATATACGAATACCTTGCTGTTCTCCGTCATCGTTCCACCCTTCTGTTTGCTGGTCTCTACGCAGCGCCGAACGTGACCGCCTTGAAATCCGCCGTCTGCCTGGCGATTGAGGCTTCCGCCGGCAGCCGCTCCATCGAACTGGCGCCATAGAACCCGTGCAGGCCCTTGCAGCGCTCGAGAACATATCTGGCGTCGTCCGGCATCGAGATCGGCCCGCCATGGCAAAGCAGGATCATATCCTCGCGCACTGAGCGTGCCGCTTTGGCGATGGCGTCGATCTCGCTCACACAGTCGTCCAGCGATTTAGCCGATGTCGCGCCAATCGAGCCGCCGGTGGTCACCCCCATATGGGCGACGACGATGTCGGCGCCAGCTGTCGTCATGGCGCGCGCCTCGTCTGGGTTGAAGACATAGGGCGTGGTCAACAGGTCGAGTTTGTGAGCCTCGGCGATCATGTCGACCTCGAGCCCGAAGCCCATGCCGGTTTCTTCAAAACTCTGCCGCATCTGGCCGTCGAACAGGCCGATGGTCGGAAAGTTCTGCACACCGGAAAAGCCCATCGTCTTCAACTCGGCCAAAAGCAGCGGCATGATGACGAAGGGATCGGTGCCGTTGACGCCGGCCAGCACCGGCGTCTTCTTCACTACCGGCAGCACTTCGTAGGCCATTTCCTTGACGATCTCGTTGGCGTTGCCATAGGCGAGCAGGCCGGCGGCCGAGCCGCGCCCGGCCATGCGGTAGCGGCCGGAATTGTAGATGATGATCAGGTCGATGCCGCCGGCTTCCTCTGCCTTGGCCGACAGGCCGGTACCGGCACCGCCGCCGACGATCGGCACGCCGTCCGCGATCATCTTGCGGAATTTCTCCAGGATTTTCTTGCGCGGTATGGCGGCCATGTCTTGGTGTCTCACTGTCTGGCGATGTCGAGGAAGGCCGTTGTGGCAGCCCAGGCGAATTCGGGGTCGTTGATATGAAGCGGCAGGCGCAGCACGCGCCGCGTTTTGGCGGGTTTGATGGTACGCTCGATCGCCTCGAACAAAGCGGCATCGGCTTCAGGGTCGAAGAAGGCGCCGCCTTCAATGTCGAGCGCCGACACGCCTTTCTCCGGAATGAGGAAACGAACCGGACCCTGGCAGAGGCTCAGCCTTGTACCGATCCATTCGCCGATCGTTCTGCTTTCGTCGGCAGTGGTGCGCATCAGTGTGACGTTTGGATTGTGCTCATAGAACAGCCGGCCGCGATAGCGTTCCGGAATTGTCGGCGGCGCCCAGAAATTGACCATGTCGAGCGCGCCGACCGAGCCGACATAAGGCAGCCCGGTGCGGGCGATGGCGCCAAAGCGATCTTCGGTCGCCGGCAGCACGCCGCCAAGCAGCAAGTCGCAGACTTCGGTCGTTGTGATGTCGATGACGCCTGACAACAGGCCGCTGTCAGCCAATTTTTCCATGGTGCGGCCGCCGGTGCCGGTGGCATGAAAGACCATGCAGTCATAAGTTGAACGAAGCTCATCGGCGATCGCGGTCACGCATGGCGTGGTGACGCCGAACATGGTGAGGCCGAGCGACGGTTTGCCCTCGGGCGGCGGCGCCGGCTTTGTCGCCATGCCTGATATCGCCTGGGCGGCATTGTGCAGCACGACACGCGAAAGCCGGTTGAGGCCGGCCATGTCCGTCACCGACGGCATCATGACGATGTCGGAGACGTCGACGTAAGGCGCGGTGTCACCCGAGGCCAACGTCGAAACCATGATCTTGGGCAGACCGAGCGGCAGCGTGCGCATGCCTGCGGTGATGATCGAGGTGCCGCCACCGCCGCCAATGCCGATAATCCCGGCAATATCGCTGCGCGACTGGACAAACCGGGCAAAGGCGGCAGCCATCGCCGCCACCGCGGTGCCGCGATCGTCGACGCCGAGCACGGCATTGCGACCCTCGGAATGGTGGCTGGCGACCTCGTCTGCCGAAACATCAACCGGCACGGTCGCGCCGCGTGTTCCGATGTCGACACGGGCAATCGAAGCGCCGGTAGCCGCGACCGCATCGGCCAGAAATGCGAGTTCCTCGCCCTTGGTGTCGGCGGTGCCCACCACATAGATGCGCTTCATCGCGTTTCCCCGGTCTTGGGCGTGCTCGGCGCTGCCGCCCCTTTTTGCCCGGCCGTTCGACGGCGCGAAGGGCCATTGCAATTTTTTGAGACACGCGTATCGTATTGACATGAATGTCTCACGTCAACAAGCGGCAATGGACGACGATGCCAGCCAAGGGCCGAACCCCCAAGTAGAGCGCGGGGCCCGCGTGCGCACCAGGCGTCTCATGCTGGAGACGGCGACAAAGCTGATGCAGGCGGGCGCCACGCCCTCCGTCAGCGAGGTGGCGGAGGCAGCGGAGGTCTCGCGCGCCACCGCCTATCGGTATTTTCCGAGCCAGGCGGCGTTGGTGCAGGCGGTGGTCGATGAGGGGCTTGGGCCGATCCTTACGTGGAAATCGAGCTCTGCCGATCCCGAGCGCCGGGTCGCCGAGCTGTTCGAGACCGCCATGCCGCGCATCGAGGTCTTCGAAGCGACGTTCAAGGCGGCGCTGAAACTGTCGCTCGACCAGTGGGCGCAGCGACAGGCAGGCACGCTTGACGGCGAACCTGCCTTCACGCGCGGCCATCGCGTCGATCTTTTGAAAGATGCGATCGCGCCACTCAAAGGCCGGTTGCCGCCGCGCGAATTCAAGCGGCTCGCGCAGGCGCTGTCATTGATCTTCGGTGTTGAGATGCTGATCGTATTGAAGGATATATGGGGATTGGATAGCCGCAGTATGATGTCGGTTGCGCAATGGGCGGCCGGCGCTCTTGTGCGCGCGGCTATGACCGAATCGATGATTGAAGGAGATGGGATCGCGCCGACGACCGCCGTGAGATGACGCCAATCTGGTTCGACCAGATTTTCAACCTGGCTATTCATGCTACTAGCGATGCAGCGACCCAAGTACGGCATTCATGTATCAAGGAGTAGGAAAATTCAGGGAAAACAGGCAGATATCGCAGAAGCCAACTTGTCTGCGTGTCCGCCATCGTCCAAGAAAGGGCTTGACGTTCCTCTTAAATTGGTAATACCAGATCAGGACAAATAAAGCGGATCAAAGGTGAAGGCTGAGATCCGTTACGGTCGAGCGAGGAGGCTCACAGACCGAAGCGGTGCCGTCACGGGAGGACTACCAGGGCCGGCCTCGATGCCGGTTCTCATGAGCGGTAGAATGCGCACAAGGGAGGAAATCATTATGCGCAAGACAATGACCAGCTTGCTTGCTGGTATCGGCCTAGTGCTCGCCTGCGGAACGTCCGTCTACGCGCAGGAAAAGGAACTTACAATCTTCTGGGCGGAATGGGATCCGGCCAATTACCTGCAGGAACTCGGCAACGAGTACGAGAAGGAAACCGGCGTCAAGATCACGGTGGAAACCACACCGTGGCCCGACTTCCAGACCAAGGCCTTCACCGAGTTCAACGCCCATGGCGACGCCTACGATATGGTCGTCGGCGACTCGCAATGGCTCGGTGCCGGCTCGACCGGTGGCCACTATGTCGACCTGACCGACTTCTTCAACAAGCACAAGGTCGGTGAAGTGATGGCACCGGCCACGGTGAAATACTATGCCGAATATCCGGGCGGCAGCAGCAAGTACTGGGCCATTCCGCTCGAAGGCGACGCCGTCGGCTGGTCCTATCGCAAGGACTGGTTCGAAGACCCCAAGGAAAAGGAAGCCTTCAAGGCCAAGTATGGCTACGATCTCGACGTGCCGAAGGATTTCAAGGCGCTACGCGACATCGCCGAATTCTTCTACCGGCCGGACCAGAAAAAATACGGCATCGCCATCTACACCGACAATTCCTATGACGCGATGGCGATGGGCTTCGAAAACGCGCTGTTCTCCTTCGGCGGCGAGCTGGGTGACTATAAGACCTACAAGGTCGATGGCTTCATCAACTCCGACAAGGCGATCGCGGCGCTCGACGCCTACAAGGAACTCTACAAGTTCACGCCTCCGGGCTGGGCCAAGTCGTTCTTCGTCGAGGACAACCAGGCGATCACTGAAAACCTGGCCGCGATGAGCATGAACTACTTCGCGTTCTTCCCCTCGTTGATCAACGAGGCGTCGAACCCGAACGCCAAGAACACCGGCTTCTTCGCCAATCCAGCCGGACCTGGCGGCGACCAGTTCGCCGCACTCGGCGGTCAGGGCATCTCCATCGTTTCCTACTCGCAGAAGCAGGAAGAGGCGACGAAGTTCCTGGAATGGTTCATCAAGGACGAGACCCAGAAGAAATGGGCAGCGCTTGGCGGCTACACCTGCAGTGCCGCCGTGCTCAAGTCGCCCGAATTCCAGAACGCCACGCCCTACAACAAGGCGTTCTACGAGACCATGTTCAAGGTCAAGGACTTCTGGGCGGTTCCGGAATATGCGGAACTGCTGCAGCAGCTCAACCAGCGCATCTATCCTTACATGATCGGCGGCGAAGGCACCGCCAAGGAGACGCTGGACGCACTGGCAGCCGACTGGAACGCGACCTTCAAGAAATACGGCCGCGGCCAATAAGCATGAAGTTTCACGGAGGGGGCGTTCGTGCCTCCTCCGTTTCTTTTTCTGATTCTTGAACCGGGAGCAGGGTCTTGGCGACCACGATGATCACCACGCTGGACAGGTCCTCGCGGGCCGCCGCTCGCGGTCTAAGCGACATTTCGATCCGCAATCTCTTCATCATCCCGACGATCCTGTTTCTGATCGTCTTCAACATCTTCCCGCTGATCTATTCGCTGGGCTATTCGTTCACCGATTTCCGCGCCTCGACCAGCGCGGCGGCGAATTTCGTCGGGCTGCAAAACTATCGCGACCTGCTCAGCGATCCCTATGTCTGGTCCAACTTCGCCATCACCGCAAAATACGTCATCATCTCGGTCGCCGGCCAGCTGCTCGTCGGCTTCGGCGTGGCCATGCTGCTCAATCGCGACATTCCGCTCAAGGGCCTGCTGACGACGCTCCTGTTGTTGCCGATGATGCTGTCGATGGCCGTCGTCGGCCTGTTCTGGAAGCTGCTCTACGATCCGTCCTTCGGCATCATCAATTATGCGCTGGGCCTCGGCACCTTCGAATGGCTGTCGAATCCGAAAATGGCGCTCTATGCGGTTGCGCTTACCGACATCTGGATGTGGTCGCCCTTCGTCATGCTGTTGTCGCTGGCCGGCCTGTCGGCCGTGCCCAAGCATCTCTACGAGGCAGCCGCGATCGACAGGGCCGGGCCGTTCTACACCTTCTTCCGCATAACGCTGCCGCTGGTTGCGCCGATCCTGATGATCGCGGTCATCTTCCGCACCATGGAGGCGTTCAAGACCTTCGACCTCGCCTACATCCTGACCAGCCAGCCGACGGCCGAGCTGATCTCGATCCGGCTCTACAAGATGGCGTTCCAGGAATGGCAGACCGGGCGTTCCTGCGCGCTCGCCTACATCGTGCTGATCATGGTGCTGGCGATCACCAACATCTATGTCAAATACCTCAATAAGGTGAAGGAGCGCTGAGATGGCCGCAGTCCGCACTTCTTCCGAAATCACCTTCAACCGGGTCGCCATCGTCGCTGTCCTGCTGGTGACGATCATCTTCCTGGCGCCGATCTACTGGATCGCCTCGACGGCGTTCAAGCCGCGCAACCTCGCCACCACCATTCCGCCGACGGTGGTTTTCCAGCCGGAGATATCGCCCTTCGTCAAGTTGTTCACCAAGCGTTCGCAGCTGCGCAGCCCGCCGTCGCCGGAGGAGTACGCGGCTGCGCCGTGGTGGGAGCGCGTCGTCTTCAATGGGGGCGAAAAGATCGTGCGCGACGGCAAGGGCCAGGTGCAGTGGTCGGGCTATCCGAGCCGTTTCATGAACTCACTGATCGTTGCCATAACCTCGACCGTCCTGGCCGTCGGCATGGGCACCTTCACCGCCTATGGGTTCTCGCGCTTCAAGGTAAAAGGCGAGGCGGACCTACTGTTCTTCATCCTATCGACACGCATGCTGCCGCCGGTGGTCGTCGCCATTCCGATGTTCCTGATGTACCGGGCGGTCGGCCTCAACGATTCCCATATCGGCCTGATCATCCTTTACACCGCCTTCAACCTGTCCTTCTCGGTGTGGCTGATGAAAGGCTTCATGGACGAGATCCCCAAGGAGTATGAGGAGGCGGCCCTCGTCGACGGCTATACGCGCATGGAGGCCTTCTTCAAGATCGTGCTGCCCGAGGCCGCCACCGGCATCGCCGCCACCGCCGTGTTCTGCTTTATCACGGCGTGGAACGAATATGCCTTCGCACTGATCATGACCAGCCGCCGTGCCCAGACAGCACCGCCCTTCATCCCCAGCCAGATCGGTTCCGGCCTGCCGGACTGGACGGTGATTGCCGCCGGAACCTTCCTGTTCCTGCTGCCGGTCGCGATCTTCACCTTCCTGCTCCGCAACCACCTGTTGCGCGGCATGTCGTTTGGAGCGATCCGCAAATGAGCTTTCGCGACATCAACCAGAAATATCTCGAACCGGGCAGCCAGGTGCTGATGGTGCTCGGTATCATCGCGCTCTGCCAGCCGTGGAACATGCTGCTGCACAGCTATGGCGTGACCATCATCCTGATCGGCCTGATCGGCTTCAACATCACCTCCAAGATCGCGCCGGAGGAGAAGGCCGGCACCGGGCAAGGGGCAAATCCGGGGGCACAGCATTGACCCAGATCGAGCTTCGAGGCGTCCAGAAATATTTCGGCGCCGTCCAGGTCATCAAAGACCTCAACCTGAAGATCGACGACAACGAGTTCATCGTGCTGCTCGGCCAGTCGGGCTGCGGGAAGACGACGACGCTCAGGGCGATTGCCGGGCTGGAGACGATCGACGGCGGCGACATCCTCATCGACGGCAAGCCGGTCCAGCACCTCAAGGCCGCCGATCGCGATATCGCCATGGTCTTCCAGTCGTTCTCGCTCTATCCGCATATGAGCGTCTATGAGAACATCGCCTTTCCGCTCAGGGCGACGCGCAAGAGCAAGGCCGAGATCGACAGCGAGGTTCGCTCGGTCGCCAAGAAGCTGCAGATCAGCGATCTCCTCGCCAAGAAACCGTCGGCGCTGTCGGGCGGCGACATGCAGCGCGTGGCGATCGGCCGAGCCTTGGTGCGGCGGCCGAAGGCGATGCTGATGGACGAGCCGATCGGGGCGCTCGATGCCAAGCTGCGCGAGGAGATGCGGGCCGAGATCAAGCGGCTGCACATCAAGCAGGGCTCGACCAGCATCTACGTCACCCACGACCAGATCGAGGCGATGAGCCTCGCCGACCGCATCGTCATCATGCATGAAGGTGTGCTGCAGCAGGTCGGCTCGCCGGACGAGGTCTATTCGCATCCGGCGAATCTTTTCGTCGCGCAATTTGTAGGCAGCCCGGTGATGAACGTCGCCGACGCTTCGGTGACCGAGAAAGCCTCATCGGCCTCGGTCACGGTCGGCGATGCGGCCGCCGGTTTCGAATTCCCGCGCGCCTTGCTGTCGAAGCTCAACGGCCATGCCGGCAGCCAACTCGCGCTCGGCATCCGGCCGGAAGGCGTCCTCGTCCGCCGCGAAGCCGCCGAGGGATTCTTGCCGGTGGAGACGCAGATCGTCGAGCCGCTCGGGTCCTTCGACATCGTCGACCTCAAGGTCGGCTCCAAGATGCTGCGTGCGCGCACCAAGAGCGGCTTCATCGGCGGCCCCGGCGAAAGAGTCTTCGTCAGAATCGATCCCAGCCAGGCGCATTTCTTCGACACGGCGAGCGGCAAATCGCTGGGAGTGAGACTCTGATGGCCCACATCCAGCTCAAGAACATCTCGAAGAAATTCGGCAATCACACCGCCTTGACCGGGCTCGATCTCGACATCGCCGATGGCGAGTTCTTCGTCCTGCTTGGCGAGACCGGCGCCGGCAAGACGACGACGCTGCGCATGATTGCCGGCCTGGAAAAACCGAGCGAAGGCCAAGTCTTCATCGACGGCGTCGATGTCGCCGACTGGGGCGCGGCCGAGCGGGACGTGGCGCTGGTGCTGCAGCAATATTCGCTGTACCCGCGCTATACGGTGCGCCAGAACCTCGAATTTCCGCTGAAGCCGAAGATCCGCCGGCTGCCCGATGCCGAGATCAAGGATCGTGTCGACCGCGCGGCCAGGACGCTGAGGATCGAGCATCTGCTCGACCGCAAGACCGACAGGCTTTCAGGCGGCGAGATGCAGCGCGTCTCGATCGGTCGCGCCATCGTGCGCAAGCCGCGGGTATTCCTGATGGACGAGCCGTTGTCGGCGCTCGACGCCAAATTGCGCGAGGCGCTGCGCACCGAATTGAAGAACCTGCAGATGCAGCTTGGCGCCACCTTCCTGTTCGTGACGCATGATCAGATCGAGGCGATGTCGATGGGTGACAAGGTCGGCGTGCTCAACCATGGCCGCATCGTCCAGACCGGCACGCCGTACGAGATCTATAACAATCCGCGCGACACCTACGTGGCAAGCTTCGTCGGCTCGCCGCCGATGAACCTCATCGACGGCAAGCTCGTCAACGGACGTGCGGTGATGGCGCCGCTCAATTTCGAATTGCCGTTTGCGGGGGGTGCCAAGACTTCGGGGGGTGCCAAGACTTCGTGGGGGCTAAAGACGGGCGCGGCGACCGACGGTCGCCCGCTCGTCTTCGGTATTCGTCCCGAGGACGTCTATCTCGAGACCGGCGCGCCGGTCGAGGCGCGGGTCCATGACGTCGAGAACCATGGCGTCGAGAAGATCCTGACGCTGCGGGTCGGCGACGCCATGCTGCGCGCCACCGTGCCTGCGAGGACCGACGTCCAGATAGAGCAGCCGGTGCGCTTTGCCTGGAACCCGGACAAGGTGGTGCTGTTCGACAAGGGCAGCGGAATAAGCCTGCGTCACGCCGGCTAAGTACAAGCGTCTTTACTGCGCTAGAGCGGGATACGTTCAAAGTGAACCGTGCATGCCGCTCTATCCATGTGTTTTAGCCGCATTTGTGCGACGCCACGTGATTCCGCTTGGCTGCGAAATGCTCGAGTCTTCCCGTCATCCCCCGTACGGGGGATGCGGATGCTCCGATTTGTCGAATAGGCTGATCCTTTGGTCCCAAACGGGCTTTGCAAGCCCAATTTGGAGGCCCAAAATGGAGGGTTGGCTATGGGAAATCTGTTCCGCAGTTTTGCGACGATCCTGCTCGTCGCCGGTATGGGATTGTCGGCGGCGCATCTGGGCGAGGCGCAGGCAGCCAAGAAAGTTGTCGCCGGCGCGAAGGTCGACGCCAAGAAGATCAAGGACCTCAACGGCACGGTCAATCTGTCCACCAGCGACTGCAAGCTGTTGTTGAGCGGCACCGTCGTGGAAGTCTCGGATGGCAGGTGCGGGGCCTCCGGCAAATATTGCAAGAGCAGCGCCGGCTCGGCCTGCATCACCGAGCAATAAGCCGGCCAACGTTTAGCCGGCCTGGCGGATCTCCGCCTGTTCCTCGGCCCGGAAATGGCTGGGCGGCGATCCGATGACCCGTTTGAAGGCGCGGCTGAAGGAGGCGTCGGATTCGTAGCCGAGGCGCGCCGCGACGACGGAAATCTTGAGCCGGTCGCGGACCAGCCATTGCCTCGCCTGGTGCATCCGCACCTGCGTGACGTACTTTGCCGGTGTTTCGCCGACAATGGTTGCGAAGCGCTCGGCGAAACCTGATCGCGAGGCACCCATCATCTTCGCCAGAGCCTCCACCGTCCAGTCGCGGTTCGGTTCCAGATGGATCGCGGCCAGCACCCGGCCGATCTCGCGGTCCCTGACCGCCGCAATCCAACCGGAAGAGTCGCCGCAGCCGCGCTCGACCCATGAGCGGATGACGGTCGCGGCGAGCACATCGGCCAGCCGCGCCAGGATGCCGCCAGAGCCGACGCGCTCCATCGTCACCTCGCGGGCCATCGCTTCCAGCAAATGCGGGATACCTGGCTCATAGGCCTCCAACTCATGTGCGCGCATCACGTCCGGCATCATGCCGAGCAAGGGGTGCAAGCCATCGAGATTGAAATACATGCTGCCGAAAAACAGCAAGGTCCCCGGGCGGCAGCCGGGCATGCCGTCATTCGACATGCAATAGACACCCTTGCAGATTTCCTCGACATCATAGCCGTGGATCGGCGCCGCCTCGATACCCGGCTCGCTCGCCAGCGTGTGGGCTGAGCCGCGCGGCAACAAGGCAGCGTCGCCCGCCTTGAGCTCGACCCATTCACCGGACGGCTGCAGCAACCAGCAGCCTTGGCGGCCGATGAAATGAAACCGTGCCGCCGCCTGAGCCGGAAAATGGATGCCCCAGGGTTCCTTCATCTCGCAACGGCCGTAATCGACGCCTTCGAGACGCAATCCGCGCAATATGTCTGTCAGCGGATCGCCGGTGATTGGAATTTTGGACGAACGGTCAAGCATAATGGTGTTTCTAGCATGGAAACTCCAGACAGTCACTCCCTATGTTGCATTGCAGCCAAATGCTGCGCTGCAACCAGATCGGAGATCCCTCATGACCGAACCCGCGACAGGCGTCATGGACGCCGTTCTCGACCCATCGGAAACCGGCGAACGATCCGAGCCCGCATGGGGGGCGGTGGTCTCCCTGGCGCTCGGAGTCTTTGGCCTGGTGACCGCGGAATTTCTGCCTGCCAGCCTGCTGACGCCGCTTGCACAGGATCTCGGCATCACCGAAGGCGCCGCCGGGCAGGCGGTAACGGCCACCGCCGTCATTGGCGCGATTGCGGCGCCGACCATGGCTATTGTCACCAAGCGGCTGGACCGCAGGCTGGTCATGTGGGCGCTGACGGTGCTGCTTGTGCTGTCAAACCTGGTGGCCGCGTTTGCGTCCTCGCTTCCCGTTCTTCTGATTGCCCGCATCATGCTCGGGATCAGTCTTGGCGGCTTCTGGTCGATGTCGGCAGCCATGGCGATGCGGCTCGTTCCGATGCGGCTGATGCCGCGTGCCATGTCGATCATTCTCACCGGCGTTTCGGTGGCGACAGTCTGCGCGGCTCCGGTCGGCGCCTATGTCGGCGACATCTGGGGCTGGCGGACGGCGTTCATGATCGCCGCCGTGGTTGGTGCGCTGGCGCTGCTGGTGCAGGTGGCTACCATCCCGAAGCTGCCGCCTGCAGGTACGGCAGGTTTTCGTACGCTGCTGGAGGTGATGAAGCGGCCGATGATCAGGGTGGCGCTGCTGGTGGTGCTGCTGGTCGCCTCGGGACATTTTGCCGGCTTCACCTATGTCCGCCCGTTTCTCGAGAAGGTGCCCGCGCTGGACATCGAGACGATCTCGCTTGTGCTGCTCGCCTACGGCATTGGTGGCTTCTTCGGCAATTTTGCCGGCGGCTTCATTGCCGAACGCAGCCTCAAGGCAGCCGTCAGCCTGGCGCCCCTGCTGATCGCGTTTTCGGCGCTCCTGCTGCTGGTGGTCGGAGGTTCACCCGTCGTGGCTGCAATAGCAGTGGCCAGCTGGGGCTTTGCCTTCGGCGCCGTCCCAGTCGGGCTGCAGACCTGGCTGGTGCGGGCCGCCCCCGATCAGGCGGAAAGCGCCGGTGGGCTCATGGTTATGACGTTCCAGGTCGCCATCGCGTTGGGCGCCGTCTTCGGCGGCCTGCTGGTCGACAATATCGGCGTTGCCACCGCCTTCGCCTATTGCGCGGCGGCGACGTTGCTTGCGGCACTGGCGGCGTTCTTCCTTGGCCCCAAGCCGATCGACGACCCCAAGGCCTAAACGGAACGGCCGTCGAAGTCGAAGACCGGCACGGCGGCGACGTCCAACGCCTCGATGCAATTGATATTGATATAGGCACTTCGCCCGCTCCCTTCGCCGACATCCTCGGCGAAGGGGTGAATGCCGCAGCTGCGGCAGAAGCGGTGGGCGATGACATGGTTGCCGAAGCTGTAGCGGCCGAGATCATCGCCCCAGGCAAGCACCCGCATGCTCTCATGCGGAACTGCCCATAGCAGTGCACCCTTGCGCGAGCAGATCGAGCAATTGCACCGAACGGCTCCGGTCAGCTCGCCTTCGACCTCGAACGCGACCTTGCCGCAGTGGCAGCTGCCTTGGTAGAGCATCGGGCCTTCCTCCTTCGGTTCGACAGGTGCAAATCCGACCGTGCCGGGCTATGTCTCCTGCGGCCAGTTTCTGGCTACTACCTTAAGACGTTGCAAGCGCGCGGAGTCCGACACCGAAAAATGCAATCAGCCCGCGATCACCTCGAAGCAATTCTTTCGCCTCTTGCCGCTCGCGTCGACGATGAGAGGGTTTTCGTAAAGCTCTACCCGGAAGCCGCACGGGCGGCGGCGGACGCCACCGATGCGCGGCGAAAAGCCGGCGTCACGCTCGGGCCGCTCGATGGGGCGATCGTCTCGATCAAGGATCTGTTCGATGTCGCCGGCGAGCCGACCACGGCGGGCTCTCTGCTGCTCGCCAACGCAGCGCCGGCGCTGCGGGATGCCATTGTCGTGCAACAGTTGCGCCAGGCCGGCGCAATCATCCTCGGCAAGACCAACATGACCGAGTTCGCCTTTACTGCGATCGGCGTCAATCCCACATTATGGCACGCCCGGCAATGCTAGCGATGCCAGCCGTATTCCGGGCGGCTCCTCCTCAGGCGCCGGCGTTTCGGTGGGCGAAGGCACCAGCGAAATCTCCATCGGTTCCGATACCGGTGGTTCGGTGCGCATTCCGGCATCGCTGAATGGCGTCGTCGGTTTCAAGCCGACTGCGCGGCGCGTGCCGCTTGCGGGTGCGTTTCCGCTGTCAGCCACGCTGGACTCGATCGGTCCGCTGGCCCGCACCGTCGCCGAATGTGCGGCGGCCGATGCAGTGATGTCGGGCGAAAACCTGGCGGCACTGTTGCCGCTGCCGCTGGACGGCCTGCGCATCGGTATTGCGCGCGGCGTGCTGTTCGATGATACGCAGGAAGAGGTCGCGACGACGTTCGACCGGTGTCTGCGCAAGATAGAGCTTAGCGGCGCACGGCTTGTGGAGCTGTCGATCGACGACCTGCTTGCCGATCTGCGCGTGGCAACCCAACGCGCGTCGATCGCGGCGATGGAAGGGGCGGAGATCCATGCCGACTGGCTGGCGACGGGAGCGACGAGGCCGGTCGACCCGCGGGTAAGCGGGCCATTGTCGCGCGCCGCCGCCATTCCGGCCACGGTTTATATCAGGGCAATGCGCCGCCGCACGGCGCTGGCCGCCGCGATGGATGACCGGCTGGCGTCGGTCGACGTGCTGGCCCTGCCGACCACACCGGTGACGGCGCCGACGATCGTGTCGATGACCAGCGACGAGGCTCTGTGCAACAGGACGGAAGGCCTTCTGCTGCGCAACACGCAGGTCGCCAACCAGTTCGATCTATCAGCCATCTCGCTGCCGATGCCGGGAATGACGCGTCCGGCCGGGCTGATGCTGGTGGCGCGCAATGGCCATGACCACCACCTGCTGCGCATCGCAGCGGGCGTGGAGGGGCTGCTTGCAAATTGATCGGATAGCGCAGCGCGTGTCAGCGCGACGAGCAGTGGCCGCGTTCGCTGTCCTTGGCGGCGCGTTCGATGCTGGTGGCTACCAGCCAAGGCAGGGTGTACCGCTTGCCGTTGAAGGTCCGGGTGCGGTTCTCGATCGAGCCGACAACAACGACCTTGCCGGCATAGAGCTTGTCTGAAAGATCGAGCGCCTTGTCTTGCTGCGGCAGGCGATCGATGTCGATTGAAACGCCTTTGATGAGCTTCCCAGCAGCGAGGTCGAGTGCGCTGTTCGATGGACAGGGTGCCGCCACGCAGCGTATGCCGTTGTCGCAGAACACGTAGCTACCCTGTCCGTTGGCGAAGGCTTGCGCCGTCGCCACGCAGAAGCCGGCGGTCAGCAGGAATTTTGTGACGCTTGCCATGCCGGCACCATCGCCGGCGAATTCGGGAAAATTGGGGCGCTTTCAGAAATCGGCAGGGAACCGCCGCCGGTAGTGCTCGACCACTTCGGCGTTGCGCAGATTGACCGGCAATCTGTTGGCCAGCACCAGCAAGGCTTCGCCAGCCGCGCCGACGCCCATGCGCATCATCGACTGCTCGGTAATCCCAGCCATGTGCGGGGTGACGATGACGTTGTCGAAGCCGAAATAAGGATGGTTGGGCGGTAGCGGTTGTGTAGCAAAAACATCGAGCGCAGCGCCGCCGATGCGGCCCTTCTGCAAGGCCTCGATCAGCGCGTTGTCATCGATCACCGGCCCGCGCGAAACATTGATCAGCAGCGCATCCGGCTTCATCCGCTCAATGCGCTCGCGGCTGATCAGCCCCCGTGTTTCGGGCGTCAGCGGGCAGCACAGAACGATGATGTCGCTCTGCTCGATGAGTGCATCGATCGACAGGAAGCCGACCCTGTCCGGCGCCGGCCGCATGCTGCGCGTCGTCGCCACCACATTCAGATCGAACCCATGGGCGGCGATGTGGCCAACCGCCTGACCGATCGCGCCGAGGCCGACAATGCCGATCGTCTTGCCCGCTAGCTCGCTGGCCACCACCGTGTGTTCGCGGCCCGCCAGCCAGCCCTTCGCACGCAAGTCGCGGTCCAACACACGGAAGCGCCTAAGTAGCGCCAGCGCCGCGAACATCACATATTCGGCGACAGATCGCGCGTTCACCCCCGGCACGTTCGCCACCAGCACGCCGGCCGCATTGGCCGCTTCCATCGGTACCATGTCCAGCCCGGCGCCGTGGCGGATCGCGGCCCTGAGCTTCTTCGCGCCTTCGAAAAGCGCCGCAGGCAAGGGAGCGCGAACGATGATGACATCGGCGTTCCTCGCCTCGGCGGCCAGCGTGGCCGCATCGAGGGCGGAAGCAACGACGAGTTCGCCGGCCCCGGTCAGCATGGAAGCGGCACGAGGGTGCAGTCTGTGTGTTGACAGGATCTTGGGCATTTCAGGCCCTTTCGAGCGCAGGGCTTTCCGGTTCCGCCCCACGCCCCTCGATCAGCCCCTTCCAGTAGCTTTCCGCGCCTTGCAGGTGGGCGCTCATCAGCGCCTGGGCGAGATTGCCGTCGCGGCGCAGCAGCGCCTCGTAGATCTGGATATGCTCGGCATGGGAGCGCACGCTGCGTTCGGGATCGTTGAAATAGATCGGCAGGCGCAGCTCACCCATCATGTAGTAGACGCTGCAGATATTGTGGAAGACGCTGTTCTTGGTCGCCCGCACGATCTCGAGGTGGAACTCGCGGTCTTCCCGGGCAAGCCCTTCACCGGCGGCGATGCGATCCTCGGAGGCCTTCAGGATCTCGCGCAGCCGCTCGAAATTCTCCTCGGTGGCGCGTGAACAGGCAAGTTCGGCGGCCTTGATCTCGTGGATCTTGCGCAACTCGACCGTCTCGTAGATCTGGACGGGATCGAGCGGCAGGCCGGCGCGGGCGAACAGCGCCATCGCCTCGACGCTCGCCTGCTTCGTATCGATGTAGATGCCGGATTTCGCCCGTCGCTCGACGATGCGCATGGCCTCGAGAATGGCCAGCGCCTCGCGGATCTGGCCGCGGCTGACGCTGAAATGCTCTGCCAGTTCGCGCTCCGACGGCGTGCGGCCCGTCTCCTTGTCCGAATGGGAGAACAGATAGGCGGCGAGTTCCGCGAGAAGGTTCTTTTCTTTCATGTCAGCCGTGTTGCGCGTGCGCCTCCAGGAACCGCTCCGAAATGGTGAATCCCAGCCCGGGTCTATCAGGGATCGCTACCATACCGTCCTTTGCTTCGACAGTCTCTTCGATCAGATCGTGGATCATCGGGTTGGCGCCGAGCGAATATTCGACGGTGAAGCTCGCCGGTGAAGCAGCGCAGACATGCAGCCCGGCAAAGAAGCAGGGCGCGCCGGCCCAAAGATGCGGCGCAAAGCGCAGATTGAAGGCGCTGGCGATGGTGCCGATCTTCATCGCCTCGCTGATGCCACCGCAAAAGGCCGGATCCGGCTGGAATATATCGGCGGATTTGAGCACGGCGAGGTCGCGGAAGGCATAGCGCGTCGCCTCACTTTCGCCGGTGGCGATCGGGATCGAACCGCAGGCGCGCACCTCGGCCATGCCGGGCTTGTCGTCGGCGATCACCGGCTCCTCGAACCAGGCGAGATCGAGGTCGCCGGCGAGATGGATAAAGCGCTTGGCTTCGGCCACCGTGTAGGTGCCGTGCGCGTCGACCATCAGGTCGATATCGGGACCGAGCGCCTGTCTGGCGGCACGGACGCGAGCGGCCGAGATATGTGGGGCGCCGTCCATGGCGCCGACGCGCATCTTCAGCGCCTTGAAACCGCCCTTGGTGATGTAGGACTGCAGCTGGTCGCCGATGGCTTCCGCAGTAGCCCAACCGCCGGAAGCATAGGCCGGCATGCGGTCCAGCTTGCGGCCGCCGAGCAGCCGCCAGACCGGAACGCCGAGCGATTTGCCAAGAATGTCCCACAATGCGATGTCGACGGCGCTGATAGCGGCGATGCTCATGCCGCGTCGCGCCAATTGCGGCATGGCGTGGCCGGCGCGAGCGGCGCTGTCGTGGCGCGTGCCATTATAGAGCATCTCCCATATGACGCCGATGTCAGCCGGGTCGCGGCCGACCAACTGCGGGCCGACCTCGTAATTCAGCAAATGGACAAGGGCGCCGTAGCTGCCGGCGCTGCCGGCGGCATTCTTGCCCTCGCCCCAGCCGACCAGCCCGTCGTCGGTCTCGATGCGCAGGATGGCGGCGTCGAACGTCGCCACCTGACCGAAGTCGCTGCGGTGCTGCTTCGCGGCTTCGATCGGTATGCGGACCCACCAGGCTTGGACCGTCTTGATGCGCATGTTCATCCTCGGCCCGGCCGCGGTGAGGCGGAAGGGCTTTTCCAAACGGCTCGGCTACTTGATCAGCGGCAGCAGCGTTTCCGCGTTGATGCGCATCTGGTCGGTGTAGAATTTCTCCGTGAGCACGCTGGAGCCATGGTCCTGAATGAATTTCAGCTGCTCCGGCGAGATGTCGACGGGGTTGCGTTCGACCATGTCGGGATAGGGGGCAGCCGGCGTGCGGTCGACGGGGGCGACGAACTCATTGGTCAGCGCGCCGTCATAGCCGATCTCCTTCAGCGTGCCGACGATCTTCGGCCAGTCGATCTGCCCGAGGCCGGCGGCGAAGCGGTTGTTGTCGGCGACATGGAAGTCGTACAGGCGCTTGCCGACCTGCCGGATGGCGTCGTAGACGTTAAATTCTTCCATGTGGATGTGGTAGGCGTCGAGGCAGACGCCGCATTCGGGACTGACCGCATCGGCCAGCGCCAGTGCCTGGGCGCCGCGGTTGAACAGATAGGTCTCGAAGCGGTTGAGCGGCTCGACCGCGATCTTGACGCCGACCTTCTTGGCGTGGGTGAAGCATTCCCGGGTGGCGTCGACCACCCATTTCCACTCCTCTTCCTCGGTGCCGTCCGGCACCACCTTGCCGACGGTGGCCGGAACCAGCGTGATGATCTCGCCATCAAGTTCGCTGACCATGGTCAGCACGTCCTTGACATACTGCACCGAGCGCTCGCGTTGGCCCTGGTCCTTGGCGGCGAGATTGCGCTCGCCCAGCATCAGCGTCACCGCTCCCCAGCAGCGAATGCCGTACTCGTTCAACAGTGCGCGCGTCTCCTTAGGCTTGTACTGTTCGGGTTCGCCGGAGATCTCGATCGACTCGTAGCCGAATTTCTTGATGCGCTTGAGCGTCGTTTCCAGCGGCTCCGCCCGCATCCAATTGTGCGTCGAAAGATGCATGGTCTATCCTTCCCAGAATCGTCTGTACCAGTTCGCCTGCGGCGCACTCTGCCGAAGCGTGTCGCATGATTCCTCCCCAAGGCGTCCCAGCATTTTTGGCAAACTGGTTCGACCAATTGGGCCTGATGGGAGGTCTACAGTAATTTTATCTGGACGGCAAGAACTGCTGTCATCAAGCGTTGGTTCCTAGCTAGACCATTGATTATGCTTAAACATGTGGCCTAACTCGGCATGGTTGCAGGACCGTCGCAGCGCGTCAAATGGCTTGACCAGATTTCGGCATTTGGTAATACCAGAATAGCAGCGCTGAGCGCGCTGTGCAAAGAGACCAAAGACGCTGGCCCTGTTTTCAATCGGCGCTATGCTTGGTCGTGAAACATAGGGAGATGCCGATGCCGACGACGATGAAGGGGCCTGGTCTGTTCCTGGCGCAGTTTGCGGGCGATGCCGCGCCGTTCAATTCGCTGGCCTCGATCACCAAATGGGCGGCTGGTCTGGGCTACAAGGGCGTGCAGATCCCAACATGGGACGCCCGATTGTTCGATCTCGAGAAGGCAGCCTCCTCCAAGGCCTATTGCGACGAGGTGAAGGGCATCTGCGCCGATGCCGGCGTCGAAATCACCGAACTGTCGACGCATCTGCAGGGGCAACTGGTGGCGGTGCATCCCGCCTATGACGCGCAGTTCGACGGCTTTGCGCCGGCTGCGGTGCACAACAATCCAAAAGCCAGGCAGCAATGGGCGGTCGAACAGATGAAGTTCGCCGCCAAGGCGTCGAAGAATCTCGGGCTCAAGGCGTCGGTGTCGTTTTGCGGAGCGTTGGCCTTCCCATACCTCTACCCCTGGCCGCAGCGGCCGGCGGGATTGATCGAGGAAGCGTTTGCCGAACTCGGCAAGCGCTGGAAGCCGATCCTCGACGTTTATGACGAGAACGGCGTCGATGTCGGCTACGAAATCCATCCGGGCGAGGACGTGTTCGACGGCGCGACATTCGAGATGTTCCTCGATGCGGTCGGCGGCCATAAGCGCTGCAACATCAACTACGACCCGTCGCACTTCCTGCTGCAGCAGCTCGATTATCTCGAATTCATCGACATCTACCACGAGCGGATCAAGGCGTTCCACGTCAAGGATGCCGAGTTCAATCCGACCGGGCGGCAAGGTGTCTATTCCGGTTACCAGAGCTGGACCAACCGTGCCGGGCGTTTTCGCTCGCTCGGTGACGGGCAGGTGGATTTCGGCGGCATCTTCTCCAAGCTCACCCAATACAATTACGATTCATGGGCGGTGCTGGAATGGGAATGCTGCCTCAAGCACCCGGAGGATGGTGCTGCCGAAGGCGCTCCCTTCATCCAGCACCACATCATCAGGGTGACGGAAAAAGCATTCGACGACTTCGCCGGCGGCACGACCGATAAAAAGGTGCTGCGCGGCATGATGGGGATCTAGCACAGATATCCCTCCCCCTCGAGGGGAGGGTCGATCCACGCAGCGGATCGGGGTGGGGTCGCTGGGCGTAGAGCTCGGCATGAACCAACCCCACCCGGCCCTGCGGGCCACCTTCCCCTCAAGCGGAGGGGTATTTCAGTGACGAGGGAGAAAATCATGGTTGGCGCATCGAAGACGGAAACGGGAGGCGGTCCGATCCGTTACGGCATGGTTGGCGGCGGACAAGGCGCCTTTATCGGCGCGGTGCATCGCATCGCGGCGCGCATTGATAACGAGTTCGTGCTGGTTGCCGGCGCCTTGTCGTCGAATCCGGAGCGCGCCAAGGCCTCGGCGGCCGAGCTTGGGCTCGATCCGGCGCGCAGCTACGGCTCCTATGCCGAGATGGCCAAGGCCGAGGCCGAGCGGCCGGACGGCATCGAGGCGGTGGCCATCGTCACGCCGAACAATGTGCACGTGCCGGCAGCCAAGGCTTTTCTCGAGGCCGGCATCCATGTCATCTGCGACAAGCCGCTGGCGACGTCGCTGGCCGAGGCGAAGAGGTTGGCCGCGCTGGTCGAAAAGACCGGCAAGGTGTTCGTGCTGACGCATAACTACACCGCCTATCCGATGGTGCGGCAGGCACGCGAGATGGTGGCCAAGGGACAGCTCGGCGACATCCGCATCGTGCAGTCGGAATATCCGCAGGACTGGCTGACCGAAGACCTGGCCGCCACCGGCCAGAAGCAGGCTGCGTGGCGCTCTGACCCGAAGCAGGCGGGTGCCGGCGGTGCGCTGGGCGATATCGGCACGCATGCCTACAACCTTGCCCGTTTCGTCTCCGGGCTGGAGCTCGATTCGTTGTCGGCCGATCTCGATGCCTTCGTGCCGGGGAGGCTGCTCGACGACAACATCAATGTGCTGCTGCGCTTCAAGCCGGTCGGCGGGTCGCACCCGGCCAAGGGAATGATCTGGGCAAGCCAGGTGGCGCCCGGCCACGAGAACGGGTTGAAATTGCGCATCTACGGCTCGAAGGGCGGCCTCGAATGGGTGCAGGCCGACCCGAACTATCTCTGGTACACGCCGTTCGGCCAGCCGAAGCAGTTGATTACCCGTAATGGCGCCGGCGCGCTCCCCGTCGCCGGGCGCGTCAGCCGCGTTCCGCCAGGGCATCCGGAAGGCTATCTCGAAGGTTTCGCCAACATCTATCAGGAAGCCGCGCGGGCTATTCGTGCAGCGCGCCGGAAGGGCGGCAAGCCGGCTAAGGATGTCGTCTTCCCAACCGTGCAGGACGGCGTCGAGGGCATGGCCTTCATCGAGGCCTGCGTGAAGTCGTCGAAGAAGAACGGAGCGTGGACGAAGCTTTAATCGCTGCGCCCGGTTAATGGGAAGTCCCCGTCACCCGGATTGCCAGCCGAATTGCAAGGCAATTCGGGGCAATCCGACCTTTCCTCGTGGGGAGAGGAGATCGTTGGCGCTGGCGTTCACCTCTTTTCCCCGGCGGGGAGAAGGTGGCCACGAAGCGGCCGGATGAGGGGGCTTGTGGCGAAGTCGCCGGAGGAGCAAGCCCGGCCGTAAAAAGGGGAGGGGCGTCGATGAAAATCGGCATGTGCATGTTGTTGTGGACGACCAGTGTCTCGAAAAAACACGAGCCGTTGTTGAGGGACATCAAGGCGACCGGCTTCGACGGCGTCGAGATACCGGTCTTCTCCGGCACGCCGGACAACTACAGGAAACTCGGCGAGCTGCTCGACCGTATCGGGCTGCAACGCACCGCCGTCTCGGCGATGGGCGATCCGGCGATGAATTTGATCTCGCCGGATGCCTCGACGCGCAAGGCCGGTATCGACTACATGAAATCGGCGATCGACTGCGCTCAGGCGCTTGGCGCGAACACGTTGAGCGGCCCGCTCCATTCGACACTCGGGGTCTTCTCCGGCAGCGGGCCGACGGCGGCCGAGAAAAAACGTTCGGTCGCTTCGCAGCGCGTCATCGGTGACCATGCCGGCAACAAGGGTGTCACCATCGGGCTGGAGGCGCTCAACCGCTTCGAATGCTATCTGCTCAACACGATGGACGATTTGTCGGCGCATATCGACACGATCGACCGGCCGCACATCAAGGCGATGTACGACACGTTCCATGCCAACATCGAAGAGGCTGACCCGATCGGGGCCTATACGCGCAACCGCAAGAACATCGTCCATATCCACATTTCGGAGAACGATCGCGGCGTGCCGGGCCGCGGCCACGTCCCTTGGAAAGAGACGTTCTCTGCCATCCGCAAGAGCGGTTATGACGATTGGCTGACGATCGAGGCGTTCGGCCGCTCGCTGAAGGATCTGGCCGCGGCCACCAAGGTGTGGCGCGACTTTTCCGAAGGCCCGGAAGCCGTCTACCGCGACGGCTACAGGCATATCAGGAATGGATGGAGGAAGGCGCCCTAACCGCACGCCTGCGCAACGCCTCTGTCAGCCCTGGCCGGCCTGGATCCGGTTGTAGTCGTGGATCGTCCTGCTCAAGCGGCGGCGCAGGAAATTGGAAATGTTGTCGAAGATGAAAACGACGAGCAGGACCAAGAGCACCATGTAGAAGACATTGGCCCAGTTGGAATTGGTGCGCATCGCCTCCCAGAGCTTCAGGCCGATACCACCGGCACCGACGGCGCCGATGATCGTCGCGCCCCTGGTGTTGGATTCCCACTGATAGAGTGTCTGGCTGATGAAGACCGGGATCACTTCCGGCAGCACGCCATAGCGCTGCACCAGCAAGCCGTTGGCGCCGGTCGACTGGATGCCCTCGCGTGGCTTGTCGTCGATGTTCTCGAGGCCCTCCGAATAGACTTTGCCGAGCGTGCCGATCTCGGTGAAGAAAATCGCGGCGCTGCCGGCAAGCGGGCCCGGGCCGAAGGCGCGGGTGAAGAACAGCGCCCAGATCAGCATGTCGACCGAACGCATGAAATCGAAGAACCGCTTTAGCACCTGGCTAAGCAGGCCGCTCGGGGTGATGTTGCGGGCGGCGAAGAAGGCGAGCGGGAAGGCAACGATGCCGCCGAGCAAGGTGCCGAGAAACGCCATGACGATGGTCTGGAACAGCTTCGTCCAGACGTCGCCATGCTGCCATTGGGCGTTGTTCCAGATATTGTCGGCGGCCAGCGCAATGTTTGATGTGCCCGGCTTGAGCTGGGGTCCGGACATCAGCAACGAGACCACCTCGCCGGGCGACTTGCCGAAGAAGGGCGAGCGTGTGTCGAAGACGAAATTCGCCCAGCCGAGGAAGCGTTTGCGGATCTTGACGCGATCGACGGTTATGCGGACCTCGCCGGCAAAGCCCATCCTGGCGACGATCTCATCGTCATGCGCGGTGATCCACTCCGGCACCGGGCCGGATATTACGGGTTTGCCGCTGGTCAACGACATCGGCACCGCCTGGCCATTGGCGACAAGCGTCGCTTCGGCCTTGTCGAAGGTGACCGATTTGGCCCGGCCGTCGATCAGGACGGTGTAGGAGCCGTTGGCGTTGGTGATGACCCAATCGGGATGCGGGTCTTCGCCGAGCGCCGAAAAACGCGGGTATCTGGGTGTGATCTGAGGCTGGTCGAGACGGAATTCCGGCTGCAGATCGTAGCTGATCCATTGCGTCAGGAAGAGCGGCAGGCGCTCCCAGTGCGATTCCCTCAGCACTTGCGGCAGGCTGAAGAACCACAAGGCGTAGAGGAGATAGAGCAGGATGCCGGTGAACAGGACCAGCGGGCCGAAGCGTTTGTACAAGGGCCGCCGGAACACTTGGGGAAAGCGCTCCTCGATCGACCGCATCTCATCGGCGGTCATTGCGGCCATGGGCCGTCTTCTTGTTGATTTGCCATGATCTTTTCCAAAAACCGGAATCCACTTTTTGGGATCATGGTCAGGCACCCATCATGAATGCCTGCTCGCCGACGAGCTTGCGGCGTAGCCAGGCGGAAAACTGGTCGACGAGGAAGATCGTCGTGAACAGCAGCAGCACCAATGCCAGCGTCTTGGCGCCGAAGCCGCGCGAGATGGAGAGCTTCAGTTCCTCGCCGATGCCGCCACCGCCGACCGCGCCGATAATGGTCGAGATACGCACATTGATCTCGATCCTGAGCAGCGTGTAGGACATGAAATTGGGCAGCACTTGCGGCAGGCCGGCAAAGCGCACGCGCTCGAACCAGTTGGCGCCGACCGCGCGCAGGCCTTCTTCGGCGCGCATGTCGATGTTTTCGTTGATCTCGTAGAAGAGCTTGCCGAGGGCGCCGATGGAATGCAGGCCGATGGCGATAACGGCTGCGACCGGGCCGGTCGAGAGGATGGCTGCGAACAGGCCGGCAATGACGATCTCGGGGAAGGCGCGAAGCAGTTCCATGAAGCGCTTGACGACGAGCCTGAGCACCGGACTCGGCGTCAAGTTGCGCGCGGCGATGAAGGAAAAGGGCACCGCAAAGACAAAGCCGATGAAAGTGGAAACCAGCGCCACGTTAAGCGTGGTGAGCATCAGCTCGAAATATTCGGGTAGATAAAAGCCGCCCCAGAGATAGACGCGGCCAAGCGGGAAGTTGAACTCTTGGCTGCCCTTGTCGTGCGGCGATGTGATGTCGAACAGCGCCCGCCAGACGTCGTTCCAGTCCTTGGGAACAAGCCAACTAAGGAAATCCAGTATGTGCGGCAGCCGATCGAAGAAATGTCCGGCATTGGCCTCGTCGGCGAACCACATGGCTGTGCACATGGCGACAAGCAGTGAGCCGATGCCGAGCGCCGTGTAGAACCGTCGCAAGGACGTCTGGCGTCGCCAGGCGTCTGCTGCCTGCCGGACCGCGTCTGAACGAATTGTAGCGGCGAAGGTCATACGGGGTCACGAGCGGACACACAAAAAGGGCGGCGACCGCATCGGCCCGAAAGTCGACTTTCGGAAAGCACGATGCGGCATCTAAGTGTTAGAGCGTACTTTGTGCGTCCAAGTGGACGCACGTCGCTCTAATGGACGCCGTCCTTTTCGAAATTGTCGTCAGCCGCCGATCGCGGCTTTGCGGGCTTCGACGATGACGCTGTAGAAGTCCGGCTTCACCGGAACATAGCCGGTGAAATCGCCGCCTTCGATGGCCTCGAAGCAAGGCTTGTCCTTGGCCGGCAGGCCGGTGAAGAAGTTGGCGAGCTTGGCGCTCATGTCGCCGCCGAGTGCGGTGCGCACGACCAGCGGGCCGTTCGGGATCAAGCCGGAGCGCCAGACTTCAACGAAATCGTTGGGGTCCACGGCGCCCTTGGCGACTTCCTTGTGGAAGGTGCCGGAGGTGTAGCCGTTCTTGAAGTCGCCGATGCCCGAGGAGTCGTCAACCGCAACATCGACCTTGCCGTCGCGAACCGCGAGAAGGTTGTTCTCGTGGCCGCCATTGAACTGGGTCGAGGCGAAGAAGGTTTCGTTCGAAGCGCCGGTGTCCTTCGGGATCTGGGTCAGCGGGATCAGGTAGCCGGAGGTCGAATCCGGGTCGGCATAGCCGAGCTTCTTGCCCTTGGCCGACTTGATGTCGGTGATGCCGGACGACTTCAGCGCAAGGCCGATCGAATAATAGCCGGTCGCGCCGTCGGTCTGCTGGGTGGTGAGGATCGGGGTCACGGCGTTCGGATCCTTGAGGTAGACGCTGGCATAGCCCGACGCGCCAAGCTCTGCGAAATCGAGCGTGCCGCCGAGCAGGCCCTGGATAACGCCGTCATAGTCGGCGGCCGGGAACAGCGAGACCTTCTCGAAGCCGAATTCGGACTTCAGGTGATCGGCGAGGCACTGAAAGTTGCGCAGCCGGTCCGCTTCGTTTTCACCGCCAAGGATGCCGATGCGGAATTCCTTGATATCCTGGGCGTGAGCGGCGCTTGCCGCGATGGCGAGCAATGAAACGGCGCCAAAAACCATCTTCCTGAACATTATCTCTCTCCTGTTGGTCCCGGCCTCGCGCCGGTAGCGTTCGAATTTTTTGACAGGTGCCTTTGACGCGGGCGGGCGATCAGGCCGTTCTCAATATCCCGGGAATGCGGGCTCGAGCGGTCCGGCGGATGCAGCGATTTTCTGTTTGATGGCGACACTGGTGGAGGTGATGGCCTCGGAGATTTCGCCGCCATTGCTGTCGGCGCCGTAGACCATGCGCACGGCCTCGCGGTTGAGGGCTTCAGGCGGGCCGTCGAAGACGACCTTGCCGGCGGCCATGCCGATGATGCGGTTGCAGTAGGTGCGGGCCGTATCCAGCGTATGCAGATTTGTGATGACGGTGATGCCCTCGCGCAAATTGATATCCTGCAGCGAATCCATCACCACCTTGGCGTTGAGCGGATCGAGCGAGGCAATCGGCTCATCCGCCAGCAACACCTTCGGCTGCTGCATCATGGCGCGCGCAATCGCAACGCGCTGCTGCTGGCCGCCGGAAAGCGTGCCGGCCGGCTGCAGGGCGGTGCGGGCGATGTCGAGGCGCTCGAGGGCTGCAACCGCCTCGGCGCATTCACCGCGGGAGAACATGCCAAATAGGTTGGACACGGTCGAACGGTGATTGAGCCGGCCGAGCAGCACATTGGTCAGCACATCGAGGCGCGGCACCAGGTTGAACTGCTGGAAGATCATGGCGCAGTCGCGCTGCCATCGCCGGAGCGGTGAGCCGCGCAACCCGGAGACCTCGACGCCGTTGAACAGGATGGAGCCCTGGCTGGGATCGATGAGGCGGTTAATCATGCGCAGCAGCGTCGATTTGCCGGCGCCGGAGCGGCCAATGATGCCGACCATCTGGCCTTGCGGAATCGCGATGTGAACATTGCTGACGGCGGTGTTCTTGCCGAACCGGCGGGTGACGCCGCGGATTTCGAGCGTAGCTGACATGGTGCAGGCTCCAGTCCAATCGCAATTGAAGGTCTGTTTACCCTGGCTAGCGCAGCCGCATGAACCTGCGGTGTCGGAACGATGTCAGTTTTGTTACTGCCCACAGCCTGGAGCGGGGCGGGATCAACTCGGCGCGAGAAGCTCGAATGGTGAATGGTGATAAGAACGGCTTCCCTGAGCCTCGAAACCTGTCCGCTGCCCCCATTCACATTCACCATTCACCATTCACGACCCTCAGCCGCCATATTTCTCCAGAAACGCCTCCGCCGACAATTCCCGAAAATCGTCGAGCGCGGCGCGCAGCCTTGCATGGTCCCAGTCCCACCAGGCGAGCGCCTGGTAGCGCTCCGCGGTGCGGCGGTCGAAGCGTTCGCGGATCGGCTTGGCCGGCACGCCGGCGACGACGGTGTAGGGCGCGACGTCCTTCGACACCACCGCGCCGGCACCGACCGCAGCGCCATCGCCGACGGTGACGCCGGGCAGGATGGTCGAGCCGTGGCCGAGCCAGGTGTCGTGGCCGATGGTGACGCGTTTGGCGCGGCGCTTGGCGAAGAATTCGCTCTCGTGCTCGGCGTCGTCCCAATAATCCGAGGCGCGATAGGTGAAATGGTGCAGCGTCGGCCGCCAGGTCGGATGGTTGGTAGCGTTGATGCGCACGCTTGCGGCGATGTTGGCGAATTTGCCGATCGTTGCGCACCAGACGCCGCAGTCCTGCATCATGTAGGAATAGTCGCCGAGCGTGCTTTCGGAAACCCGGCAGCGCTCGGCGATCTCGGTCCAGCGGCCAAGCGTCGAGTTCTCGACTTCCGCCGTCTCGTGGATCAGCGGCGCCTCCGACAGTTTCCTGGTCATGCGGCAATTTTTCCGGCGGCGAAGGCGGTCACGTCGATGATACGGTCGGCCACCGCCTCACGCACGTCGTGATCGTGGAAGATGCCGAGCAAAGCGACGCCCGCCGCCTTCTTGGTGGCGATCAGGGAAATCACCACGTCGCGGTTCCTGGCGTCGAGCGAAGCGGTCGGCTCGTCGAGCAGCAGGATCGGGTGCTCGGTGATGAAGCCGCGCGCGATGTTGACGCGCTGCTGTTCACCGCCGGAGAACGTCGCCGGCGGCAGCGCCCAGAGCTTCTCCGGCAGGTTGAGCTGCGCCAGCAAGGCGCGTGCCTTGCCGTGCGCGACCTCGCGCTCCTCGCCGCGCTCGACCAGCGGTTCGGCCACGACATCGAGCGCAGAGACACGCGGCACGGTGCGCAGGAACTGGCTGACATAGCCGATGGTAAGCCGGCGCACGGCAAGCACGGTGCGCGGGCTGGCGGTTGCGAGATCGATCAGCCCGCCCTCGTGCTGGACGATGATCTGGCCTTCGTCGGCGGCATAATTGCCGTAGAGCATCTTCAGGATCGAGCTCTTGCCGGCGCCGGACGGGCCGCCGAGCACGGCGCATTCGCCGGCCCTGATCGCGAACGAGACACCGGCGACCACCGGCAGTTTGATGCCGTCGCGCAGATGCATGGTGAAGCTCTTCGCGACATCGGAGACAACGAGCGGGGTTGCCATCAGAGGGTTCTCCAATCGTCATTTGTCTGCGGGCCGGAGTACCCCCACCTTCGGTCCGACCTCCCCACAATGGGGAGGTAGGGCGCCGGCGTTTTACCCTCCCCCTTGTGGGGAGGGTCGCTGCGAAGCAGCGGGGTGGGGGTAGGTGCCAGGCAAATGCGTCCCATGGTCACACCTGCAGGATCGAGGACACAAGCAACTGGGTGTAGGGCGCGCGCGGATCGTCGAGGACGCGGTCGGTGAGGCCGCTTTCGACGACGCGGCCGTCCTTCATCACCATTATGCGCTGCGACAGCAGACGTGCTACGGCGAGATCGTGGGTGACGACGATGGCCGCCAGGCCGAGATCGGTGACTAGGCCGCGCAACAGATCGAGCAGGCGCGCCTGCACCGAGACGTCGAGGCCGCCGGTTGGCTCGTCCATGAACACCAGCCGCGGCCCGGTGACGAGGTTGCGGGCGATCTGCAGGCGCTGGCGCATGCCTCCGGAAAAGGCGCGCGGCTCGTCGTCGATGCGGTCTTCGTCGATCTCGACACGCGACAACCAGTCGACCGCGGTGGCGCGGATTTTTCCATAGTGGCGGTCGCCGACCGCCATCAGCCGCTCGCCGACATTGGCGCCGGCCGACACCGTCATGCGCAGCCCGTCGGCCGGGTTCTGATGGACAAAACCCCAATCGGTGCGCATCAGGAAGCGGCGCTCGGCCTCGCTCATGCGGTAAAGTTCGCGAAACTGGCCGTCGCGCATCCGGTAGCTGGCGGTGCCGGAGCTGGGCAGCAGTCGAGTTGACAGGCAGTTGAGCAAAGTCGTCTTGCCGGAACCGGATTCGCCGACCACCGCCAGCACTTCGCCCGACCAGAGGTCGAAAGTGACGTTCTCGCAGCCGACGCGCGAGCCGTAGAATTTGGACAGCGCCGAAACGCGCAGCAGCGGTTCGTCTGTCATTGCTTCTCCTTACCCTCCCCCTCGTGGGGAGGGTCGGCGCGTAGCGCCGGGGTGGGGGGTGAGGCGGTGGCAGTACCCCCACCCGCGCCTTCGGCGCGACCTCCCCACAAGGGGGAGGTAGGGGCGTTGCGCCGCCTCTCGCAATGATCGGTATCGGAGCAGACGAACATGTGGCCGCCATGGTCGTCGAGGATGACCTCGTCGAGATAGACGTTCTCGGCCGCGCACAGCGCGCAGGGCTGGTCGAAGGTCTGCACCTCGAACGGATGGTCCTCGAAATCGAGGCTGACCACATCGGTGAAGGGCGGCAGCGCGTAGATGCGCTTTTCGCGGCCGGCGCCGAACAATTGCAAAGCCGGCGAACGGTGCATCTTCGGATTGTCGAATTTCGGCGTCGGCGAGGGATCCATCACATAGCGGCCCTCAACCTTGACCGGGTAGGCGTAGGTGGTGGCGATGCGGCCATGCCTGGCGATGTCTTCGTAGAGTTTTACATGCATCAGACCGTATTCCTCCAGCGCATGCATCTTGCGCGTCTCCGTCTCGCGTGGTTCGAGGAAGCGCAGCGGTTCGGGGATGGGCACCTGATAGACCAGCACCTGGCCGGCACGCAGCGGATATTCGGGAATGCGGTGGCGCGTCTGGATGATGGTCGCCTTGGCCGTCTCGGTGGTGACGGCGACATTGGCGACCTTCTTGAAGAAGGCGCGGATCGAAACCGCATTGGTGGTGTCGTCGGCGCCCTGGTCGATGACCTTGAGCACATCGTCCGGGCCAATGATCGAAGCGGTGACCTGCACGCCGCCGGTGCCCCAGCCATAGGGCATCGGCATTTCGCGCGAGGCAAACGGCACCTGGTAGCCGGGGATGGCAATGCCCTTGAGGATGGCGCGGCGGATCATCCGCTTGGTCTGCTCGTCAAGATAGGCGAAGTTGTAGGTGGCGATGTCCGCTGGTTGTGCACTCATTCCGCTGCCTCCCTCTTTTCTTCGGCCTTGCCGGCATTTTCGCGGGCATCATGCTCGGCGCGCATGCGGCGCACGAGGTCGAGCTCGGCCTGGAAGTCGACATAATGCGGCAGCTTCAGATGCTCGACGAAGCCGGTCGCCTGGACATTGTCGGAATGCGAGATGACGAACTCCTCGTCCTGCGCTGCGGCGATGACATCCTCACCCAACTCCGAGGCGCGCAGCGCGCGGTCGCATAGCGCCATGGCCATGGCCTTGCGCTCGCTCTGGCCGAAGACGAGGCCATAGCCGCGGGTGAATTGCGGCGGCGCCTTTGCCGAGCCCTTGAACTGGTTGACCATCTGGCACTCGGTGACGCGGATGCTGCCGAGCGGCACGGCAAAGGGCAGCTCCGGCACCTCGAGCTCCAGTTCGACCTCGCCGATGCGAACCTCGCCGACAAACGGGTGGTTGCGCGCGTAGCCGCGCTGGGTTGAATAGCCAAGCGCCAGCAGAAACCCCTCGTCGCCGCGCGACAGCGCCTGCAGGCGGATGTCCCGCGCCATCGGGAATTCCAGCGGCTCGCGGGTGATGTCGCCGGGGACATGATCCCCAGGCATGTCGCCGTCGGGCTCGATCAGGCCTTCGCGGGCGAGGATCGCCGACACGCGCGGCATGGCTTCCGCCTCGCCTGCGCGCTGCTCCGGTTCGGCGACATCGCCGCCGGCGGCGAGCTCGGGATCGAGCAGGCGGTGGGTGTAGTCGAAAGTCGGGCCGAGCAGCTGGCCGCCGGGCAGGTCCTTGTAGGTCGCCGACACCCGTCGCTCGACCAGCATCGTGCCGGTGTCGATCGCCCTTGTGTAGCCGAAACGCGGCAGCGTCGTGCGATAGGCGCGAACCAGGAAGATCGCCTCGATCATGTCGCCGCGCGCCTGGACGATGGCGAGTGCCGCCAATTCCCGGTCGTAGAGCGAACCTTCGCTCATCACCCGGTCGACGCCGAGCGCCAGCTGCTCGACGATCTGGTCGAGGCGAAGTGCGGGCACCGAGCGGTCGCCGCGCCGGCGGTCGGCGAGCAGTTTGTGGGCGTCGCGAATGGCCGCTTCGCCACCCTTTACCGCGACATACATCCTATGCCTCCATCGTCTTGATGCGCGTCGTGCGCGGCAGGCAGGCAATTGCTTCGGACGTGGCGAGGATGATGTCGACGCCACGCGGAAAACGCTGGTTGTTCTGCTTCCATTGCTCGACGAAATGGCGCGGCATTTGCGCCGGCGCGATCGTCGCCGTCTTCTCGATGCCCGGGCCTTCGAGCAGCAGCGGAGCGCCGGAGACAAGATCGCTGACCTCGAGGATCAGCGTCGTGGAGCGATCGGGATAATCCTGGGTGCCTTGCGAAAACCCGTCGAGCGCCATCATCTCGGCCGGCGTGGCGATCAGCGCGAAATGCGCGTCGGCCGGGGTGTTGGCCAGCGGCGCGCCGGTATGAAAGCCAAGCCAGGATTTCACCGTCGCTGAAGCGTGCAAGGCGTGGTCGAGCCAGAGCGGCGTGTCGTTATCGCACAGCGCCAGCGCAACGGCCCCGGCGGTGGCCGACAGCGGCACCGGGGGGTGGGCGAGGGCCGGCAGCGGCTGCACACTACCTGGCCGCGCCATCGCGTCCATCACGGCACGGAATACGGTCTGGGCATTGAATACCGGATCGGCGAAGCCGCCTTCAATGGATTGAGTGGCGATATCCATCAGTCTTCTCCGCGCACCATGGTGAAGAAATCGACCTTGGTCGCCGCCGTCTCGGCGCGGCGCTGTTCACGCGCCTTGGCCAGTGCCGCCTGCAATGGCGCAACGATCCTGATCTCGACCTCATTGCGGTGGGCCGGGTCCTGCCACAGCGCATCGGCGATCGCCGCCAGCCTTGCCTTCTGCTTGTCGCGACCAAGTGCGTAGCAGTGGCCGACATGGCCGGACGCAAGCCGCACCGTGGCACGGGTGACCGTCGCTTCGCCGACATTGAAAGGGGCACCACCGCCGCCGATGCGGCCGCGTACCGTAACCAGGCCGGTTTCGGGGCCACGCAGAAGTTCCGCTTCGCAGGGCAGGCCGGTTTCGTCCCACAGGCGGACGATGTCGTCGCCGGCCGATTGCGCCAGCGTCGCCATCACGGCCTTGCGCTCGGCCTGCTCTCGCGCTTCCCGTCCTCGCATGGCCGTACTCCTCGTTTGCGTGAATTTGTCTATTGATATAGACAACTATACAAATTATACTCGTTATCTAGCGCGTGTCCATGACGGGCACGTGACACGGGCCAAAAGATCGGCGCAAAGAATTGGGGCGGGAGATGATCGGACAAGCCAACCGCATCGAGCGGCGCAGCGGTGTCGCGCTGTGGCGACAGATCGCCGACCAGATACTGCATTCGATCGCCGTCGGCGATTTTCCCGAGAATGCCGCGCTGCCGCCGGAGATCGCGTTGGCCGGACGCTATGGCGTCAACCGCCATACGGTGCGTAGCGCTATCGCAGCGCTGGTGCAGGAGGGCGTGCTCAGGGCGGAGCAGGGGCGCGGCACCTTCGTGCTGTCGCGCAAGCGGCTGTCTTATCCGATCGGCGCTCGCACCCGCTTTTCCGAGGGATTGCAAGGACAGGCGTCCGAGCGGCATATCACCTTGCTCGCGTCATCGGTCGAGCCGGCCAACCGTCGTGTCGCAGAGGGCTTAGGCCTTGCGACGGGCGCCGATGTGATACGCCTGGAAACGCGCGGCGAAGCCGATGGAATGCCGGTGTCCCGCGCTGCCGGCTGGTTCGATGCCAAGCGCTTTGCCGGCATCGATGCCGCCATGGCGGAAACCGGTTCGATCACCGCATCGCTGGCACGTTTCGGCATCGACGACTATCTCAGGCAATCGACCGTGCTGTCGGCGCGCCATGCCGATGCCGTCGACCTTGCGGACCTCGAGCTGCAGCCCGGCGCCATCGTGCTGGTGACGGTCGCCGTCAACGTCACGCCCGACGGTCAGCCGATACAGTTTTCGGAGTCGCGCTTCCCGGCCGAGCGGATCGAGCTCAAATTGTCGGCGCTCTGAGATACGGCAGCCCTGGCATCATCCGACCTGAATGACAGCCTTGATCAGGCCAGACTTCTCATGCGCCCAGCGGGCGAGGTCGTGCGGCGTCTCGCCAAGCGTGGTGCGGTGCGTCACAAGCTTTGCCAGCGGCAGCGCGCCGTTGCGGATCGAGGCGGCGACATGATCGAAATCGGCACGCAGGGCGTTGCGGCTGCCGATCAGCATCATCTCGCGCTTGTGGAATTCGGGATCGGAAAAGGCGATGTCGTCCTTGACGACGCTGACCAGGACCAGCGCCCCGCCGTGCGCGACATGAGCGAAGGCCGACTGCACAGACCGGGTGTTGCCGGTGGCATCGAAAACCACGTCGAAGCCGTCGCCGCCGGTTGCTTCGCGCACCAGGTCGGCAGCAGCGCCCCGCGAGCCGTCGAGCGTCGCGAAGCCGAGTTCGCTTTCGGCAAAGCCAAGCCGTTCAGCGCTCATGTCGAGCAGCGTCACATCGAGCCCGGCGATGCGGGCGAACAGCGCCGTGCCGAGCCCGATCGGGCCGGCGCCGATGACCAGCGTGCGCGCACCTGGATCAGCCAGCGAGCGCCGCACGGCATGGGCGCCGATCGCCAGGAATTCGACGGCGGCAGCATCGGCCAGCGACAAGCCGTTTGCCGGATAAAGATTTTGCGCCGGCACCAGGATCTGCTCGCACATGGCGCCGTCGCGGTGGACGCCGAGCACCTCGATCCTGACGCAGCAATTCGGCTTGCCTTGCCGGCAGGCGATGCATTTGCCGCAGGCGAGATAGGGATTGACGATCACCGCTTCGCCGACGGCGAGATCGACGTCCACGCCAACCTCGATCACGGTGCCGGAAACCTCGTGGCCCATAATGCGGGGATAGGCGAGGAACGGGTGCTTGCCTTCGAAGATGTGATAGTCGGTGCCGCAGATGCCGACATGGCTGACGGCGACCAGCGCCCAGCCGGCGGGGGGCGCGCCAGGCGCCGGACGATCTTCGAGGACAAGTTCGCCGGGCGAGCGGCAGACGACGGCTTTCATGCTTCAATCCAGTCGGTTCATGGCACTGCCGGCCCTGCTGTGGCGAGGCCGGCGATTGTTGGGAGGCGGTCTATTTGCCGCGGCGGCGCAGCCCGTCGAAATAGACGATGACGATGATCAGCACGCCGGTGATGATGCGCTGCCAGAAGGCGTTGACGTTGAGCAGATTGGCGCCGTTGTTGATGGTGGCAAGGATGAAGGCGCCGAGCAGCGGTCCGTGCACGGAGCCGACAGCGCCGAACAGCGAGGTGCCGCCGATCACCGAGGAGGCGATCGCCTGCAATTCCCAGCCCTCGGCCTGCGTCGGATTGCCGATGCCGATGCGCGAGGCAAGCAGCACGCCGACGAAGGCCGCACACAGCCCGGATAGCGTGTAGGCCATGTAGATGGTGCGCTGGACGTTGACGCCTGACAGGCGCGACGCCTCGGCGTTGGAGCCGACCGAGAACAGATAGCGGCCCCAGCGGCTGTGGTGCAGGAAGATGTAGGCTGGGATGCCGACCAGGATCACCATCCAGAACAGATTGGGGACGCCGGCGAAGGAACTGCGCGAGAACGTCTGGAAGGCGTCGTTGTTGATCGAGATCGAGTTGCCATTGGTCATCAACAGACCGATGCCGCGCAGCGAGGTCAGCGTTGCCAGGGTGATGATGAAGGGCGGCAGGCCCATCTTGACGATGCCGAACCCATGGAACATGCCGATGGCGACGCCGACCAGCAAGGTGATCAGGATGGCGAGGAAAACCGGTGTGCCGGCGTTGATCAGCATCGCGACGATGACGGTGGCGAAGCCGACCACGGCGCCGACGGAAAGGTCGATGCCGCCGGTGATGATGACGAAGGTCTGGCCGACCGCCAGGATGGCGATCATCGACCCTTGCCGCAACAGGTTGGAGATGTTGTTGGCGGAGGCGAAGCTTGGCGTCGCCACCGACAGGATGATCCATAAAAGAACCAGCAGCGCCAGCAGTGTCAGCCCGAACAGGGCGTTGTAGTTGCGTTTCGGCCTTTCGGCAGCGATCGCCTCGGTGCTCATATCCGTCCTCCCGGTTTTTCTTGTTTCTCGGCCAGCGCCTGGGTGAGGATCTCCTCGTGGTCAGCGGTACGAAAGCCGTGCGTGGCCACCAGCTTGCCGCGCCGGAACACGTGCAGCGTGTCGGCGAGTTCATAAACCTCGGGCAGGTAGGACGAGATCAGGATGATGCCGGCTCCCTTGGACAACAGCGCGCCGAACAGGCGGTAGATCTCGGCCTTGGTGCCGACGTCGACGCCGACAGTCGGCTCGTCGAAGATGAATAGCTTGGCGCCATGGGCGAGCCATTTGCCGATGACGATCTTCTGCTGGTTACCGCCGGACAGGCTGGAGGCCAGCGCGCCGCGCGTCGGCGTCTTGATGCGCAGGTCGGCGATCTGGCGATCGGCTTGCGCCTTTTCCTGCGCGCGGGAGATCAGCAGATTGCTGGAGATGCGCTTGTAGATCGGCAGATTGAGGTTGAGTCCGACCGGCAGGTTGAGGCAGAGGCCCTGGTCGCGGCGGCTTTCCGGGGCCAGCGCCATGCCGAGCCTGATCGCGTCATGTTCGGAATTGACCTTGACCTCTTTGCCCTCCCAGAGGATCTGGCCGGCCGATTTGCGGTGCCGGCCATAGAGCGTGGTGACGAACTCGCTGCGCCCGGCGCCGATCAGGCCGTAGAGGCCGACGATCTCGCCGGCGCGGACGGACATCGAGACATTTTCGAAACCCTTGCCGGACAGGTTCCTGGTTTCGACGATGGTCGCGCCGGGGGTGAAATGCTCCTTGTGGTAGACCTGCTCGATCGAGCGGTTGATCATCATCTTGACCAGCTCGGCGTCATTGGTCTCGGCAATGTTCCTGGTGCCGACCAGCGTGCCGTCGCGCAGCACCGAGACGCGGTCGGCGAGCTCGAACACTTCTTCCATGCGATGGCTGATGTAGATGATGGTGACGCCTTCGCCCTTCAGCCGGCGGATCAGCGTGAACAGCTGGTCGGCCTCCTTGCGGGTAAGATAGGCGGTCGGCTCGTCGAAGATCAGGAATTTAGTGCCGCGCACTGTGGCGCGGGCGGCGGCGATCAACTGCTGCTGGCCGATGGTCAGGTCACCCAGCATGACATGCGCCGGCAGGTCGAAGCCGAGATCGTCGATGATCTTCTGCGCCTGCCTGACCATCGCCCGCTGCTGCAGGATGCCGAAGCGGGAATCCTCCTCGCCGAGGAACATGTTGGCGGCGACGGTGAGATGGCGGCACAGGACGACTTCCTGATGCACGGCATTGATGCCGAGCGCCATCGCCTCATGCGGCGTTGCCAATGCGGCAGGCTTGCCCTCCCAGATGACGTCGCCGGAGGTGCGCGGCATGACGCCGGTCAGAAGCTTGATCAGGGTGGATTTGCCGGCGCCGTTCTCGCCGACGATGGCGTGGATCTCGCCGGCCTTGAAGGCGAGATCGACCGGCTTCAGCGCATGGGTGCCGGGATAGCGCTTTTCCAGCCCGCGGAGTTCGAGGATGGTCCTGCCCGGTTCCAGCGTTGGGGCCGGATGGAGTTCCTGCGCCGTCGACATCATGACAATCCTCCCAGATTGGCCCCCAAAGATTGGCCTCGCGATTGGCACGAGTGGGATGTTTCCGGGGCGAAAAGGCCCCGGAAACAGTTCACCTGAGGCTATGCTCAGTCGAGCTTCGGGTTGAGCAGCGCGTCGATCTTCGGATCCTTCATGTTGGCCTTGGTGACCAAATTGGCGCCCGTGTCGACATTGGCCTCGACCTTCTCGCCCTTCGAGGCGGCGAGCGCCGTCTTGATGCCGTCATAGCCCATCCGGTACGGATCCTGGACGACGAGAGCCGAAATGACGCCGTCGTTGAGGAACTTGATCAGCTTCTCGTCGCTGTCGAAACCGACCAGCCCGACCTTGCCGGCAAGACTGTTCTCGGCGATCGCCTGGCCGACGCCCTGCGCCATGATCAGGTTGGAGGCGAAGATGCCCTTGAGGTTGGGGTTGGCGGTGATCAGGTCGGTGGCGATGTTGAGGCCGGTGGTGGCCTGGCCGTCGGCGTATTTGTCGGCGACCAGCTTGAGGCCCGGATATTTGGCAGCGAGCTGTTCCTTAAAACCCTGGGCGCGCTGTTCGAGCGAGCCGGCGCCCGGAAGAGCGGTGATCAGGGCGACGTCGCCCTCGACCTTGCCGCCATTGGCTTCGCCGATGGCTGCGGCAAGGCCGTCAGCGGCAACGCGGCCGCCCTGGATGTTGTCGGTGGTCAGGAACGAGGTGAAGGCCTTGGAGTCGGCGCCAGAGTCGATGCCGATGATCTTGACCTTGGTGGCGGCCTCGTCGATCGGCTTGCCGAGCGCCTTGGCTTCGGTCGGCGCAATGACGACGGCCGCCGGGTTGCCGGCGACGGCATTTTCAAGGATCGAGATCTGGCCGTTGACGTCGGTCTCGGCCTGGGCGCCGAGCTCCGGCACGTTGACGCCGAGGTCCTTGCCGGCCTTGCGGGCTCCCGCCAGAACGATCTGCCAGTAGAAGGACGTGGTGTCCTTGACGATGATCGGAATGGTCGCGTCGGCCGCGGATGCCGGGGCCGAGTGCATCACGCCGGCAAGCATCGAGGCGGCTGCGAGTGCCACGAAGGCGCGGCGATTGAGAATGCTGGTCACGAATTTCATTAGGAGTCCTCCCTAAGTCGCCCGGTGAATGTTACGGAAGCTCCATTCGGATGGCGCGGCCCAAACGGAACTTTATCAATAAAAAACATTTACCGCATTTTGATAGTGCATCACCTCGGTCGGCGCAAGCGATGTTTGATGGCCGCTCGAATGGCTGGGCGGGAAAGCTTGCTCCCTCGGAACTCCGCTGCCAATCTCCTCCAATATGTCGTATGGAATATTAATTCCATCATACAGTCAATATGGAATGTTCATTCTTTTTCGGGGTGTACGAACTGTGACACCTGGCAATCACGTCAGGTGTTTGCGACCGGCTTAGAGCGTCGCTCCGAGGTGCCACGGCACGAACTCGTTGTCGCCGTAGCCGAACTCTTCGCTCTTGGTCTTGCGGCCCGAAGCCGTCTCGACGATCAGTTCGAAGATCTCGCGGCCCATGCCGGCGATGGTCTTTTCGCCCGAGGCGATGACGCCGCAATTCACGTCCATGTCCTCCTCCATCGTGTGATACATGGTCGAGTTGCTGGCGACCTTGATCGACGGCGTCGGCCGGCAGCCGAAGCAGGAGCCGCGGCCTGTGGTGAAGACGATGACGTTGGCGCCGCCCGCCACCTGGCCGGTGGCCGAGACCGGGTCGTAGCCGGGCGTGTCCATGAACACCAGCCCGTGCCCGGTGACCTTTTCGGCATAGCCGAAGACGCCGTTGAGCGGCGTCTGGCCGCCCTTGGCGACCGCGCCGAGCGACTTTTCCAGGATGGTGGTCAGGCCGCCGCGCTTGTTACCCGGTGAGGGATTGTTGTCGATCGATGCGCCATGCTTGGCGACGTGGTCTTCCCACCATTTCACATAACCGTCGAGCTTGGCGGCGATCTCGGGGGTTGCGGCGCGATAAGCGAGCAGGTGCTCGGCGCCGTAGATCTCCGTCGTCTCGGAGAGGATGCCGACACCGCCGACGCCGGCCAAAATGTCGACCGCGGCACCCAGCGCCGGATTGGCGGTGATGCCGGACATGCCGTCGGAGCCGCCGCATTGCAGGCCGACGACGATCTCGCTGACCGGGATCGGCTCACGCTGAAGCTTGCCGACCTCTTCGGCGATCTCGGCCAGCACGACCAGCGCCTTCTCGACCGATTTGCGCGAGCCGCCGGCTTCCTGGATGTTGAAATGGCGTTTTCCCGCGGCAACGCCCTTCTGGCCGTAGAGGGTGAGCTGGTTGACCTCGCAGCCGAGCCCGACCATCAGCACACCACCAAAATTCGGATGACGGGCATAGCCGGCCAGCGTGCGGTGTAGCACCATCATGCCGTCGCCGGTGGCGCTCATGCCGCAGCCCTGGCCGTGGACGATCGGGACGAAGCCGTCGATGCCAGGATATTGCGGCAGAAGCGTGCGGTTCGCCGCGTCAGCGATGGCGTGGCAGACGGTGGCCGAGCAATTGACGCTGGCAAGAATGCCGATGAAGTTGCGCGTGCCGGCGCGGCCGTCGGCGCGGCGGTAGCCCATGAAGGTGCGGGCGCGGTCGGCCTCGGTCGCATGCACTGCCTCGTTCGGCGGCACTACCGGCAAACGCCCGCTTTCGAAGACCAGATTGTGCGAATGGACATGCTCGCCGGGCGCGATGTTTTGCGTGGCGCGGCCGATCGCCTGGGCGTATTTGACCACGGCCTCGCCGGCCGCAATCGGCTTGATCGCCACTTTGTGGCCCGGCTCGATCACTGCGGCGGCGACGGCGCCGCCCGGCAGCACGGTGCCGATCTCGATGCGGCCATTGGCGACCGCGACATTGTCGGCGGGAGACAGAAGAATGCTGTTTGCGGCGTTCACGGGAGCTTCCTGGGTGTGTTCCTGGGTGCGCGAGCGGATTGACACGCGGCTCTTAACATATAATGTCTTTTATCGTGAAAAAACATTTTTGCGTCAATTGTTTTTTCGCCAGAGCGCGACGCGTCTTTTGGATGCGAGAAGTAGGCTCTACAACCAAAACTAGCGTTGCGCATGATGTTTTCCGAAAAGGTACCGGTTTCATGCGCGAGAAACGCTTCACACTGGCCGCAAACGCCGATGCGCCACGGGGCAGGGGATGTCGAAGAGCAACAACGTTTACAAGGACGCCTATAATCGCGGTCTGAGGCTGCTCGACGAAACCAGGAGCCTGCCTTCGGAGCCGGAGCTGGGTACGCTGCTCGGCGTCAGCCGCACGACGGTCCGCACTATCCTTGCGCGCATGGAAGAAACCGGGCTGATCGATTGGAACAAGCGCAGCAAGACGGTCCTGCGCGAACCGCGACCGGACGATTTCTTCCCCGAGGAAGAAACCGACACGCTGGCCGAGATCATCGAGCGCTCCTTCATGCGGCGGCTGCTTGCCAGCGGTGCCGAAGCCGGCATGCAGATCAACGAGCTCGAACTGGCGCGTGAGATCGGCGTCGGCACCACCAGCGTGCGCGAATTCCTGATCCGCTTCTCGCGCTTTGGGCTGATCGAGAAGCGCCGCAACAGTCACTGGGTGCTGAAAGGCTTTACCCGCGCCTTCGCGCTGGAGTTGACCGAAATCCGCGAGATGTTCGAACTGCGCTCGGCCGCAGCCTTTGCCGCTCTGCCCGAGGACAGCCCGGTGTGGGCCGACCTCGACCACCTGGAAGACGAGCATCACCGGCTGGAGCGCGAGATCGCCGTGCGCTTCAACGAATTCTCCGAGCTTGACGAGCGCTTTCACCGGCTGATCCATCGGGCGTCGCACAACCGCTTCATCGTCGATTTCTACGACGTCATCGCCATGATCTTCCACTACCACTACCAGTGGAACAAGGCGCAGGAGCGCGAGCGCAACGAAGTCGCGGTCCAGGAGCATCTCGCCTATATCGCCGCGCTCAAATCGCGCGATCTCGCCAAGGTCGACGCCGCCTGCCGCAAGCACCTGAAATCGGCCCGCCACACGCTGCTGACGTCCATTCCCGAGGGCAGGCAGCCGCAACGCGCGTGATTGTGTTGCGTTGCCGCAGCAGCGTTTTGGCGATTTTCCGGCCGCCGGCTCCGTGCTAGAGAGCTGACGTTGCTGCGTGAAGAGGCTGGTTCTTGACCATACGCCGGAGACGATGGAGCATGCCGGTCGCGTTCGCCGCGGCGTGGCTTTTCATGTTCCAGTCGATGTTCGGCGCGTTTGCTTCCGGCGGCGCGCCGAACGCCTCGCAATTCGATGCTTTCGGCAACACGATCTGCACCCATGACGGTGCGACGCAACTCCCCGCCGGCGATCCGCATCAGCAGCACATGCCGGGTTGCTGCATGCTTGGCTGCAACCTCGTTTCGGCGGTCTACGCGCCACCCGATGCCGCGGGGAGCCTGGCTCGCAGCCTTTCCGTCGAAACCATCGCCTTTTTCCTGCCGGCCTTCCGGCATCGCGATTTCGCCCGCGCCCGCACTCCGTCCAATCCGCGCGCACCACCGGCGACGGCCTGATCCGTTCTGGTTCGCGCCGCGCAACGCTTTGCCGGCGCGTTTATCGACATCGTTCGCGACCGGCCATCGGCGCGATCCCCTAAAGTCCACGGAGCAATCATGTCTCACTCTTTTCGCGCTGCCGCATCCAGCCGCAGGCGCTTCTCACTGGGTCGTTTCGAGCAGCGTCTCGGCGTCGCCCTTTGCGTTCTTGCCCTCCTGTTCGCCAGCGCCCAGACGGTGTTGGCACACGAGTTCAAGCTTGGCGATCTCGAGATCGGGCACCCCTGGTCGCGCGCCACGCCAGCCGGCGCCAAGGTGGCCGGCGGCTACTTCACCATCACCAACACAGGCAGTGCGGCGGATCGCCTGCTGTCGATCACCTCCGACATTTCGGCCAAGGCCGAACTGCACGAGATGGGCGTCAGCAATGGCGTCATGACCATGCGGCCGGTCATCGGCGGCCTCGAAATCCCGGCTGGCGGCAAGGTCGCGCTGGCGCCTAACGGCTATCATTTGATGTTCATGGATTTGAAGCGGCAGCCCAAGGAGGGCGAAACGTTCTCCGCCACGCTGACCTTCGAGGAAGCCGGGCCCGTGCAGATTGAATTCGCCGTGCAAGGCATCGGCAGCGCGGCGCCCCAGGACGACGACTGACTTGGCCGCTTCGAGAGGTAGCCTCATGAAGAAATCTCTTTTGCCCGGCTGCGTGCTTCTTGTCCTCGGGACCAGCGCGGCCTTTGCCCACATCACGCTCGAAACGCCGGAGGCGGCGGTGGGCTCGACCTACAAGGCGGTTCTTCGGGTGCCGCATGGCTGCGAGGGCAAGGCGACGACCGCGCTGCGCGTGCAGATCCCGGAAGGGGTGCTCTCGGTCAAACCGATGCCGAAGCCGGGTTGGACACTGCAGGTCAAGAACGGCAAATACGAAAAGTCCTACCAGCTCTACGGCCAGGCAGTGACCAGCGGCGTCAAGGAGATCGACTGGAGCGCCGGCAGCCTGCCGGACGAGTTCTACGACGAATTCGTCTTTCGCGCGACGCTGGCGGCGGATCTGCCGGCAGGCCAGATGCTGCATTTCCCGGTGGTGCAGGAATGTGACGGCATTGCAGATCGCTGGATCGAGGTTCCGACGGCCGGGCAGGCCGAGGACGCGCTGGAATTTCCGGCGCCCGGCCTCAAGCTGCTGCCGAAGAAGTGATCCTTACGCGGCGCGCTCTATCCGAAAGAGCGCGCCGCTGTCTTTGTGGCGGTGACATGAGTGCGGCATCCATCGTGCGAACGGCCTGCACAACCGGCCGGCTTGCCATCGGCCTGCTGGCCGCGATTGTGCTGCTTGCCACCATTGCCGCGCCAAACGCAGCCTTCGCCCATGCGGCGCTGATCAAGGCCGAGCCGGCTGACGGTGCGGTGCTGGCGCAGAGCCCGTCGCAGATGTCGCTGACCTTCAGCGAGCCGGTTTCGCCGCTGGTGCTGACGCTGGTGCGGCCCGACGGCACGTCGATCCCGCTGAGCTCCTTCCGGCTCAGCGGCCAGACCGTCGAGATCGACAATCCGCAGGCGCTGACGTCGGGCACGCATGTGCTGAGCTGGCGGGTGATTTCCGCCGACGGGCATCCGGTCGGCGGCTCGGTGCTGTTCTCGGTCGGTGCACCGAGTGCTGCGCCGGCCCCTTCCGAAGCTGTCGACCGGGCGCTTCGAACGGCGATCTGGATCGGCAAGGTTTTTCTATACATCGGCCTGTTTTTCGGTGTCGGCGGTGCCTTTGCGCTAGGCTGGCTGGCGCAAGGCGGCCGATCCGGCCAGAACATGATCGTCGCCGCGATCCTGTGCGGGCTGGCCGCCGCACTTTTGTCGCTCGGTTTCCAGGGGCTGGATGCACTCGGCGCGCCGCTTGCCCGGCTGGCGCAGCCGGTCATCTGGCAGACCGGGCTTGGCACCAGCTTCGGCTGGACGGTGCTGATCGCGCTGATGGCGCTCGGCCTGAGCCTATTATCGCTGGTCGTGCCGCCCGCCGACGCAAAGCCGCTGGCCTTGGCCGGACTGGTTGGCGTTGGCGCAGCACTTGCCGCCAGCGGGCATGCCAGTGCCGCCGAGCCGCAATGGCTGACCCGGCCGATGGTGTTTCTGCACGCCACTGGTATCGCGATTTGGTCCGGGGCGCTGGCGCCGCTCGGTCTTGCCTTGAAACGGCAGCCGGACAAAGCCGGGCCGTTGCTGCGCCGGTTTTCACGAGCGATCCTGTTCGTCGTGGCGGTGCTTGCGGCAGCCGGCATCGTGCTCGCCGTCATCCAGGTGCAAACGCCGTCGGCGCTGGTCCACACTGCCTATGGCCGGCTGCTGCTGATCAAGCTGGTGCTGCTCGTCTTTCTGTTCACGCTCGCTGCCGTCAACCGCTTCAAGCTTACGGTCCCCGCCGAGGCGGGAAAGACGGAAGTCCAGCGGCGACTGGCCCGCTCGATCGGCATCGAGGTGCTGATCGTGGTCGCGATCTTCGGCATCGCCGCCGGTTGGCGCTTCACGCCGCCGCCGCGCGCGCTGGCGATCGCCGCGGCACAGCCGGCATCGGTGCATATCCACACGCTCCAAGCGATGGCCGATCTCAGTATTGCGCCCGGGCACACCGGACCTATTGCCGCTTCGATCTTCATCATGACCGGCGATTTCGGCCCGCTCGACGCCAAGCAGGTAACGCTGGTCCTGTCAAAGCCCGATTCCGGCATCGAGCCCATCAAACGCCCGGCGACGAATCCCGGCGACGGCACCTGGCGCGTCGACGATCTCGTCATTCCGGTCGCCGGCCGGTGGACGGCGCGGCTCGATATCCTGGTCTCGGATTTCGAGATGGTGAAGATAGGGGCGCCGATCGACATCAGGCCGTGACGAGAGCGCTGGTCCACGCAAGACAATTCGGCGAGGCGGTTGACGCGGCCGCGAACCCCCGTCAATCATCGCCATCAAGAATGGGCGTCCAACCCAATCGCGGGCTCAAACCAACAAGATCCGAAAGCAGGGAAGAAACGATGGAAAAAGCCGAAATAGGCCTGATCGGCCTTGGCACGATGGGCTCCAACCTGGCGCTCAATATCGCCGAGAAGGGGCACCGCATCGCCGTCTTCAATCGCACCGCGGCGCGCACCGATGCCTTTGTCGAAAATGCCGGCGCGCTTCGGGATAGGGTGGTGCCCTGCTACAGCCTCGAAGAACTGGCCGCCGCGATCCGGCCGCCGCGGCCGATCATCATCATGGTGCTGGCCGGCAAGCCGGTCGACGAGCAGATCGCGGCATTGCGCGGCGTGCTGTCGGCCAACGACATCGTCATCGACGCCGGCAATGCCAATTTCCGCGATACGATGCGGCGCTTCTCCGAGCTTACCGATTCGGGCCTGACCTTCATCGGCATGGGCGTGTCCGGCGGCGAGGAGGGAGCACGCCACGGTCCCTCTATAATGGTCGGCGGCACCGAAGAGTCCTGGAAGCGCGTCGAAAAGGTGCTGACCGCGATCTCGGCCAAGTTCAAGGGCGAGCCTTGCGCGGCGTGGCTTGGCACCGACGGCGCCGGCCATTTCGTCAAGACCATCCACAACGGCATCGAATATGCCGACATGCAGATGATCGCCGAGATCTACGGCATATTGCGCGACGGGCTCGGCATGGGGCCGAAAGAGATCGCTGAGGTGTTTTCTCAGTGGAACACGGGCAGGCTCAATTCGTACCTGATCGAGATCACCGCCAAGGTGCTGGCCGCCGACGATCCCAAGACCGGCAAACCGGTGGTCGACATCATCCTCGACCGCGCCGGCCAGAAAGGCACCGGCAAATGGTCGGTGATCGAGGCGCAGCAGCTAGGCATCCCGGCCACCGCAATCGAAGCGGCTGTGGCGGCGCGCGTGCTGTCGTCGATCAAGGACGAGCGGCTTGCCGCCGAAAAGGTCTATGGCGGCGGCGTGAGCAAGATTTCCGGAGACAGGGACGCCCTGCTCGCCGATCTCGAGCTGGCGCTGTTTGCCGGCAAGATCGCCGCCTACGCGCAAGGATTCGCGGTGATGAGCGGCGCGTCGAAGGAATTCAACTGGAACCTGCCGATGCCGGTCATCGCCAAGATCTGGCGGGCCGGCTGCATCATCCGCTCGCAATTGCTGGATACGATGGCGGAGGCCTTCGGCGCCGGCGGCGCAGCCACCAACCTGTTGATGGCGCCGGCTTTCGTCTCATTGATGCAGGAGGCACATCCGTCGCTTCGCCGTGTCGTGGCAAGGGCGGCCGAAGCCGGCTCGCCGGTGCCGGCCCTGTCATCTGCACTTGCCTATTTCGATAGTTACCGGCAGGGCCGCGGCACGTCGAACCTGATCCAGGCGCAGCGCGATTTCTTCGGCGCGCACGGTTTTGAGCGCATCGACGGGCAGGGCGCTTTCCATGGGCCATGGGGGAGTGGGGCGGCGGGTTAGCGCCGCGACTTGGACCTAGAGTCCAATTTTGCGGTTGTCAGAAGGCAGATATCTCCAGCCATCAACTGGGTGTCGGTTCGCGCCAGGAACCTGCTATGCCGGTAGAGACGATTGACGGTCTCATCGGTATCGGCGGAGCCGCGAATCTGTGGTAAGCCGCCGCTCAACCAACCAAAGGACGACACCTGTGAGCGAACCGACCGTGGCCCAGGCGACCGAAGGTATCTATGCCTCGCTGCGGGCGGATAATGCCGACATCGACGCACATATCGCGACGCTTAAAGCGGCGCTGACACGAGAAGGGATAAAACAGGCGGTGTTCGATCCGACCAAGTTGGCGCAGAACAACCGCTCGGGGCGCAAGTTGATGCAGGCCTATTTTCGCCAGCGCGGCGTGAGCGTGAGGTTTTCGGACTAGTAGAGCCGCGCGCGGGTGATCTCAAGCGCGCCGTTTCTCGGGCCGGTCCGGCGGTTCGCCATCTGGACGTCGGGACTGCGCCTTATTCTCGGACGTTGCCGCGAAAGTCCTCGAGGCCCGGAAGCAGACATTTCTATATGACTGCAGGCTAACCCGACCACATCGAGGTATTCGGAGAGAAACAGCTTGTTTCCGAGCTGGCTCGCCTCGCCCTGTAGCGATCTGATAATCCGGAGCGCCCCTAGCGACGCTGGTCTTGGTCGCTATCGAGGGAGCTACGCAGAACTTTAGCTATTTGTCTTTGTCATCAAATCCAGGATTTCAGAGATGTGGCGAACCGTGTCAACGAAGCTCTGTAAAAGTTGTCTTCCCTGCATCGCCGCTGGCGACTGGCTCTCCACTCGCGCTCGTTCCATACCGCTCGCGATCTTGCTGGAACCCAGATGAGAGCTAGCATTCCGCAAGTCTTGAATGCCGAAGAGCGGCGCCATGAGTTGCCTTGCGTTTTCAGGCGCGATGATGGTCCCTAGCAGTCGCTCGACAACTTTCAGCGAACCGAGATTTTCGTTCGTGGGTTCGGGTAGCTGAGCAGTTACGACCTTCGCATCGATACGCTCCGCGAACATCCGCGAAAGTTCCTTGGAGAGTTCGAGCAGCCCATCCGCCTCAACGGCTTTGAACCGCTGCGAGCGTAAAGCCAGGTCCGACGCCGAAGGGTGGTCGCGCAGCATCTTGATACCGAAGCGTTTGGAAAAGGCCGCATCGACCGCCTCCAATGCTGAAGCCAGTTGAGCCTCAGGCGCCTTTGTGGAAGCTGGCATGACATGCATCTGAGCAGCAAACAACTCGTCAGATACGCCGCCCTCTGGCGTTACGTTGTGTGCGCTCCAAAGCCTCTGCGACCACAGGGGGAGTGCACCGATATCCTTGGCAAACACCGTGATCAGCCCTAGGTCATTCAAACCGAAATGTACACTCGTGCCGCCTGTAGCTCCAATGGCACCAGTTTCCCGCGTGTACCATCCAAGATGGCCCCCACGGTGTCGAAGAAGTTCGGAAACGATCGTCGGCCTAAAATACAGCCAGGAGATCGCTCCTCCGAGTTTGCCGCCAGACACGCGGCTCCCATCGGTCTTCAACGCGAACGAGGACTCGTGCTGTTCCTTATCGCCTCGGATTCGGACACTGCGACTGCCGGCTTCGATCCATTCGGTTCGCCATATCGCCCCAAGGGTTCGGAACGCGCCAACGGGATCAGGATATCCCGCTTCCGTGGTATAGGCTTCGAGCGTATCGCGACCGACGACTTGATTAAGGCCTTCGGTCGGCCAGCTGAATGTCGGCTTGGTTGCAGAAACGACGACGTGCTGTCGGTAACTTGAACAAAACAGATGCATGTCGCGGGCAGCGAGATAGTCGGAAAGGAATTCACTTCGTATCTCGAACTTTGCGGGCTTACCTTCAGCGTTGCGCGTAAGCCTTATCACCTCCACCCAGCCCTCTTCGGGTCGATAGTGTTGAAGAAGTCGGCGATGAAGCCGTGGATCCACTCGCACCGAAGCGTCTTGATTAAGGTCGACGCGACCTCCTCG
>NZ_JAMYQK010000042.1:0-50402 GCF_040320845.1 Mesorhizobium sp. M0601
CTGCGGCACTGATCGCAGTTTCCGGTGCGCGCGCCGCCGACGCCGTCGTCGTCGCCGAGCCGGAACCCGCTGAATACGTCAAGATTTGCGACGTCTACGGCGCCGGCTACTTCTACATCCCCGGCACCGAGACCTGCCTGCGCATCGGCGGCTACGTCCGCTATGACATCGGCATCGGTGACGTCGGCTCATTTGACGGTGCAAAGACTACCGATCAGCAGGACGGCGACTCGCAGGATACCTACTACAAGCACGCCCGCTTCACGCTCAAGACCTGGACCGGCCAGGAAACCGAGCTCGGCACCTTGAAGACCTACACCGAGACACGCTTCAACTGGGGTAACCACAACGATTACCTTGATGACAACTTCAATGGCGGTACGAGCGTTTCGCTGAACTTTGCCTGGGTCCAGCTCGGTGGTTTGCGCGTCGGTAAGGACGAATCGGCGTTCGATACCTTCATCGGCTACGCCGGCAACGTCATCCAGGATACGCTGGTCCCCTACGGCGGCTTCGACACCAACGTCGTCCAGTATTACTTCGATGCCGGAAACGGCTTCTCGGCCGTGGCTTCGTTGGAAACCGGTTCGGGCAGTGCCGCCGCTGATCCTGGCATTTTCCAAGACAGCAACAGCGGCAATGATTCCATCGACAGCTATGTCCCGTATGTTGTCGGCGGTATCAAATACACGCAGGGCTGGGGCTCGATCACCGGTGTCGCCGCCTATGACAGCACCTGGGAAGAGTGGGCCGGTAAGGTTCGCGTCGACGTTACGCCGATACAGAACCTGACACTGTTCATCATGGCCGGCTACGGCTCTGACGACAACATCGACCGCAACTTCTACAAGCAGTGGGGCGGCAACTGGGCAGTCTGGGGTGGTGGCACCTACACCATCAACGAGAAGACCTCGTTCAATCTCCAGGCCTCGGCTGACGATGACAAAAACTACGGCGTCGCTGCGAACATTGCCTACGATATCGTTCCCGGTCTCACGATCACTGCCGAAGTCGATTGGGCCCGCGACGGTCAGTTTGACAAAGCCTACGATCGCAACTGGACCAATGCCGACGACAAGGACAGCGTCGGCGGCATGCTCCGCTTCCAGCGCTCATTCTAACAGTCCGAGCTAGATTGAGATTGAACCCGGCGGGCAACCGCCGGGTTTTCGTATCGAGGCGACTCCACTACCAGCCGCGTGAGCCGCACGCTGGAAATCAGCCGTAAGCCTGCGCGGTTCAGATATCACGATCCACGCAATGTGGACCGCCAACTCCAAATCAAATCTCGGCGAGATCGCCAAGCGACTGGATCAGCGGCTGGATCGTACTCTCATATTTTTTCCAGCGCTTGACCGATGATGTATAGATCGGCTGCCGGACCTGCCAGCGGCTGGGGGTATTGACCGACCCGCTCCTCTCGAAAAAGCGCAGGCAGGATTCGTCCCAAGGCAAGCCGAGATGATCGATGAGACGGCGCGACTGTGTCTCCTGATCCGTAACCAGCGTCTCGTAGCGGCTTTCGAAAATACGTCCGGGAAAAACCTTGTTCCAATGCCGCATCAAGCGATCATATTCGCGGTAGTATAGGCCGAGTGTCTCAAGGTCGGCGTTGTAGCCGTGGTCCTTGGTGAAATGCAGGACGAAGCAGGACACGCAATTGTCGATGGCATCGCGGCGGCAATGAATGATACGCGCGTTGGGAAAAAGAATTCCAATCACGCCGATAAACTCGAAATTGTGCGGCATCTTGTCAACGATGCGGAGCGCGCCAGGCGCGTGCTGGCGCAGATAGGACAGGTATTCTTCGGCCAGCGCCCTCGACTGATCCCTCGTCATCGACATGATCGAATTGCGCAGGTCCTCATCCGACAGTGTTCTAAAGCCCATCGAGTTCGCGATTCGCCGCAGCTTCGTAAGCTCCCCGGCGCCATGGACATCCGGATGGCTCGCGCAGATCTGCTCGGTCAGCGTCGTCCCCGACCGGGGCATGCCCAGCACAAATACAGGCACTTCAGACGGACTGCCGTGGCCAGCCTTGGCTTCCAATAGTGACGGGCTGAATATCTCGATCATGGAATCGACGCTTCGGCGGTAGTACTCCAGGTCGAAATCGTGACCAGCCGCCTTTTTCGCCCTCTTGAAGTGATCCATCGCCTCTTCATAGCGCTGAAGATCGTTCAGCACTTTGCCTGCCGCGTGATGGAGCTGCGATGCAGCAACCGGTTCGAGCCTGGGATTGGACAGTTCGCGCAGGATAGAATCGAGCTCGGCAGGTTTTTCGGTGAACTTTTGCGTGTCGACCAGGTAATTGTAGGCTGCCCCAACATCGACGCGACGTTCTATTGCCTGATCGAGATAGGCTCTGGCTTCGTCCATGCGGCCGAGGCTGGTGAGCGCACCAGCCAGACCAATCCGGACCATGGGATGGTCGCCGTTGATCTTTAGCGCCTTCTCGTAAAGGGGCAAAGCCATCTCGGCCTTGTCGAAGTTGACGTAGGCACGCGCCAGTCCGCAAAGCGCTTCCACCAGGTCGGGCTTCAATTCGCAGGCGCGCTGCAGGTGCCTGATCGCAAGCAAGCTGTCGCCAAGCTTCAGACCGGCCTCTCCCAGGCTAAGGTGGAAATATGGATTCTGAGGCGTCTGGCTTACTGCCCGCGCAAAATATTTGAGAGCCAACTCGTCGTCGATACCGAGCCCCAACGTGCCGAGGATGTAGAGCGAAAGCGGGTGGTTGGGCGTGCGGGCGAGAACGCGATGGCATAATTCCTCCGCCTCCGGGAGCCGCTTGGCTTGCTGAAGTTCGAGCGCCTGTCGCAGCAGCATGTCGTCAGCTTGCGCGCGCGAGGGCGATTTCACTTTCGACGGCTGCAGTTTCGGCGCCGAACGGGACTTTATGTGTTTGGACCAAGCGGGCGGCAGTCGGTTGCTCATCATGTCTCGCTAGCAAAATGGTCCGGGAGAATCCAGCCTGGCCTGAAGGGCTGGCATATCCTGTCGGGCGCCCTCCTTGTTCAAAGTTCAGCTAGGTCGCCCAAGGCGTCGATCAGCGGCTGGATCTTGCCCTCATAATTTTTCCAGCGCTTGACAGATGACCTGTAGATCGGCTGCCGGACTTGCCAGCGACTGGCCGTGTTGACCGATCCGCCCTTCTCGAAGAAGCGCAGGCAGGCATCGTCCCAGGGCAATCCAAGATAATCGATCAGACGGCGCGATTGTGCCTCCTGATCCGCAACCAGCGTCTCGTAGCGATTTTCGAAGATGCGTTCTGGAAAAACCTTGTCCCAATGCCGCATCAGACGATCGTATTCACGGTAGTACAGCCCGAGCGTCTGCAGGTCGGCGATGTAGCTGTGTCCCTTGGAGAAATTCTGGAAAAAACACGAGAGGCAATTGTCGATGGCGTCGCGGCGACAGTGAATAATCCGCGCGTTGGGAAAGAGAAGGCCTATGAGGCCTATCAGTTCGAAATTCCGGGGCATCTTGTCGACTATGCGACGTGCGGTCGGCGCACGCTCACGAAGGTAGGACAGGTGCTCCTCGGCCAGGATTTTGGACAGGTCAGGGGTGATCGGCACCATCGATTGGCCCAAAGCCCGTGCCGAAAGCCTGGTGAGGCCGGTAGCATTTGCGGCTCGCCTTAGCTTTTTAAGTTCTCCTGCGCCGTGAACATCCGGGTGGCTCGCGCAAATCTGCTCGGTCAGGGTGGTCCCCGACCGGGGCATTCCCAATACAAACACGGGCAATTCCGATGGGCTTCCATGGCCCGCGTTGGCAGCCACCATGTCCGGGTTGAAGAGCTCGATCGTAGAGTCGACCCAGCGGCGATAGGCTTCCAGATCAAACCTATAGCCTGCGGCCTGCTTGCCTTTCTTGAAATGATCTATCGCGTCTTCGTAACGCCCAAGGTCGTTCAGCACCTTGCCGGCTGCGTGATGAAGTCTCATCGCACTTTCGGGGTCAAGCTTTGGGTAGCCCAGTTCGCGCAGGATGGACTTAAGTTCGGCCGGCTCTTCGGTGAATTTGCGCGTATGCACAAGCTCGTTATAGGCAGCGGGCATCGCGATGCGACGTTCGATCGCTTCTTTCAGATAGACTTCGGCTTCGTCCACGCGACCGAGACCGGCGAGTGCGCTGGCCAGTCCTGTCCGAACGCGAGGATGATCGCGGTTGATCTTGAGCGCTTTCTCGTAAAGCGGCAGAGCCATGTCAGCCTTGTCGAATTCGACGTAAGCGCGTCCCAACGCGCAAAGCGCTTCCAGCAAATCCGGCTTCAACTTCAAGGCCTGCTGGATATGCGTGATTGCGGGCGAATATTCGCTGACCTTCAGATAGGTTTCACCCAGACTAAGGTGGTAATATGGGTTTCGAGGCTCCTCGCCGACGGCTAACGCCAAATATCGCAATGCAATTTCATCGTCGAGCCCGATGAATAGCGTGCCCATGATATACAATGCCAAGGGATGGTTGGGCGTGCGCTCCAGCACGCGACGGCACAGTTCCTTAGCCTCGGCCAACCGCTTGGCCTGCTGAAAGTCATATGCCTGTTTCAGCAGCATGTCGTCGGCCTGCGCCCGCGACAATGGTTTGGCTTTCGGCGGTTCCACGTTCGGCGCCGGGCGGGACTTTATGTGCTTGGACCAAGCGGGTGGCAGTCGGTTGCTCATCATGTCTCGCTAGCAAAATGATCCGGGAGAATCCAGCCTGACGTTCCTGCCTGCCGCGGAACTTGCGCAGGCCAAGCCGGCAGGCTAGCAAGAAGGCCCCCTTTCGAACGAGCCCTATCATGCGCCTGCGCCCTCCCCTTACGCCGCTCATCGACGCGCTTCCCTCCACGGTGCCGTTTGTCGGCCCGGAGGCGCAGGAGCGTGATCGCGGCCGCGCCTTTCGCGCCCGCATCGGCGCCAATGAGAGCAGTTTTGGCCCTTCCCCGCGCGTCATTGCCCGCATGGCTGAGATTGCCGGCGACATGTGGATGTATTGCGACCCCGATAATCACGATTTGAAGGTAGCTGCCGCCAGGCATCTCGGCGTCGGCGCCGAAAACGTCGTCATCGGCGAAGGCATAGACGGGCTGCTCAGCCTGGTGGCGCGCATGTATGTGGCGCCCGGCGACGCGGTGGTGACCTCGCGCGGCGCCTATCCGACCTTCAACTTTCATGTTGCCGGCGTCGGCGGCCGGCTGGTCGCAGTGCCCTACCAGAACGATCGGGAAAACCTCGACGGCCTGCTGGCGGCAGTGGCCAAGGAAAAGGCGCCACTGGTCTACCTGTCCAATCCGGACAATCCGATGGGCAGTTGGTGGGAAGCCGCCGAGCTCAGCCGCTTCATCGAAGCCTTGCCGGAGACCACGATGCTGGTACTCGACGAAGCCTATGGCGAATTAGGGCCAGCCTCAGCGCTGCCACCGATCGATATGGCGCGGCCGAACGTCATCCGCATGCGCACCTTCTCCAAGGCCTATGGGCTGGCCGGCATACGCTGCGGCTATGCGGTGGCCGAGGCCCAGGTGATTCGGGACTTCGACAAGATCCGCAACCACTATGGCGTCAGCCGCATGGCGCAGATCGCCGGTGTCGAGGCGCTTGCCGATCAGGCCTGGCTGGAGAGCGTGGTGGCGCGGGTCGCCGCCGGCCGTCGACGCATTGCCGCAATAGCCGAAGCGAACGGGCTGAAGCCGCTGGCTTCGGCGACCAATTTCGTCACCATCGACTGCGGCCGCGACGGCGCTTTCGCACTAAAAGTGCTGCAGGCGCTGTTGTCACGCGACGTCTTCATCCGCAAGCCGATGGTGCCGGTTCTCGACCGCTGCATCCGGGTCAGTGTCGGCCTCGACCACGAACTCGACATCTTTGCCGAGGAACTGCCTGGCGCGCTGGCGGCAGCGCGGGGGAACTGAAGAGCCTTCGCCCTATGTGGCTGACCGGCGGCAACGCGGTTGAATTTGCACGGCGATGCGCCAGACTCGACTCAGAGGATGGAGAGCGTGATGACCGACCGGACTGTGCAGGTACGCATTTACGGCAAGGTGCAAGGCGTCAGCTACCGGGTTTGGGCGCGGCGCGAGGCGTCGGCGCTTGGCCTTGCCGGGTGGGTGCGCAACGAAGTTGACGGCTCGGTGACAGCCTTGATTGCGGGGACCGGTGCGGCGGTCTCGACAATGATCGAACGGCTTTGGCAAGGGCCGCCAGGGGCAGCGGTTTCGAAGGTCGATGTCGAAGAGATCGAGGCTCGCGACACGTCGGCCGATTTCAGGATTGTTGCCTAGCAAGGCATGGTCCTGCTCATTCGCTTCCATCGCACAAAGTTCTCGAGGGTGCAGATAGAGCAAATCTGAAGCCATTGCCCTGCTCGGACGCGCCTCTTGAATTAATTGAACGTTTGTTTTATTTTTCGCGAAAAGGCGGCTTGTCATGGCGCGTACGACCGGTTCCGACGGAGAGAAGACCGAAGCTGCGGTCCGCGAGGCGGCAGTCAGCCTGATTGCGCGTCTCGGCTACGAGGCGATGTCGATGCGCCAGCTGGCGGCCGAGGTCGGCGTCCAGGCAGCGGCGCTGTACCGCTACTTCCCGACCAAGCAGGACCTTCTGTTCATGCTGATGCGTGAGCATATGGAAGGCTTGATCGAGGCGTGGCGCGCAACACGCCCTGTCGGCGCTGATCCGGCAGCGCGGCTTGCCGCTTATGTCGAAAACCACATCGCTTTCCATATCGAACGCCGCCACTCCACCCATGTCTCGAACATGGAGCTGCGCAGCCTGTCGCATGAAAAACTCACGCAGATCCTGCGCATGCGCACGGCCTACGAGAAGGAGCTGCGCGCCATCCTGCGCGACGGCGTCGAAGCGGGGTTATTCAGCATCGAAGACACCGGGCTCACCGCCATGGCGCTGATCCAGATGATGACCGGCGTCATCGTCTGGTTCCGGCCGGGCGAACGGCTGTCGATCGCCGAAGTCACCGCTACATATCTAGCAATGACAATGCGCCTTGTTGGAGCAAAGAGCGATGGCGCGTCAACGAGCTACGACGCCGCGCCTCTATTCGGGCGCGCAAAGGACGCTCTAGCAACTTGATTTCGCGCATGATCCCGATTTCGGGATCGTGCGCCGGGAGGAACGGCATGTACACGCATACGCTCAACTTCGGGCTTGACGAAGACATCGAGGCGCTGCGCGACCTGGTGCGGCGCTTCGCCCAGGAAAAGATCGCACCGATCGCCGCCGAGATCGACCGCTCGAACGAATTCCCGGCACATCTGTGGGCGGAGCTCGGCGGGCTCGGCCTGCTCGGCATCACCGCCGATCCCGATTTCGGCGGCACCGGCATGGGCTACCTCGCCCATGTCGTGGCCATGGAGGAGATTTCGCGCGCCTCGGCCTCGGTCGGCCTCTCCTACGGCGCCCATTCCAACCTCTGCGTCAACCAGATCAACCGCTGGGCAACGCAGGCGCAGAAGGAAAAGTATCTGCCATCGCTCTGCAGCGGCGAAAAGGTCGGCGCACTGGCGATGTCGGAATCGGGTGCCGGCTCCGATGTCGTGTCGCTGCGTCTGCGCGCCGAAAAGCGCAACGACCGCTATGTGCTCAACGGCACCAAGATGTGGATCACCAACGGGCCGGATGCCGAGACGCTGGTCGTCTACGCCAAGACCGATCCGGAACTCAATTCGCGCGGCATCACCGCCTTCATCGTCGAAAAAGCCTTTGCCGGTTTTTCGGTGGCGCAAAAGCTCGACAAGCTCGGCATGCGCGGCTCGAACACCGGTGAGTTGGTGTTCGAGAATGTCGAAGTGCCATTCGACAATGTGCTGCACGAGGAAGGGCGCGGCGTCGAGGTGTTGATGTCGGGCCTCGACTACGAACGCGCCGTGCTGGCCGGCGGGCCGGTCGGGCTGATGGCAGCGTGCCTCGACGTGGCGATACCTTACGTGCATGAACGCAGGCAGTTCGGTCAGCCGATCGGCGAATTCCAGCTGGTGCAAGGCAAACTCGCCGACATGTATGCGACGATGAACGCGGCGCGCGCCTACGTCTATGCCGTAGCCGCCGCCTGCGATCGCGGTGAGACGGCCCGCAAGGATGCTGCCGGCTGTATTCTCTTCGCCGCCGAAAAGGCAACGCTGATGGCGCTCGACGCCATCCAGCTTTTGGGCGGCAACGGCTACATCAACGACTACCCGACCGGCCGGCTTTTGCGCGACGCCAAGCTCTACGAGATCGGCGCCGGCACCAGCGAAATCCGTCGCTGGCTGATCGGACGAGAAATCATGGCGGAGGGCGCCTGATGGCGTCTTTTTGAGATTTTGCCAGAAGCCGCACGATGTGGCATACATGGGGTAATGTGCCACAATCCAGGCGAGACGGACCATGGCTGGCAGAACGGGAAAGTCCGGATTTGACGAAGACCCGCAAGCACGGTTCGATGCCGGCGCTCGCAAAGCGCCGTTTCGGCTTCCGGCGAAACGCGAGCGTGTCAAGCTTGGCGAGGGCGGGCGCTTCGTCATCCCTGCCGCGATGCGCGAGCAGATGGGCGTGAAGCCTGGCGAGGATATGATCCTGCATGTCGAGAACGGCGAGCTGCGGGTAAGATCGTGGCTGCAGAATCTGCGACGCGTCCAGGCCGAATTGTCAGCGTTGAAACAGCCCGGTGAAAGCGTCGTCGACGAATTTCTGAAAGAGCGACGGGAAGAGCAGCGTCGAAGCGACAAGCGTCTCGACCGTCTTCACGCCGAAGGGACGACGGGAAAGCGGACGAAATGAAGCCCTATGTCATGGACAGTTCGGCGGCGCTCGCAATCCTGCTCAACGAGCAAGGCACCGATAATGCTTTGGGGTTCGCGCCGGATGCACAATGCAGTTCGGTCAATGCGGCCGAAATCATCGCCAAACTGATCGACAAGGGACGCAGCATGGAACAGGCTGCGGACGACCTCGCCAGTCTCGGCATGCCGATCGCCGTTTTCGACGACGCGATGGGCATCGCCGCCGGGCAGCTTCGCCAATTGACGCGGCATCGCGGCTTGTCGCTGGGCGATCGGGCTTGCCTGGCGCTGGCAATTCGCGAGAATGCCATTGCCGTCACCGCTGATCGCGATTGGGGCGACCTCGATGTCGGCTGCAAGATCGAGTTGATCCGGTAGCGCCATGGCCCCCCTCACCTCGCAGATGTCGCCCGCCTCCGATATTTTCCGCGCCAATGCCGAGCGCATGCGGGCGCTGGTCGCCGATATTGCTGAAAAAGCCGCCGCCATCGAGGGCGGTGGCGCGGAAGAGGCGCGTGAGCGGCACGTCTCCCGCGGCAAGCTCCTGCCGCGGCAACGCCTTGCCCAATTGCTCGATACAGGCTCGCCCTTCCTCGAAATCGGCCAGTTCGCGGCATGGTCGATGTATGGCGAGGACATCCCTTCGGCCGGCCTCATCGCCGGCATCGGCCGCGTCGAAGGCACCGAAGTGATGGTCGTCGTCAATGACGCCACGGTGAAGGGCGGTACCTATTATCCACTGACGGTGAAGAAGCATCTGCGTGCACAGGAGATCGCATTGCAGAACAATCTGCCTTGCGTCTATCTGGTCGACAGCGGCGGCGCCAATCTGCCCAACCAGGACGAGGTGTTTCCCGACCGCGATCATTTCGGCCGCATCTTCTACAACCAGGCCAACATGTCGGCCGCCGGCATTCCGCAGATCGCCTGCGTCATGGGTTCGTGCACGGCCGGCGGCGCTTATGTGCCTGCGATGTCGGACGAGACAATCATGGTGCGCAACCAGGCAACCATCTTTCTCGGCGGGCCGCCACTGGTGAAGGCGGCCACCGGCGAGGACGTCACCGCCGAGGACCTCGGTGGCGCCGACGTGCACACAAGGCTTTCCGGCGTTGCCGACCACTATGCGCTCGACGACGAGCATGCGCTGGCCATATGCCGGCGTATCGTCAAAAACCTGAATCGGAACAAAAATGTAAGCTTGGCCTTGCAGAAATCGATTCCGCCGCTTCACGATCCACATGAACTCTACGGCATCGTGCCGACGGATCTGCGCCAGCCCTACGACGTGCGCGAGGTAATCGCCCGCACCGTCGACGGCTCCGAGTTCGATGAGTTCAAGCAGAATTATGGCACCACGCTGGTCACCGGTTTTGCCCATCTCAGCGGCATGCCGGTCGGCATCGTCGCCAACAATGGCGTGCTGTTTTCGGAAAGCGCGCTGAAGGGCGCGCATTTCATCGAGCTGTGCTGCCAGCGCAAGATCCCGCTGATTTTCCTGCAGAACATCACCGGCTTCATGGTCGGGCGAAAATACGAGGCCGGCGGCATCGCCAAGGACGGCGCCAAGCTGGTCATGGCGGTCGCAACGGCCAAGGTGCCGAAGGTGACCGTGATCATCGGCGGCTCGTTCGGTGCCGGCAATTACGGCATGTGCGGACGCGCCTATTCGCCACGCTTCCTGTGGATGTGGCCGAATGCCCGCATTTCGGTGATGGGCGGCGAGCAGGCGGCAACGGTGCTGGCCGTGGTCAAGCGCGAAGGCATCGAGCGCAAGGGCGGGGAATGGAGCGCTGAGGAGGAAGCGAAATTCAAGAAGCCGATCCTGATGAAGTACGAGCACGAGGGACACCCGCTCTATTCGTCGGCAAGGCTCTGGGACGACGGCATCATCGACCCGGCCAAGACCCGCGAGGTGCTGGCGCTCAGCCTTTCGGCCGCGCTCAACGCCGAGATCGAGGAGACAAAATTCGGCGTGTTCAGGATGTGAGATGAGCGAAATCGGCCAGAGGATTCGCATTCAAACCGGCGACATCACGAAGCTGGCGGTCGATGCCATCGTCAACGCCGCCAACACCTCGCTTCTCGGCGGCGGTGGCGTGGACGGCGCTATCCACCGCGCCGCCGGCCCCGAGCTTGTGGCAGAATGCCGGACCTTGCATGGCTGCAAGGTCGGAGACGCAAAAATCACCAAGGGCTACAGGCTGCCCGCGCGCTACGTCATTCATACGGTCGGGCCGGTCTGGCAAGGCGGCAGCAAAGGAGAAGCCGAACTGCTCGCCTCCTGCTATCGCCGGTCGCTCGAAATCGCCGCCGCAAAGGACTGCCGGACGGTGGCGTTTCCTGCGATCTCGACCGGGGCCTACCGCTATCCGAAGGATCAGGCGACGCAAATTGCTGTCGGGACCGTGAGCGCCTTCATCGGCCAGAACATCGTTCCGGAAACCGTCATTTTCTGCTGCTTCGACGAGCCGACGGCCGAATTGTATCAGCGGGTCGTTGCTGCACTCGGCAGGGTGTGACCCTGCGCGGGAGACAACCCCACCACATCTCCAGACTATTTTTTGCTTCTCGATCTGGCCAGACGAAAGAATCACGGCTATTGATCATCGCAAATACCAATGGGGATTGGGCGAAGATGAGGCGGCAGGTTTTTCAGAGAACAACTGCGCATATACTTGCGGCGTTGCTTATATTAGCGACGCCTGGCATCGGCGCAGCGGAGTCGCTGGCGGGAAGCAAGGGCGAGACCCGTTTCTATCCCTATTTGCCGCAGAGCCCGAAGGATCCGTGTACCAGGGCCTACAAGGCCTATGTAGCGGCCGGCGGCCATTCAGCCTATGCAACCACTCCGTATTCCCGGGTGCGTTTTCTGTACATCATCTGCGGCTCGCGCTTGAATGCACCGTCACAGCAAGCTGCCGAAGAATTGGCGTTGAAATCCTGTCAGGCCGCCCGCAACAGTTACAGAGTTACAACAGGCGGCGGCTGCGAAATCGCTGCCTCCAAGTAGGCGAATATATTTCAGTGTTTGGGGTTCAAATGGGTTTGGCAATGAAATCTTTATCAATCAAGCGAGCCACCATGTCGGTACTTGCACTGCTTGTGGCCTCTGCACCGAATGTCGGCGCCGCCGAATCGCTGGCGGGAAGCAAGGGCGACAGCCGTTTTCCGGTCTATTTTGCACCGGGTACAATCGGAGGCTGCGGCAAGAATTACAAGGACTATGTGGCGGCTGGCGGTCACTCGGCCTATGCGATGACGCCATTCAACTGGGCAACCGAATTCACTATTTGCGGTGCTTATCTGAATGCAACATCCCAGAAGGCTGCGGAGGCGCTGGCGTTGAAATCCTGCCAGTCCGCGCGCAGCAAGTACAAGGTCACGACTGCAGGGGCCTGCGCCATAGCTGCCTCCAAATAGACCGACACTCGTCGGCCTTCGACGTATTCAATGGGTGGGAAAATGAAATCTATAAGCGTTAAACAAGCAGTCTTCTCGCTGATAACCGGGTTGCTTCTAATTTCGAGCCCCAATGTCGGCGCGGCGGAATCGCTGGCTGGAAGCAAGGGCGACGTCCGCTTCTACCCGTATTTTCCGGCGACCGCGGATCGGCCATGCACCAAGGCATATAAGGCCTATGTGGCGGCCAGCGGCCATTCAGCTTATGCGACCACTCCGTATTCCCGGGTGCGTTCGTTGTACATCCTGTGCGGCTCGCGCTTGAATGCGCCCTCGCAAAAGGCTGCCGAGGATATGGCGATGAAATCCTGCCAGGTCACCCGCGACCGTTACAGGGTCACGACCGGGGGAGCTTGCGAAATCGCGGCCTCAAAGTAGGCAGGCCTCGCTTGCCTATCCTTTGAGCGCCAGACTACAAAGCAGGGCATTGCCGCAGTTCGCGTGACGAGAATTCGCGCCGTTGGCGGCAGCTCTGCCTGCGGAGGCCCGATGTTCGCCAAGATCCTGATCGCCAACCGTGGCGAGATCGCCTGCCGGGTGATCCGCTCGGCACGCAGGATGGGTGTGCGCAGCATCGCCGTCTATTCCGACGCCGACGCTCACGCCCTGCATGTCGAAATGGCCGACGAAGCGGTGCATATCGGCGCCTCTCCCGCCAACGAAAGCTATCTGCGCGGCGACAAGATCATCGCGGCGGCCTTGGCCACAGGTGCCGAGGCCATCCATCCGGGCTACGGCTTTCTTTCGGAAAACCCCGATTTCGTCGACCAGGTGGTCGCGGCGGGGCTGATCTTCATTGGGCCGTCGGCGGCCTCGATCCGTGCCATGGGACTGAAGGACGCGGCCAAGCGGCTGATGGAAAAGGCCGGCGTGCCTGTCGTTCCGGGCTATCATGGCGAAGCGCAGGAGATCGTGTTGCTCGCCTCCAAGGCGCGCGAGATAGGCTACCCCGTACTGATCAAGGCGCGCGCCGGCGGCGGCGGCAAAGGCATGCGGCGCGTCGAGCATCCCGATGATTTTTCGGAAGCACTGTCGGGCGCGCGGCGCGAGGCGAAAGCCGCGTTCGGTGACGACCGCGTCTTGGTGGAAAAATATGTCGACAAGCCGCGCCACATCGAAGTGCAGGTGTTTGGTGACAATTTCGGCAACGCCGTGCATCTTCACGAACGCGACTGCTCGGCGCAGCGCCGCCACCAGAAGGTGATCGAGGAGGCGCCTGCCCCGGGCATGACGCCGGCACTGCGCAAGGCGATGACGGAGGCGGCGGTGAAAGCCGCCAAGGCAATCCACTATTCCGGCGCCGGCACCATCGAGTTCATCGTCGATGCCTCGCAAGGTCTGAAGGCCGACCGTTTCTGGTTCATGGAAATGAACACCCGTCTGCAGGTCGAGCACCCCGTCACCGAAATGGTTACCGGCATCGACCTGGTCGAGTGGCAGTTGCGGGTAGCCGCCGGCGAAAAACTGCCGAAGACCCAGAGCGAGATCGCGCTCTCCGGCCACGCCTTCGAGGCGCGCATCTATGCCGAGGACGCGGCAAGAGGGTTTTTGCCGGCGACCGGCACCTTGCACCATCTGAAATTTCCGCAGCCGGCACCGGAGGGTGCGACCATGCGCGTCGAAACCGGTGTGCGCGCTGGCGATGCGATTTCGCCGTTTTACGATCCGATGATCGCCAAGCTGGTCATCCACGGCAAGGACAGACGGGCGGCGCTCACGGCACTTGGCGCAGCGCTGTCGCAGACCGAAATCGCCGGCTCGACGGTCAACACTGCCTTTCTTGCCGCGCTGGCCGCTGATGCGGATTTTGCGGCGGGCGATGTCGATACCGGCTTGATCGCCAGGCACCAGCAGGCGTTGACGGCGGTTCCGCCGCCGAGCGGTGAGACGATTGCCGCCGCGGCACTTGCCGCGTCCGGTGCGCGCGACTTGCCGTCCTCGGACGATCCCTGGTCGTCACTGGCCGGCTATGCGCATTTCCACGCTGTAGCGCGGAGCACCCTGCTGAAGTTTGGCGAGCAGGAGATCGGCGCGCGCGTGTCGGTGCGGCCGGACGGGCGGTTCGAGGTGGCGCTGGATGCGCCCTATGACAGCGTCAATTCGCGGGATCTCCGCGCGGCGCCTCGCCTCGCCCGCTGGCCGGGCCACGTCACGGTCTTCGATGGCGCCATCGGCTACGGTTTTGCCGTGCCGGATCCGCTGGCCCGAGCCGACGAAGCCGCCGCCGCTTCCGTCAGCCTGCGCGCTCCAATGCCCGGCCTGGTCAAATTGGTGCGTGCAGGCAAAGGCGAGTCCGTGATCAAGGGCCAGCCGCTGCTGATCCTGGAGGCGATGAAGATGGAGCACACCATTGCCGCGCCCCATGACGGGGTTATCGCCGAGATTGCTGCCGAAGGCGCGCAGGTAACCGACGGCACCGTGCTGGTTCGCTTTGTCGAGGAACCTCAGTTGACTGCTGTTTCCCTATCCACGAAGTGATCTCGAACGCGTGACAAAGGCGTCGCCAAAAAAATGTGGCCGGGTTTGACCCCCGGCCATGTTCGATTACAGCAGCGCGTCTTGCGGCGCCGCGGCCATCACGGTTGGATCGGCGCGTATTTGCCGTCATGCCACTGGTTGATGTCGTAGCTCGCGTTCTTGAGGTCGCCCTTCTCGTCGAAGGTGACCGAGCCGACAACCGTGCTGATCGGCTGGCCGTTCTTTAACGCTTCGGCGACTTTTGCCGGATCGTCGCTGCCGGCGCGTTTGATGCCTTCGGCGAAGGCCTGGATCACCGCATAGGAAAACAGCGTGAAGCCCTCAGGCACGAAGCCGCCGGCCTTGATCTTGGCGATGGCCTCCTTGGCTTCGGGCTTCGCCTGCGGATTCGATGGGAAGACGAACATGGTGCCTTCGCCGGCCGGACCGGCAACCTGCCAGAATTCCGGCGAAGCGATCGAGTCCGGCATGATCAACTGGAACTTGAGGTTCTGCTCCGCCGACTGGCGCAGGATCAGGCCGGCTTCGGGGTGATAGCCGCCGAAATAGACGACGTCGGCTTTCAGCTCCTTGAGCTTGGTAACAAGAGCGGAATAGTCCTTCTCGCCAGCGTTGATGCCCTCGTAGAGGATTTCATTGAGACCGTTCTGGTTCATCGTTGCCTTGACGGCATCGGCCACGCCCTGCCCATAGGCGCTCTTGTCGTGCAGGATGACGACTTTCTTGCCGGCATATTTCTTGGCGATCCAGGGACCGATGAAAGCGCCCTGCGCATCGTCGCGCGTGTAGAGGCGCATGATCGTCGGCCAGCCGGCTTTCGCCGCTGCATCGGTCAACACCGGGTTCGAGGAAGCCGGACTCATCATCAGCGCACCGGCTTCGGCGTAGACAGCGGAGGCCGGGATGCTGGAGCCCGAGCAGGCGTGGCCATCGATGAACTTGACACCGTTGGCGATGATGCGGTTGGCGACCGAAACCGCCTGCTTCGGATCGCACTGGTCATCCTCGATGTCGAGCTTGATCTGGCGGCCGTCGACGCCGCCCGCCGCGTTGATCGCGTCGGCGGCGGCTTGCGCGCCTTGCTTAAACTGATCGCCGATGTTGGCAAGCTGACCGGTCATCGGTCCGACCACCGAAAAGGTGATGTCATCGGCGAAGGCGACCGGCGCGGTCATCATCAGGCCAAATATGGCTGCGCTGAAAATACTGAATTTCTTCATGGTGACACAACTCCTCCACTCTCGCGCGACCATCCCGGCCGCGCCTCTTCCAGAATGGCGGGAGAATTTCATCCTTCACCGGAGCTGTCTAGACGCATCGTCGGCGCTCGATTGGGCCTGTAATGCGCTGTTCCAAAGACAAAGCCGCGCCAGCCTTGTTCCGGCCGGTCGCAGCTTTTCTCATCGAGTTCCCGAGGTATCCCCCAGGATCCGCTCGCCTTCCCTGTTTGTACGGTTTATGGCGCGGCTCGTCCGCCGTGTTCTTGATCTTGTTGGCCCGGCCGTCTTGCGCGGCCTTGATTTTTCGGGCCCGGCCCTCTGCGCGGCCTTGACCCGAAGCGTCCCTGTCGTGAGGTCAGTACCCCTTGTGAGGTCGATGCCGGCGAATTCAGTGCATCGTCATCCATTCGCGAGCTTCGCGCAGCGCCTTGGCGATCTCGACCTTCGACATGGCGGCAGACAATTCGGAGCGCAGTTCCGCGGCGCGGGCCGAACCCTTGATCGCGGCGATGTTGAACCATTTGTGGGCGGCGACGACGTCGGTCTCGCAATCGCGGCCAGTCGCATACATCATGCCCAACTCGAAAAGAATATCGGCCTGGGCGGTTGCCCCCATGGCGCCGAAGCCGGCTTCAAGCATTTCAAAACGTGCCATTTCAAATCCCCTGTTCTGGCTCCCGAGAGCTGTCTCCGTATGTCCCTCGGTGTCCTTGATTACCGTCGGGGGCGGCCGCTCTTTCGATGCTTTCGAGAATGCCCCGGAGGCTTGAATCCGTCGTTAAATGGCGTGCTTAATTTGAGGAAAACAAAGCTAAAACAAGAGGTAAACACGAAAATTCGTTAAGGATACAAAGCCAGCAATCGCGCCGGTTTGCACAAGATTTGAAGAAAACTTGCGAGGCGCGGATCAAGACTCCGCTAACCACAGAAGACAAAGACGTGTGCGGCCCGTTTCATTTTTCGCCGGCGCGGCCGTTCGGGAGCGGGCAAAAACCCGCAACCCTTCCGTGGCGGCACCGCTTTTGTTTTTCCGGGAGCTGGACTAGCTTACGTTTGCGTAAGGGGCAGACACCCGGGACGGAGCCCGATTGGACTTACCTGAGGGAGGAAAGACATGTTTCGACAAGTGAGCCTGGCCCTCGCGGCCGCAATAATGATGACCGGCGCGGCATGGGCCGATCCGATCGAAGGCAATTGGAAAACGCAAGCCGGATCGACTGCCGCCATTTCGGGTGGCGGCGGGGCATTTTCGATTACGCTCAAATCCGGCAAATTTGCCGGCAAGAACATCGGTTCACTGAAGATTGCCGGCGACAACAAATATGCCGGCACGATAACCGACCCGGAAACCGACAAGACCTATTCGGGCAAGGCTTCGCTTTCCGGCAGTTCTCTCAAGATGAGCGGCTGCGTGCTCGGCGGGCTGATCTGCAAGAGCCAGACCTGGCACAAGCTCTGATCGTGCCCTTCCTGCCGGGGTGAGCGGGGCCAGTCGGCCCCGTTTTCATGTTATCGGTCTCGCAGCCATGGTGTCGCCATGGGTCGCTGCACTCACAGCGGACCCTCTCAGAGATCATCAACCATTTTTGAACCGCAGATGAACGCCGGGATCAGAGCCGGTTCAGCCGGGGCAAGGCATTGTCATGCGTGTTGAAGGAGACACCGCGCAATGCTTGCCCGCCGCTTCACCATCGTCTGCCTGCTGATGAGTCTGTTCGGCATGTTGTTCGCCGTCCTTGTCGCCGAAGCCGGCCGGCCGTCCCGCTCCTGGGACGTCGCCAGTTCCTGCCGACTCGGTTGCTTGAACCATCTTCACCACTGAAACGACAAAGAGCTGAACCTTTAGAGAAAAGCAAAACGCCAATGAACCGCCTCGCCGCCAACACCCTCAAGACGCTTCGGCTGCTGCCGCGCGCGGCGCTCATCCTGACTGTTCTTTCGGTACCGGTACTGGCCGTGCCGACGATGCGCACCAATGCCGGCTCGACGATCGAAGCGCCTGCGTTGAGGAAGTCAGGCCTCGGCTTTGTGCTGCTGGTTAGCCTGCAGCGCGGTTAGCAGACCGAAAAACGCCGACAGCGCGTATTGAGGCCGCCTTACCCCCTCCCAACCGCGCGTCCAACTCTCTATATTGGGCCATGGAAAAGCGAATCTATCCCCAAGCCATTGAATCGGTGGTCACGCCGGAGCCGTTTGGCCGGCAGAGCTTCAACGACGCCAAGAAGGCGGTCGCCGCCCTACAGGTGCTTTACGACCGCAACACCAAGTTCCTGCGCGATTCATTTACCGCGCTCGCCGCGGGCGGCGACAACAACAAACGCTACCGGGCTTTCTATCCGGAGATCGGCGTCACCACGAGTTCCTTCACGCAAATCGACTCGCGGCAGGCCTATGGCCACATGCCGACGCCGGGGCATTTCTCAACCACCGTCACCCAGCCTGCTCTTTTCGAAAGCTACCTCACCGAACAGCTTCGGCTGATCATGCGCAACCACGGCGTTCCCGTCACGGTTTCGGAATCGACCACTCCCATCCCGCTGCATTTCGCCTTCCTCGAAGGCACGCATGTCGACGGGACTGCTGCCGAGCGCATCAAACGGCCGATCCGTGACCTGTTCGACGTGCCGGATCTCGACGGCACCGACGACCAGATCGCCAACGGCACGTTCGAAGTGGCATTGGGCGAGGCACGGCCGCTGGCGCCGTTCACCGCGCAACGCATCGACTATTCGCTGCACCGGATGTCGCATTATACGGCGACCAGTCCCCAGCATTTCCAGAACTTCGTGCTGTTCACCAACTACCAATTCTACATCGACGAATTCGTCGCCCGTGCACGCGAATTGATGGCCAATGGCGGTGATGGATATGTCGAGTTCGTCGAGCCGGGCAACATCGTGACCAAAGCAGGGGACGGCGCGCCCGGTGAGGGTGCTGCGCCGCCTCGCCTGCCGCAGATGCCGGCCTATCATCTGAAGAAGCCGAATCATGGCGGCATCACCATGGTCAATATCGGCGTTGGGCCTTCCAACGCCAAGACGATCACCGACCATATTGCGGTGCTCCGGCCGCATGCCTGGGTGATGCTCGGCCATTGCGCCGGCCTGCGCAACACGCAGGCGCTCGGGGATTATGTGCTGGCCCATGCCTATGTACGAGAAGACCATGTCCTCGACGACGATCTTCCGGTCTGGGTGCCGATCCCGCCGCTAGCCGAAATCCAGGTGGCTCTGCAGGAAGCGGTCGCCGAGGTCACCGGGCTTTCCGGATATGATCTCAAGCGCATCATGCGCACTGGCACCGTCGCCACTATCGACAACCGCAATTGGGAGCTGCGCGACCAGCGCGGGCCGGTCCAGCGGCTGTCGCAGTCGCGGGCGATCGCGCTCGACATGGAATCGGCGACGATCGCCGCCAACGGCTTCCGCTTCCGGGTGCCCTATGGCACGCTGCTTTGCGTATCCGACAAGCCGCTGCATGGCGAATTGAAGTTGCCGGGCATGGCGACCGATTTCTACAAGCGGCAAGTAGCGCAGCACCTGACCATCGGCATCAGGGCGATGGAGAAGCTGGCTGAAATGCCGATGGACCGACTGCATTCGCGCAAACTCAGGAGCTTTTCGGAAACTGCCTTCCAGTAAATGCCGAATCGCATGTGTCGGTCCAGGTCAGGACATTTCGTCATCTTGATTGAGCCGCACTTCTGCCGATAGACAAAGCGATGGCACGTATTCGGGACATGACGGTTGCGCTGGCATTCGTCGCAATGCTTGCACTCTCGGCCGCGCTGGTGGCCGGGTTCTTCGGATCGCTGCATCCGGCCCTCGATTCCTTTGCTCATTTCCGCGTCCATTTTTCGGTGCTGATGGCGCTTTGCGCGCTGCCGCTGCTCGCCACCTCGTTTCGCCTGCAGGCCGCGGCCGCATTGCTGTTTGCGATAGCCTCCTTTGCTACCACGCCGAATGCCTTGCCGCTTTCGCGGCTATGGCAGGTGCAGGCCGCCTACGAAGCCAAACCCGGTGACGAGCCAGTCTACCGCCTGCTGCAGATGAACCTCAGGTTCAACAATCCAACGCCTGAGAAGGTGCTGTCGCTGATCGGCCGGACCCAGCCTGATGTGATCACCCTCGACGAGGTGTCCGAGATGTGGAAGGCAAAGCTTGGGCTGCTATCAGGCGCCTATCCCCACCGGATCCTCTGCCCATATCCCAATGGCGTGTTCGGCGTTGCGCTGCTGTCCAGACGACCGTTTGCCATGGGCACGGAGCCGCACTGCGACAGCCGCGGCGCGATGGCGATCGCCACGGTCGATTTCGGCGGAACCGACGTCGATGTCGCCGCCATCCACCTCACCTGGCCATGGCCACACAACCAATCACGGCAGATTGGAGGGTTGTCTGACGAAATCGCCTCGCTTGGCGAGACGTCAATCCTGGCAGGCGACTGCAACGCAGCGCCATGGAGCGCCGCCGTCCGGCGCGTCGCATCGCTTGGCAAGCTGACTGTAATGCCGTCGGTCGGGCCGACCTGGCTCTACAGAAGGCTGCCGGATTTCCTGCGCTTCGCCGGACTGCCGATCGACCAGGTCTTCAGCAAGGGCGCCATTGTTATCCATTCGGCGTCGACCCTTGAGGACACCGGCTCAGACCATCTGCCGGTGCTGGTGGAGTTTTCGCTTCGGTCGGATGAACAAAAGCCGCTCGACGAGCACCAGACGGCGACCGCGCTTGCGGCGCTGCCTGGCGGGACGCGAAGCTGAAAATCCGCAGTCCAATCTCGACCTGGCTTATTACTGGCCCACAAAAGCGCGGATGAGGTGCTCGACAGGGCCGCCGTCGCGATGCTCGTGCGCATCGAAGGCGATCTGCTTTGCCTCGTATTCGGCATAGATGGCATTGATCCGGCGCTTTGCCTCGCGACGTGCCTCGAAACAGTGCGGGTCATCACCGACTGTCAGCCCTCGAACCGACTTTTCGGTGGCCCGCATCATCTGTCTGGCGATGCGGCCATGGGTCTCTTCATGGGCGCGAACGCCAGCGAAGAACCGCTTCCAGCGCTTCTGCAGCGCAGGCGACGTGGCTGAGACTAGTTTGGGATAGGTATAGAAGAGATTGAGCGTCCCGTTGGCCTGGCGCAGGCGGCAGACGCCGTTTTCCCGTTGGGCGTCGAAGGTCCAATCATCGACGCTGTAGCCGGTCTGCGCGATGGCGTGGGTCATGAAGCCGTGCTTCGGCCCACTGCGATCCATGGCCTCGATCAGGGCCGCGCCGGTGGTTCCGGCAATGTTGTAAGTTCGTGTCTTGACCAGCACCTTAGTGCCGGCCAAGGCTGCAGGGGCGCACAATGCCCCGATCGCCACAACGCTCGTCAGAACTGCCAGGCGCATTTTTCCTTCCTCCCTGTCGCCGCAGAAAGGAAACACAGGCAGGCGGTTTATTCAACAATCCTACGGTTGCGCTGCTCCTCATCTTGTTTAGTCCGGAGCAAACCTTGTGACTTACATGTTCTGGTAGACCGGGCCCTCGCCGCCCTGTGGCGGCACCCAATTTATGTTCTGGTTCGGGTCCTTGATATCGCAAGTCTTGCAGTGCACGCAGTTCTGCGCGTTGATGACGAAGCGCACATCCTTGGCCGCAGGATCGGCGGCGGCATTGCCATCCTTGTCGACCCATTCGTAGACGCTGGCCGGGCAGTAACGCGTCGAGGGTCCCGCGTAGACGTCATGCTCAGAGCGCTTCTGCAGGTCCATGTCGGCGACGAGCAGATGCACCGGCTCGTTCTCCTCGTGGTTGGTGTTGGACAGGAACACCGACGACAGCCGGTCGAAGGTCAGCACCCCGTCCGGCTTCGGGTAGGCGATCTTCTGGTGCGCGGCGGCCGGTTCCAGCGTCGCATAGTCGGCCCTGCCGTGCTTCATCGTGCCGAAGGGCGAGAAGCCGAACAGCGTGTTCAGCCACATGTCGAGGCCGCCAAGGCCGACGCCGACAATGGTGCCGAAGCGCGACCATAGCGGCTTGACGTTGCGCACTTTCTTCAGGTCCTTGCCGATATCGGTGGCGCGCCAGGCGGCCTCGTAGGAGGCCAGCTCGTCATTGGTGCGGCCGGCGGCTATCGCATCACAGACATGCTCGGCCGCCAGCATTCCGGAGAGCACGGCATTGTGCGAGCCCTTGATGCGCGGCACGTTGACGAAGCCGGCTGCGCAGCCGATCAGCGCACCGCCAGGGAAGGACAGTTTCGGCACCGACTGCCAGCCGCCTTCGGTGATGGCGCGGGCACCATAGCCCAGCCGCTTGGCACCCTCGAAGGTGCCGCGGATCGCCGGATGGGTCTTGAAGCGCTGAAACTCGTCAAAGGGCGACAGATAGGGATTCTTGTAGTTCAGGTGAACGACGAAGCCGACTGCCACCTGGTTGTCCTCGAGATGGTAGAGGAAGGAGCCGCCGCCGGTCTTCAAATCGAGCGGCCAGCCGAAGGAATGCTGGACAAGGCCCGGCCGGTGGTTTTCCGGTTTGATCTGCCAGAGTTCCTTGAGGCCGATGCCGTATTTTCCGGGCTCACGACCGTCGGAAAGGTGGTATTTGGCGATCAGTTGCTTGGCCAGCGAGCCGCGCGCGCCCTCGCCGATCAAGACATATTTGCCCATCAGCGCCATGCCCGGCGCAAAGCCCGGACCGTGCGTGCCGTCCTTCTCGACGCCCATGTCGCCGGTGACGACGCCAGTGACCGCACCGGCCTCGTTGTAGAGCAGGCCGACCGCGGCAAAGCCCGGATAGATCTCGACGCCCAGCGCCTCGGCCTTGGTCGCCAGCCAGCGGCAGACATTGCCGAGCGAGACGATATAGTTGCCGTGATTGTTCATCAGCGGCGGCATCAGGATATTGGGCAGACGGAACGAACCGGCGGGGCCGAGAACCAGGAAATGGTCGTCGGTGACCGGTGTCCTGAAGGGATGACCCTCCTCTTCGCGCCAGCCGGGCAGCAGCCGGTCGATGCCGATCGGATCGACGACGGCGCCGGACAGGATGTGCGCGCCGACTTCGCCGCCCTTTTCCAGCACGACGACGGAAAGCTCGGGATTGACCTGCTTGAGACGGATCGCGGCGGCGAGGCCGGCCGGGCCGGCGCCGACGATGACCACGTCGAATTCCATGCTTTCGCGTTCGATATCGCTCATCGATCCCTCACTGGCTCGCAATTCCGGCATCTTGCTGGCTCACGCGCTGCATAGCGCATCAAATAGCGACGGGAAACCGGCGCGGACGTGACAATACCGATTTCGTCAAAAAGTCGCGTCCTGCCGCACAGATTCGCGGTGACGAGCATCAATCTTCAATCCTATTCCGTTTGCACAGATATGTCGCACTGATGTTTTTAATTGTTCGACGGCTTGCTTATCGGCCATACTTCCCGCCATGCGCATATTCGGGCCGGCTGGCTTTTCATCGACGCGCTTTTTTTTCACGCCCGGCCGGTTTTGCCGTGCGACGCTCTTGGCGCTTCTGCCACTGACGGCCTTCGATGCCCGTGCCGAGCAGCAACTGGTCTGGGCGACCGGCGCCTATTCCTTTTCCGACGAGCGCGGCGGTTTCCGCATCACCGGGGCTTCCGGCATCGGCACGAAAGAGGATCCGCTGGTCATCACCGAAGAGCTGAATTCAGCGACGCCGGTAACGCTGGCCATTCGCACGACAAGGCCGATCCAGCCGTTCGGCAAGGCGGGAGACTTCGCCAATGGTCTGATGTATATGCGCATCGACGTGCTCAACAATAGCGGCCAAGCCTGGGTCGAGTTCCAGTTCGAACTCCAGGAGATCCTCGACCAGCCGAGCGTGTTCGGCGACGGCCTGTCGTTCGACCAGCGCAACAAAACGCCCGAAAATATCTGGTCGAGCAGCTACGCCGATTTCGACCGCAATTTCGAACCGTATGACCGCCTGCTGTTCAAGAACGGCAAGATCGATCCGCTGAAGACCGCCAGCTTCTATTTCCTGATCACCGACTACACGCCGCGCTGGACGTTCTATCTGGTGCAGGATCCGCGCATACCGTCGAGCTGAACTTGCAAATTCAAGCTCCGCGGCCGAATGTGAAACCATGACTGCCGCCCCCCACACTAGCCGAGCCGATCTCGCCGAGCTGCTGGCCTTCTACGCCAGCGCTGGCGTCGACGAGGCACTTGAAGAACAGCCGGTAAACAGGTTTGCAGAAGCCAGGCCGCCGGAGCGGGTGCCTGCGGCGGCCGCTCTGCCGGCCGGTGAAAATGCATCGCCTCATCGCTCGACGAGCGTGTCGCGCGGCGAAATGGGCGAGAGACCGAATACGGCACCGGCAGTGCGAACGTCCCCGGCCATGTCAACGGTGCCCGACGAGGCGCAGGCGGCATTGGCGCGGCAACTGGCGAGATCGGCGGCAAACCTCGACGAGCTTCGCCAGCACATGGCGGCATTCGACGGCTGCAATCTTAAATTCACCGCCAAGAACCTGGTGTTCGCCGACGGCAATCCGACTGCCGCGGTGATGCTGGTCGGCGAAGCGCCGGGCCGCGACGAGGACATAGAGGGCTTGCCGTTCGTCGGCCGCTCGGGCCGGTTGCTCGACCGCATGCTGGCCGCGATCGGTCTTGACCGGACATCTGCCTACATCGCCAACGTGATTCCCTGGCGGCCGCCGGGCAACCGCACGCCGACGCCGCACGAGACCGAGATCTGCCGGCCGTTCATCGAGCGGCAGATCGAACTGGTCAATCCGAAGGTGCTGGTCAATCTCGGCGGCCCGTCGGCAAAGACCCTGCTCAACACCTCCGAAGGCATATTGCGGCTGCGCGGCAACTGGCGCGTCCACACGACCCCGTCTGGCGTCGCCATTCCCGCCATGCCGACCCTGCATCCGGCCTATTTGTTGAGAACGCCTGCGCACAAGAAGCTGGCGTGGCGGGATTTCCTCGAAGTGAAGGCGAAGTTGCGGGCACTTGGGTAACGGTGCAGAACGCGTCTTCCGTCCTCCCCTTGCGAGGAAGGAAGGGCGGCATCATGATCTCGCAGGTAATTGAAATGCGCCCACTGCCGGCCTAGTCATCTCGTTATGACAGCAGCCCAGATTTCCGCCGGCAGTCTCATTCGCGAATGGCGTACACGCCGGCGCATGAGCCAGCTCGACCTCGCCATGGAGGCCGAGATCTCGCAGCGGCATCTGAGTTTCGTTGAAAGCGGCCGCGCCGCACCCTCGCGTGACATGGTGCTGCATCTGGCGGAGCAGCTTTCGATCCCGCTCAGGCAGCGCAACCAGCTGCTGCTGGCCGCCGGCTTTGCCCCGAGCTTCAGCGAACGACCACTTGACGATGCCTCGATGGCACCGGCGATGGCGGCGGTCGAGACCGTGCTCAAGGCGCACGAGCCGTTCCCGGCGCTTGCCGTCGACCGGCATTGGAACCTGGTGTCGGCGAACGCCGCCATCGGCCCGTTCCTCGCCAATGTCGCCGACGCCTCACTGCTGAAGCCGCCGGTCAACGTTTTGCGTCTCAGCCTGCATCCCGGCGGCATCGCGCCGCGCATCGTCGATCTTGCGGAATGGCGGACGCATCTTCTGGAGCGCCTGAAGCGGCAGAACGACGCTGCCGCCGATCCGGTTCTGGTCGAGCTCGAGCGCGAGCTTCGGGCCTATCCGTCCGGCCTTAAAGGCAGCCGGCCGGCGCCGGTCGAACCGAACGCGATTGTCCATCCGCTCAAGCTTGCCCATGGCGACGCGGTGCTGTCGTTCATCAGCACCATCACCGTGTTCGGCACGCCGCTCGACGTGACGCTGGCGGAGCTGGCGATCGAATCTTTTTTCCCCGCCGACGAGCAGACGCGGGCGGTGCTGATGCGGCTGGCGAAAGAGCGGACCGACGCAGCGGGTTGATCACCCTTCCGGCGCAACGGCCTTGCGGGTGCGGGTGCGTTCGAGACCCAGCTGGCGCTCGCGCCAGATGATGAAAATCCCCGCCGCAACCACGATCATGCCGCCGACCAGCATGTTGATCGTGGCGATATCGCCAAAGACCAGATAGCCGACGACGACGCCGAGGATCATCGAAGTGTATTCGAACGGTGCTACGACGGAAGCCTCGGCATGGCGATAGGCCGAGGTCATCAGGATCTGGCCAAGCCCGCCGCAAAAACCCGCGGCAATCAGAAGCCCCGCCTGCGCTGGCGTCAGCGCCTGCCAGCCGAATGGCAGCGAAAGCAGCGCCATGACGCTCGCGGTTACCGAAAACCACAGCACGATGGTCGCCGTCCGCTCGCTCTGGACGAGGTTGCGAACCAGGAGCATGGCGATGGCCGAGATCGCCGCGGCTATGAGGGCGGCGATGACGCCAAGCACCTCCTGATCGCCGAGGGCAGCGCCCGAACTGAGCAGCGTCAGTTCCGGCCACGAGATGATCAGCACCCCGACCAGGCCGACGGCAACCGCACTCCAGCGATAGATGCGGATGGCTTCGCCGAGGAAGATCGAGCTGAACACCACGACCAGCAGCGGCTGCGCGTAGTTCAGTGTGATCGCCTCCGGCAGCGGCAGCCGCGTCAGCGCGAAGAAGCCGAGCCCCATGGCACAGACACCGACGACGCCGCGCGCAATGTGGTTGAGCGGGCGCTTTGTCGAAAAGGCGGTTCCGAGTTTTCCCTGGAAGGCGAGGAAGGCGATGATCGGAAAAATGGCAAAGAAGGAGCGGAAGAAGACGATCTGGCCCGCCGGCACGGTGCCTGCCGCCTTGATGCAGGACGACATGCCGACGAAGACCGCCACCGATACGATCTTGAGCAAGATCCCGGTCAGCGTGCTGTGCTCGCCGGCAAGGTCGCCAGCTGCAAGCACTGGCAAATCCGGTCTGGCTGTCACGCCCCTTTTGCTTCCTCGATCGCCGCCCAGATGCACGCCGGCGTTGCCGGCATGTCGATATGCCTGATGCCGTAGGTGCGGTAGAGCGCGTCGGTCACCGCATTGAGCGCGGCAGGCGTCGATCCGATCGTACCCGCCTCCCGCGCGCCCTTGATGAAGGCCATATCCTCGCGACGCGACAAAGAGGCGCTCGTTCCGAATTTCGGCGTGACGACGGTCATGGAAGCCTCGCGATGATGCTTGGGAAATGATCGCCTGAAATAGACGTCGCTGCAGTTTTGTCGAGGGAGCGTTTCGTATAAAGAGCGCAGACTTCAAATTATTTGGACCAGCGGACCCGCCCGCCGCACCCGGATCGACAGGAAAAATCAAGGAATGCGCACAGATACCGGCCAGGTCTTCAAGCTCGAAGACTATCGCCCCAGTGATTATCTCATTCCGGAAACCAGCCTGACTTTCCGCCTTTCGCCTGAAGCAACGCATGTGACCGCCGTGCTGACGGTCGAACGCCGCGACGGGATTGCGGCGTCGGTGCCACTGGTGCTGGATGGCGACGGGCTGACGCTCCGCGGCATCGCCATCGACGGCCAGGAGCCGAGCCCTGCGGATTTTCTCGTCACGCCCGATCAACTGACAATCATCAGCCCCCCTGCGACAAGGCGCTTCCAGCTGAGAATTGAAACCGTGTTGGCGCCGGCGCAGAACGAAGCGCTGATGGGCCTCTATCGCTCGAGCGACGTCTATTGCACGCAATGCGAGGCCGAAGGCTTTCGCCGCATCACTTATTTCCTCGACCGTCCCGACATCCTGTCGGTCTATACGGTGCGTATCGAAGCTGAGCGCAATGAGGCGCCGCTGCTTTTGTCCAACGGCAACCCGGCCGGCAGCGGCGAGCTTGCCGGCGGCTGGCACTATGCGGTCTGGCACGACCCCTTCCCCAAGCCGTCCTATTTGTTTGCGCTGGTGGCGGGCGACCTCGGCAAGATCTCGGACAGTTTTGTCACCCTGTCTTGCCGCAGGGTCGAGCTCGGAATCTATGTCGAACCGGGCAAGGAGAGGCTCGCCGGCTACGCCATGGACGCTTTGAAACGGTCGATGAAATGGGACGAGGAGGCATTCGGCCGCGAATACGACCTCGATGTCTTCAACATCGTCGCCGTGTCCGACTTCAATATGGGCGCAATGGAGAACAAGGGTCTCAACATCTTCAACGACAAATATGTGCTGGCCGACCAGGAAACCGCGACCGACGCCGATTTCGCCAATATCGAGGCCATCATTGCCCATGAGTATTTCCACAATTGGACAGGTAACAGAATCACTTGCCGCGACTGGTTCCAGCTTTGCCTGAAGGAAGGCCTGACGGTTTTCCGCGACCACGAATTCTCCGCCGATCAGCGCTCGCGCGCCGTCAAGCGCATCGCCGAGGTTCGTACGCTGCGCGCCCATCAGTTTCCCGAGGACCAAGGGCCGCTGGCGCATCCGGTCCGGCCTCGCCGCTACCGCGAGATCAACAATTTCTACACGGCGACGGTCTACGAAAAAGGCTCGGAAGTCGTGCGCATGATCCATACCATCCTCGGCGCCGAGACGTTCCGCGCCGGCATGGACCTCTACTTCGAACGTCACGACGGCCAGGCGGCGACGATCGAAGACTTCATCAAAGTGTTCGAAGACGTCTCGGGTCGCGACCTGTCGCAGTTTTCGCTGTGGTATCATCAGGCCGGTACGCCGAACCTGACCGTCAGTTCGGCGTATAATCCGGCAGCGCGGGAATTCACGCTCGAAATCGAGCAGTCGGTGCCGCCAACGCCGTCGGAAAGCCGCAAGCGGCTGATGCACATTCCGCTTGCCTTCGGCCTGGTTGGCGCCGGTGGCGAGGCGATAGCCCACAGCGGCGCCGAAGGGGCGAACGTCGAGGACGGTGTCATCCATATCCGCAAACGCCGCCATGTCGTCAGGTTTTCCGGGATTGCCGAGCGTCCAGCCATGTCGCTCAACCGCGGCTTTTCGGCGCCGGTGACACTTTCGGTCGAGCAGCGGCCCGACGACCAGTTTTTTCTGGCTGGCCACGACAGCGACGCCTTCTCGCGCTGGCAGTCGTTCAACTCGCTTTTGACCGATGCGCTGATTGCAGCCTTCCGCCAGATCCTGGACCACAAGCAACCCGAGTTCAGCGCCCGGCTGACCGGGCTTGCCGGCAAAATAGGCGGCGACGAAGCGCTCGAACCCGCCTATCGGGCACTGGCGCTGGCGCTGCCCGGCGAGGCCGATATCGCCCGCGACATCGGCAAGAACATCGACCCCGACGCCATTTTCGCGGCGCGCGAGGCGCTGGCGGTTGCGATCGCCGAGACCAACCGCGAGATATTCTCCAAACTTTACGATCGGCTCGCCGACAACGGTCCGTTCAGCCCGGATGCGGCCAGTGCCGGGCGGCGGGCGCTGCGCAATGTCCTGCTGGATTATCTGTGCTTGCTGCCGGGAGGTGCGGAACTCGCTGCCCGGCACTTCCAGTCGGCGACCAACATGACCGACCGGGCCGCGGCGTTGACCGTGCTTGCGCACCGTCACCATGGCTCACCGGAGGCGACCAAGGCGCTGGCGGATTTCGAGGCGAAATATGCAACCGATCCGCTGGTCATGGACAAATGGTTCCAGATCCAGGCCAGCGTGCCCGGCCCGCAAACCGTCGACGCGGTGCGCGCCTTGACAGGCCACCCTGCGTTCTCGATGGCCAACCCGAACCGGGTACGGGCACTCATCGGCACGTTTTCCAGCGCCAACCAGACCGGCTTCCATCGCACCGACGGCCAAGGCTACCGGCTTTTCGTCGAAACGGTGCTGCAGGTCGAAAAACGCAACCCGCAGGTGGCCGCCAGGCTGGCGACGGCGCTCAGGTCGTGGCGCTCGCTCGAACCGGTGCGGCAGGCCAAGGCAAGGGAGGCGTTGCTTTCGATCGCCAATACCGAGAAGCTGTCGGCCGATTTGCGAGACATCGTCGAGCGCACCCTGGCGTAAGCGACCTCCGTTGTCCCCTTGTGGGAAAAAGGGAAGACCTCCCGAAAACCCAGTTATTTTAGTCGATTTTTAATCTTTTTTCGCCGCGCCTCTGGACAAGGCGAATCACCTTTGATTCTTTAGTGACGATTCGGAAGTGCGGCGTTGCCGGATCGTCAAGCGGGACAGAAAATCGGGGAGTGCCATTTATGGCGAAGGCGGACGCGTGGGGCGCGCCCGGTGGGACGGCTTTTGGGCGGCGCGAGGCGCGAAGCGACGGTCTCGCGGGCAATACGCGGCTCATCGCCGAACCTGCCTACCGACGGCTGCTGGCAGCCGAGCCGCTGTTGCGGCGATCGATACCGGCCCTCATTATCATGTTTCTGTTGATCATCGCAGTACTGCGCTTTCTGTCACTGATGAACGAGCGCGACGAGATCGAGCGCGACGCCAAGGCGATCCTTGCGCTGGCCGCCGGCCAACTGGCCAGTTCGATCGCTGCCGATGCGACCATGGGTTCCACGCCCGGCGCGATCCAGGACCTGCTGGAGAGCACCGGTCGTCAGGGCGCGATGGGCCGAAGCCACGTACTGGCGATCACCGATAGCGCCTTCAAGATCATTGCCGTATCGCCGCAGTCGATGCACTGGGAGGGCCGGTCGCTCGATGGCGTCGTACAGGGCGGGCAGCCGCTGTTCATGTTCGGCGACCGCGCCGGGGTGATGGAGGTCAGCATCGGCGGACAGGACTGGTACGCGGCAGTGAGCCTGGCGAACGGCCGAAAGGGTGCCGCGGCAGCGTTCGTGCCGCGGGAGGCAGTTTTTGACGCCTGGCGCAAGACGGTCTCACTCAACGTCACGCTGTTCGTGCTGACGGCCGGTGTGCTGATCATCATCCTCTACGCCTATTTCGGCCAGGCGGCGCGCGCCCAGGCCGCCGATCGCATCTATCTCGAAGCCCACCAGCGCATCGACATGGCGCTGGTGCGCGGCCGCTGCGGCCTGTGGGATTGGGACATGGTGCGCGGCAAGATGTACTGGTCGCGCTCGATGTACGACATGCTGGGCTACGAGCCTTGTGACACGATGCTGTCGTTCGGCGAAGTCGATGAAATCATTCATCCCGAGGACGGCGATTTGTTCGAACTCGCCAACAGGATCGTCGCACGCGAGATCGACCATATCGACCAGGTGTTCCGGATGCGCCATGCCGACGGGCAATGGGTTTGGATGCGCGCAAGAGCACACGTTATCGACCCGGAAGCGCCGGAGATCCAGCTGATCGGCATCGCCGTCGACGTCACCGAGCAGCGGCATCTGGCGCTGCGCTCCGAAGCGGCGGACCTGCGCCTGAGGACGGCCATCGAAAACATCAACGAATCTTTCGTGCTGTGGGATTCGTCCGAGCGCCTGATCATGTGCAATTCCAAATACCAGCAGGACAACGGCCTGTTGGATCGCGACGTGATGCCGGGCGCTCCGCGCGCCGTTCTGGAGGAACGCATGCTGGCCTTCGCCTCGGAGCGGCGGCTTGCCAACACCAACGGACCGCAGGGAGGCGTGACCTTCGAGCGCCAGCTTGCCGACGGCCGCTGGCTGCAGGTGAACGAGTTGCGGACAAGGGACGGCGGTACCGTCTCCGTCGGCTCCGACATCACCCAGATCAAGCTGCACCAGGAGAAGCTGGTCGACAGCGAGCGCCGGCTGATGGCGACAATCCATGACCTCAGCCTTGCCCGCCGCGCGGAAGAAGAACGGGCTCATGAGCTCGTCGAACTCAATCGCAAATACATGAAGGAAACCGAGCGCGCCGAAGCGGCGAACCGGGCTAAATCCGAATTCCTGGCCAACATGTCGCACGAGTTGCGCACCCCGCTCAACGCGATCATCGGCTTCTCGGAACTGATGGAACGGCGGCTGTTCGGGCCGCTGGGTTCGCCGCGCTACGAAGAGTATGCCACCGACATCAACGGCAGCGGCAAATATCTTCTCGGTGTGATCAATGACATCCTCGACATGTCGAAGATCGAGGCCGGCCAGTTCGCCCTGGATCAGGAAGAAATCGATCTCTGCCCGCTCATCAGGGAGACGGTTCGCGTCGTTTCTCTGCAGGCGGCGGAAAAGTCGATCACCGTCGAAACCCGCATCGCCGATTCGCTGACGCTGTTCGCCGACCGCAGGGCGATCAAGCAGATCCTCATCAACCTTCTGTCCAATGCGGTGAAGTTCACCGGGCAAGGCGGCCACATCTCGGTCAGAGCCCGCAGCATTTCCAGCGCGCTGATCCTGACGATCGAGGACAATGGCTGCGGCATCCCGAAGGCGGCGTTGAGCAAGCTCGGGCGGCCATTCGAACAGGTGCAAAACCAGTTCTCCAAGAGCCATGCCGGCTCCGGCCTCGGCCTCGCCATCTCGCGCTCGCTGGCCGAGCTTCAGGGTGGCGCGTTGAAGATCCGCTCGACCGAAAGCGTCGGAACGATCGTCTCGGTACGCATCCCGATCAAGAAAGCCCCGCAGGCGGTCAGGGCCGCTGCCTGAATGACAAAATAACGCTCCGGCGGCTCGCACCGCCGGAGCGTTATCAATTCTCACTGCATGCCGTCACTGCCATCATTGCCCTCGCCGTCCCATTGGCGGTGACCGCCGGGACCCTTCGGCAGTTCGTTCTTCTCGATTTTCCCGTCATTGTCACGGTCGAGCATGGCGAAGACCTTCTTCTGGCGGGTTGTGATGTCATCCGCGGTCAGCGTGCCGTCGCCCTTGGTGTCGTAACGGGCGATGATGCGCCTGGCCATCTGCTCGAAGCGTGCTTTCTCCAGCGCGTCGGCGAGCTGTGCCACGGTCAGCTTGCCGCCATTGTCGGCGACCATCTTCTTCAGCCGCGCGTTCATGGCGTCGGAGAACTGGTCGAAGGTGATGGTGCCGTCATTGTCGTTCATGACCTTGCCGAGGCGCATCATCGTGCCGTCGCGCGGCCCGGCCCCGGAGTGCTCGTCTGCATAGGCAGCGGTGCCGACGGCGCCGGCCAGGGCTGCGAAAACGAGTGCAAGTCTGGTTGTCTTTCTCATGGTCTTCTCCTGTTGCATCGTCACCCCCGATGCTAGAGCGGCGGACCTTCAATCCCCCGCTCTATCTCTTTGATTGAACATCGGAACCTCCCAAAGCAGGTCGCAATTTTGGGCCCAATGCTCTCGCCCGTACGGCTGGTTGCCGTCACGGTTCTTTCGCACGAAGCAGAAGGTCGAAATCCTTTCTGACCTTCTGCGACGTCTCCCCGAGATGCGCTTCAAGCACCCCGAAATCCGGCAGGTCGGTGACGGCCAGAAGCAGATCCGAAAGCCCTGGCGGAACATCGTCGCGTTCGAACGCGCCGGTGAGGCAAAGCCGTATCATCTGGGTCAGAGCCAGATAGAGCGAATAGGCATCCACCAGTTCCTGCCTGACCTGGGCGCTGGCGAAATCCGGCGCCAGGCGCGACAGGACCTCAGCCGTGCCGGTGGCCCTGCGGCCTGCCTCGATCTTTCCGGTGATCAGCGCAACCTGGGCAATGAATTCGAGATCGATGAGGCCGCCCGGGATCAGCTTGATGTCCCAGGGATCGCGCGGCGGCTTCTCCTTGTCGACCATGGCGCGCATCTCGGATGCCTCGGCCATCACCTTGGCTGGATCGCGCGGCAGAGCGAGCACTGCGGCAACCTCTCCCTCGACCTCGCGGCAGAGCTCGGCATCGCCGCCGATCGCGCGGGCGCGCGCCAGCGCCATGTGCTCCCATGTCCAGGCGTCCTGGCGCTGATACTTCTTGAAGGCGTCGACATGGGTGGCCACCGGCCCCTTGTTGCCGGACGGCCGCAGGCGAAGGTCGAGCTCGTAGAGCACGCCCTCGGCGGTCGGCGCGGAAACGGCGGCGATCAGCCGCTGTGTCAGCCGGCTGTAGTAATGCGACGGGGCAAGCGGCTTGTCGCCGTCGGACTCCTCCGCATCGGCGTCGTGATCGTAGAGCAGGATGAGGTCGACGTCGGAGCCCGCCGTCAGTTCGCGGCTGCCGAGCTTGCCCATGCCGAGCAGCGCGACCCGGCCGCCGGCAATATAGCCATGACGCAAAGCGAATTCCGCCATCACCGCCTGCAATGCTGCCTCGATGGTCAGGTCGGCGAGATCGGAAAAAGCGCGGCCGGCGCGCGGCGGGTCGATCGACCCGGCAAGCAGCCTGACGCCGATCAGGAATTTTTGCTCCGAAGCAACGATGCGCAGCCGGTCGAGCACGTCTTCATAGGCTCTGTCGCCTTCGAGGAAGGCGGCAAGGCGCGCCGACAGATAGGCGCGGTTTGGCAGTTCGCTCAGCAGCGCCGGATCGAGCAGCCCATCGAAGACATGCGGCCGGCGCGTGATGATGGCGGCCAGCCGCGGTGCCGCGCCCATGATAGTCGCCATCAGCTTCAGCAAAGCCGGATTCGACTGCAGCAGCGAAAACAGCTGGATGCCGGCAGGCAGGCCGGCAAGGAATTCGTCGAAGCGGATCACTGCCTCGTCCGCCCGCCGCGTCTGGCCGAAGGCTTGCAGCAGCGCCGGCGTCAGTTCGGTCAGCCGCTCGCGCGCTTCCGCCGACCTGGTGACGCGGTAGCGGCCGAAGTGCCAGCCGCGGATAACCCGGCAGATGTCGCTCGGCCGCTGGAAGCCGAGCCGCTGCAAGGTCTGCAAGGTATCGGGATCGTCGACGTCGCCGGTAAAGACCAGATTGCCGATGCCGGCCGAAAGCTCCGGCGCGGTTTCGAACAGCGCTGCATAGTGGCGCTCGACCTGGTGCAGCGCCGCGCGGAACGTTTCGGCAAAGCCTGCCGCATCGGCAAAGCCCAGCATGCGGGCGACGCGCTCCAGCCCCTCTTCGTCCTCCGGCAGGATATGCGTCTGCTGGTCGGCAACCATCTGGATGGCATGTTCGACGCGGCGCAGGAACCAGTATTGCCTGGTGAGCGCATCGCGCGCGTCGGCGGTGATCCAGCCGCGCGCGGCGAGCTCGCCCAGCATCGGCACGGTCTCGCGGCCGCGCAGTTCGGGAAAGCGGCCGCCGGCGATAAGCTGCTGGGTCTGGACGAAGAACTCGATCTCGCGGATACCGCCGCGACCGAGCTTGACATTGTGGCCTTTGACCGCGACCTCGCCATGGCCTTTGTGGGCGTGGATCTGGCGCTTGATCGAATGGACGTCGGCAATCGCCGCATAGTCCATGTATTTGCGCCAGATATAGGGCTGCAGTTCCTTCAGGAACGCGGCGCCGGCGGCAAAATCGCCGGCCACCGGGCGGGCCTTGATCATGGCGGCGCGCTCCCAGTTCTGGCCGCGCGCCTCATAGTAGCGCAGCGCCGCCTCGACCGGGATCGCCAGCGGCGTCGAGCCGGGGTCGGGACGAAGCCTGAGATCGGTGCGGAAGACGTAACCGTGCTCGGTGCGGTCCTGGAGGATACGGACAAGCCGGCGGGTCAGGCGCGAAAACAGCTCTGTGGCATCGAGCGGATCGACGACGGCAGGCGCATCGGGGTCGAAGAAGACGACGAGGTCGATGTCGGAGGAGAAGTTCAGCTCATGCGCGCCGAGCTTGCCCATGCCGAGCAGGATCCAGCCCGAGTGTCGCGCCGGATTTTTGGCATCCGGCAATCGGAGCTTGCCTTGCTCATGCGCGTCGCGGAGCAGGAAATCGACAGCCGCACGCGTGCAGGCGTCGGCAAGGTCGCTCAGTCGCCGCACCGTCAGCGAGGTCTCGGCCTCGCCGGCGAGATCGGCCAAGGCGATCAGGAAATGCGCCTCCGCCTTACATTGGCGCAGCTCCATCATCAGGCTGCTTTCGGAGACGGCCTCTACGCGTGCTGCCGTGTCGACCGCGGCGCCGATCGATGACAGCCGCGCCTCGACGCTCCCGTCGAAAAGCGCATCGAGTATCCGTGGCCGGCGGCGCGCGGTATCGCGCAGGAACGGCGACAGGTCGAACACGGCGGCGAGGAAATCCTGGACGACCCCCTTGCCGGCGAGAAATTTCGCCAGTCGCGGCAGTTCCTTTTGCCGCGCGGCGTCGGCGGTCTCCGACAATTCCTGCCTGGCGCGGCTTGCATCCAGCGGAACGAGCTCTACCGCTGGCTTCAACAGCCAGTCCGTTTCGAGGCGTCGCACTGCCATCCTCGCAACCATCAGCGATCCTCCCGCCCGGGAAAACTCATGACGACCGACAATCCGGGATTGCCGGGCAGAAGCTCAAGCCGTCCATTGTGGAATGTCATGATCGCCTTGGCGAGGCTCAAGCCAAGGCCGGAACCCGGCTGCGAGCGGCTCTTTTCCAGCCGCACGAAACGCTCGGTCACCCTGGCGCGGTCGACATCGTCGGGAATGCCCTGGCCGTTGTCGGAGACGGCGAGTCTGATCTCGCTACCGACACGCTCCAGCGTCACGCGAACCATAGGCGTGGAGGTCGAGTCGGTCGAATATTTGATCGCGTTGTCGACGATGTTGGACAGCGCCTGGCCAATCAGCTCGCGATTGCCGTTGACGGCGAAGGAACCTTGCACCGAAGTTTCGAGCGTCACGCCCGCCTCCTCCGCTACCGGCTCGTAGAGTTCGACGACGTCGTGCACGGCAGCGGCCAGATCAACCCTGGTGGTGCTTTCCGAGGAATAGCCGGCTTCCAGTCGCGAGATCATCAGGATGGCGTTGAAGGTCTTTATCAGCTGATCGGATTCGGCGATCGTTCCTTCCAGCGCCTGCCGGTAGTCGCTGGTGTTGTGCTTGCCGGAAAGCGTCGCCTCGGCGCGATTGCGCAGCCTGGTGAGCGGCGTTTTCAGGTCGTGGGCGATGTTGTCGGAGACCTGCTTCAGGCCCTCGTTCAGCGTGGCGATCCTGGCCAGCATGGAATTGAGGTTTTCCGACAGCCGGTCGAACTCGTCGCCGGCGCCGGTGACCGGCAGCCGGCCGGAAAGATCGCCGCCCATGATGCGGCGGCTCGCCTCCGACACGCTGTCGATGCGCTTCAGCGCCGCGCGCCCGACGAAGAACCAGATCAGCAGCCCGCCGACGCCCATCATACCGAGCGCCAGCATCAGAGCGCGGCGAATGACGGCGCGGAAGCGCTCCGGCTCGCCGAGGTCGCGGCCGACCAGCATGATCATCTGGTTGGGCAGGCGCAGCACCAGGGCAATGGCGTTATGGCCCTTCTCGCCTTCGGCCTGTACTTCGCTCTGGGCGGGCTCGTTCGGGTCGGAGACCGGGTTGCGCTGCCGCTCGAGCTCGCCCTCGCCGAAGCGGCGGTAGGAGAACGGCTCGGTGGTCCAGCCCTCGGCCTCGATCACGCCCGGCTCCAGACTCTGCACGTTGCCGGTCAGGATCTGGCCGTTGGCATCGGCGATCAGATAGAGATTGGCGCCGGGCTGGCGGGAGCGCTGCTCGACGACGCGGACCAGCAACGGGAGGCCGCCGCGCTGATAGGCGCGGGCGAGGCCGAGCACCTCGTCGTTGATCGTGTCCTGGGTCTGGCCGGTCAGCATGCGCGCCGACAGCGAGGTCATGTAGAACACGAGCAGCACCGCGCAGATGGCGAACAGCAGGAGGTAGAGCGCCGAAAGCCGCGCTGCCGTCGTCTTCATGATGGCCGGCACGGAAAGAGCCATGGGGTTCTAGCCGCTTTTCAGCATATAGCCGGCGCCGCGAACCGTGTGCAGGATCGGCTTGTCGAAGCCCTTCTCGATCTTGCCCCGCAGCCGCGAGATATGAACGTCGATGACATTGGTCTGCGGATCGAAATGGTAATCCCAGACATTCTCGAGCAGCATGGTGCGCGTCACCACCTGGCCGGCATGGCGCATCAGATATTCGAGCAGGCGGAACTCGCGCGGCTGCAGCGTTATCTCGCGCCCGGCGCGGCGCACCGAGTGCGACAGCCGGTCGAGTTCGAGATCACCGACCCGGTAGACGGTTTCGGCTTCCCTGGCGCTGGCGCGGCGGTTCAGCACCTCGACGCGGGCGAGCAGTTCCGAAAAGGCGTAGGGTTTGGTCAGATAGTCGTCGCCGCCGGCGCGCAGACCGGTGACCCGGTCGTCGACTTCGCCGAGCGCCGACAGGATCAGCACGGGTGTCGTATTGCCCCGGGACCTGAGCCCGGCAATGACGGACAGGCCGTCGCGGCGCGGCATCATGCGATCAACGACCATGACGTCATAGTCGCCGGAATCGGCGAGCGCGAAGCCGGTTTCGCCGTCGCCGGCGACATGGGCGGTATGGCCGGCCTCGGCGAACGCCTTCTGCAGGTAGTCGGCTGCCTCGCGATCGTCTTCTATGACGAGAATCTTCATAGAACCGTTATACGCGATTTCGCTGGAAGATTGAGTGGCCGGCATATGCATCGTGGCCTTCTCCATGGCGTATCGCGAACAAATTGATTCAGGGATACGCGGTAAGTCTTTGTTTTAGCATGTCGTAGCCTAAAACCGCTTCACGCCTTGAGCGGCATGTTCGAGCGGCAGCGGGCGATGGGAAGCCCGCTGCCGCTGGGGCGGAACACGATGACTGACGAACGTATTCAGGCCCCGTGCTTTCCCGTGCGGCGGCTCGGGGGTGTTGAAAACCGCCGCACCGGAAAAGTCGACCACTAGAGCGCCGCGCGTCCTCTTGAACGCGCAAAGGGCGCTCTAGCACCTTGAATCGGCGCATGAGCCTTTCCGAAAACGGAATACGTGTTCGGGGTCATGCGCTCAGCCCTTGGCGACAGGCAGTGCGACGAAGCGGTTGCTGTCGTCGCGGGTGATCTGCATCAGCACCGCCTTGCGGCCGGACTTCACCGCGTCGGCCATCGCCTTGTCGACGTCGCCGGCGCCGTTCACTTCCGCCGAATTGACGGAGGTGATGACGTCGCCGGGCTGGATGCCGCGATCGGCGGCATCGCTGTCGGGGTCGACATCGGTCACCACAAGGCCCTTGCCATTGTCAGACTTGGTGACGGTCAGGCCGAGATCGGCGAGCGTGTCGGTCTTCGGCGCTGGGGCAGGCTGCTGGTCGGCCGAGGCCTGCTTGTCGCTCGACGGCAGCTTGCCGAGATCGACCTTGACCGCCTCGCTCTTGCCGTTGCGCCACACCGTGACATCGACAGATTTGCCGGGCGGATAAGCGCCGATCAGGCGGGCGAGTTCCTTCGGCGAAGCAACGTCCTTGCCGTCCACCTGGGTGATCACGTCACCGGCGGTGATGCCGGCCTTCTTGCCGGGACCGGTGTCCTGCGCGCTGGCAACGAGCGCGCCCTTGCCGGACCCAAGGCCAAGCGACTCGGCGATTTCGGGGGTGACCGGCTGGATCTCGACACCGAGCCAGCCGCGCTGCACGGTGCCGTTCTTCATCAGATCCTGCACGACCTGCTTGGCGGTCGAAGCGGGAATGTCGAAGGCAATGCCGACGCTGCCGCCCGAGGGCGAGAAGATCGCGGTGTTGATGCCGACAACCTGGCCGTTGAGGTTAAAGGTCGGGCCGCCCGAATTGCCGCGGTTCACCGAGGCGTCGATCTGGATGAAGTCGTCATAGGGACCGGCGCCGATATCGCGGCCGCGGGCCGAAACGATGCCTGCGGTAACCGTGCCGCCGAGGCCGAACGGATTGCCGACAGCCACCACCCAGTCGCCGACGCGAACCTTGGAATCGTCGGCGAAGTCGACATAGGTGAACTTGCTGCCGTCATCGACCTTGAGCACGGCAAGATCGGTGCGCGGGTCCGTGCCGATCAGCTTGGCGTCGAGTTCCTTGCCGTCATTGGTCACCACGGTGAAGGCGGTGCCCTCCTCGACGACATGGTTGTTGGTGACGAGATAGCCGTCATCGGAGATGAAGAAACCGGATCCCTGCGCCACCGGCCGCGGCTGGTCGTTGTTGCGGTCACGGTGTCCAAAACGGCGCATTCCGTTCGGGCCTTGATCGCCGCCTTGATCGCCAAAGCCGCGGAATTCGCGGAAGAACCGGCGCAGCTGCGGGTTGTCGGGAAGATTGCCTAAGCCGTCCTCGTCGTCCATCTGGCCGGAACCGTCATCGGCCGTCGACTGGATCTTGGCCTTGACGCGCACGCTGACGACCGCCGGCGAAACGCGCTCGACCACATCGGCGAAGCTCGGGACCTGCGGTGCCTCGACACGCACGGCGTCGGCCAGCACCGGGGCTGTCCCGGTGGCAACAGCACCAAAGCCGATCGCGCCGGCAATGGCCAGGGATGCGGCTGCGGCCAGCAGGCGTTTGCGGGTGCGCAGATATGAATTGGGGGCAACATTCATGGTTCTCGTATCCTCTTTTCAAGGGACGCCCCTTGATTGGCATCCTCGATAAAGGAAATAGAGAGCCGCACATTACGGCGCCATTTCCGGTACATGAAACTTTCGTAATGTATCGATCAATCGCGGCGGAGCATCTTGTCCAGCGCCGCCTGTTCCTCGGCAGTTAATGCAGCGGTCACCGTCGAACGGCGCGAGCGGGCGGCCAGCAGGATGAATGTCCCGCCAACGAGCAGCAGAAGAACTGGCGTCCCCCAGAGCAAAACATTGCGCAGATTGAAGCGTGGCTTCAGCAGCACGAATTCGCCGTAGCGCGAAACGACATAGTCCATCACCTGCCGGTCGGTATCGCCGGCGACGAGGCGCTGGCGCACAAGGATGCGCAGGTCGCGGGCGAGGTCGGCATCGGACTCGTCGATCGACTGGTTCTGGCAGACCATGCAGCGCAGGCCTTCCGACAAAGCGCGCGCCCTCGCCTCGAGTGCCGGGTCGGCGAGCACCTCGTCGGGCTTGACCGCCTGCGCGGCGCCGGCGAACAACAGCGCCAGCAGCAGGACCAGCGAGGCCAGCGTGACCCTTTTCATTGCGGGCTCGCCGATGGCACGCCGGCCGCAGCCTTGCGGCGCGACGGTGCGCCGACGCGCAGGCGGCGGTCGAGCAGCGACATCGCCGCGCCCGCCATCATCACCAGTGCGCCGCCCCAGATCAGCGTCACCAGCGGCTTCCACCACAGACGAACGACCACAGAGCCATCGCTGCCCTCGTCGCCAAGCGAAAGATAGAGCTGGCTGAAGCCGATCGTCCTGATGCCGGATTCGGTTGTGGTCATCTGGCGCACCGGATATGAGCGCTTGGCCGAGGTGATCTCGCCTGCGACGCTACCGTCGGCCCCAAGCAGGGCGAAGCGGCCGCGATCCTCACTGTAGTTCGGCCCCTGGGCCGGGTAGAGCCCCTCGAAGCGCAGCTTGTGGCCGGACAGTTCGACGGTCTCGCCGGCATGCATCGACAGGATTTTTTCGGTCCCGAAGCAAAGCGTGCCGACAATGCCGAGCGTTGTCAGCCCGAGGCCGAGATGCGCAAGCGCTGTGCCGAAGACCGAGCGCGGCAGGCCGGCGAAGCGCCTGAGCATGGTGGCGGGCGCGACGGTGCCGAAGCCGGATTTGACGGCGAGATCGGTGAGCGCGCCGCAGATCAGCCAGAAGGCAAGGCCGACACCGAGTGCCGCCAACACCGAAGCGCCATCGATGAACAGGGCCGTCACCAGCACCGCGAGCAGCGCCGCCGCGAAAGCCGCCATCAGGCGCTGGGCGACCGCGAAAATGTCGCCGCGCTTCCAGGCGAGTAGCGGCCCGAACGGCACGACGACCAAGAGCGGCACCATCAGCGGGCCGAATGTCAGGTTGAAGAACGGCGCGCCGACCGAAATCTTGTCGGCAGATAGGGCTTCGACGACGAGCGGGTAGAGCGTGCCGACCAGCACGGTGGCGGTGGCGGTGGTCAGGAACAGATTGTTCAGGACCAGCGCGCCTTCGCGCGAGATCGGGTGAAACAGGCCGCCGGCCGTCAGCCGGGAGGCGCGCAAGGCAAACAGCGCCAGCGAGCCGCCGATGAACAGCGTCAGGATGCAGAGAATGAACACGCCACGCGTCGGATCGGTGGCGAATGCGTGCACCGAGGTCAGCACGCCGGAACGCACCAGGAAGGTGCCGAGCAGCGACAGCGAGAAGGTCAGGATCGCCAGAAGCAGCGTCCAGATCTTCAGCGCCGAGCGCTTTTCCATGACGATCGCCGAATGCAGCAGCGCCGTGCCCGCCAGCCACGGCATGAAGGATGCGTTCTCGACCGGATCCCAGAACCAGAAGCCGCCCCAGCCGAGCTCGTAATAGGCCCAGTAGGAGCCCATGGCGATGCCGCCGGTGAGGAACATCCAGGCAACCAATGTCCACGGCCTTACCCAGCGCGCCCACGAAGCGTCAATGCGGCCCTCGATGAGGGCAGCGACAGAGAAGGAAAAGCAGATCGAGAAACCGACATAGCCGAGATAAAGCAGCGGCGGATGGATGGCGAGGCCGAGGTCCTGCAGGATCGGGTTGAGATCGCGGCCCTCGATAGGCGCCGGATTGAGCCTGACGAACGGGTTCGACGTCGTCAGGATGAACAGGAAGAAAGTGGCGCCGATCGCTCCCTGCACGGCAAGCACATTGGCCCGGAGCGTCGCCGGAAGATTGCCGCCGAAGACGGCGACGAGCGCGCCGAAGAAGGTCAGGATCAGCACCCAGAGCAGCATCGAACCTTCGTGATTGCCCCAGGTTCCGGTGATCTTGTAGATCAGCGGCTGCAGCGAATGCGAGTTCTCCCAGACGCTCTCAACCGAGAAGTCGGAGCCGGCGTAGGCGGTTGCCAGCGCCACGAAAGACAGCGCCGTCAAGGCAAAGCCGGTCAGCGCGGCCGGTGCGCCGACGGCCATCATCTTGTGGTTGCCGGTGCGCGCACCGAACAGCGGCACCATCGTCTGCACCAGGGCCAGCGCAAACGCCAGGACCAGGGCGAAATGTCCGGTTTCAACCATTGTCACCGCACCCGCTAGTCACTCTTGCTCTCCTGCCATACGCCCTTGGCCTTGAGGCCGTCGGCCACTTCCTTGGGCATATAGGTCTCGTCATGCTTGGCCAGCACGCTGTCGGCGACAAAGATTCCGTCAGGGCCAAACGAGCCTTCGGTGATCACGCCCTGTCCTTCCCGGAAGAGGTCGGGAAGAATGCCGGTATAGGTGACCTTGACGTCCTTCTGGTTGTCGGTCACCGAAAAGGCGACGGTGGCGCCTTGGCCACGCTCGACCGTGCCTTTTTCGACAAGACCGCCGAGCCTTATGCGCTGGCCCGGCTGAAGGCTGGCGGTGGCCAGATCGGCCGGCATGTAGAAATAGGAGGCCTTCTGGCCAAGCGCATAGAAGGTCAGCCCCGTGGCAACACCGAGAAACCCCAGCCCCGCTGCGATCACCGACAGTCGTTTCTGCTTGCGCGTCATCGTCTACTCCGTCGCCGTCACGCCAAGCGAGGCGGCAAAGGCGGTGAATTTCCTGGCCTGGTCACTGTCCGCGCCAAAGACGGCGATACCGCGATTGAGCGCGTCACGCGCCTGATCTGTCTTGCCCAGCACGGCATAGGAACGAACGAGCTGCATCCACCCTTCCTCGTCGCGCGGATTTTGCCGAAGCCTTTCGTCGAGGCCGGCAACCATGGTGCTGATCATGGCTTGCCGGTCCTGCGGCGACATCGAGGAGGCAGCATCGATATCCTCGGCGCTCGGCCCTTTCGCGGGCGCCTCAGAAGCGACGCTGCGGGCGGCGGATTCGGCCAGCGCCTGCTCGACGGCGCCGCGCCACGGCGAGCTCTGCGGCAAGGCGGCAAGCATCTTTTGCCAGGCCGCCGTGGCTTCAGCTATGCGGCCTTCCTGTGCCATGCCCATGGCGAGATAGAACGCGGCCTTCGGATTGGCCGGATCGAGCTTCAACGCCGCCTCGAAAGCCGCCTGCGCTTCGGCGGAGACAATGCCGCCGGCCGCATTGGCGATCGCCTCGCCAAGACCCGCCTGGCGGGCGGCGCTGTCGCCGTCGAGGCGGATGGCGTTGCGATAGGCGGTCACCGCATCGGCGTATCGCTGCATGCGCAGATAGACCGGCGCCAGCACGTCCCAGCCGCGGCCATCGGATGGGTTGGCCGCCAGGTGCGCCTCGGCGCGGGCTATCAGCTCGTCGACCGAGCTGTCGGCGGGGTTCTTGGCCAGGCGTTCGCTGAGCGGCTGCGACGGCAGGTCGGGTGAGCCGAGCTGGCCATAGAGGCCCCAGCTGACCAGCGGAACCAGCAGCACGGCCGCCGTCGCCACCAGCCTTGTCGACCGCGACGGCTGCGTCGCCGTCTCGTCGGCGTGGCCGGCATTGCTCAGGCGAAGGATGCGGCGGGCGATTTCGGCGCGTGCCTCTTCGGCCTCCATTGGCCGGATCAGGCCGCGCGCCATATCGCGGTCAAGCTCGGCCAGCTGGTCGCGATAGACTTCAAGGTCGTGATCGCCGGCAGCGGACGCGTTCTTCGATCCGCCGGCCAACGGCAGCAGCACCGCCAAGCTTGCGCCCAGCGTCAGGAGTGCGGCTATGACCCAAAACAGCATGGCTCTTCCAATAGAACGAGACCCTTGCCCTGCCAACACAAGCGTGCTGCGACGCTTTGGCGGGGCCGCTCCGATCGATAATGCATGTCGCGCAAAAGTGTGCAGCGGTTTTGCGATAACGACCATGCATCAAAACAAGAACCTATAGCGCGTCGCATGACGACGGTCGAACGCGACGCGCTTTAGTGCCGGATCGGTATCGGCGGATCGACGGCCGGGCGTCTTTGTTGCGCAATTCCGGACGGAAAACCGTTTCACACTTTTCCTGGAATTGCTCTACGTCAGCGGCGTCCAGCTGCCGTCGGCATTACGGCAGGCGGTTCCGCGCGCGGTGGCGCCGGCGGTGCCGGTAAACACCGTATGGGTGTATTGCCGGCAGTCCTGCGAGCCGACGCGATAGGGCTGGGCGGCGACCACTTCGCCGCGATGGGCCGAACTGTCGCTCTTCCAAGCCACTTTCTGGCCGCTCGCCGTGTATTCAAGCGCCTTGTATTCCGCCTCGAGCGCGCTGCGCTTCTCGGTCTCGCTCAGGCCGGCGCCGATAGAGCCGCCGACGAGGCCGCCGCCCATGGCGGAGATGATCGTCGTCGCCACCTTGGCCCCGCTGGGGGGCGTCAAGGCCGGCGTCACCGTAACGGCCGGGCCCTTGCCGAGCGTCGTGCAGCCGGAGACGGCGAGCAGGGCGGAAACGAGCGCGACGCGAATCTTCATGCCAATACCGGCTTTCTTGAGCTGGACCGCCGCGCTGTCAGCAGCTGGCGCGGCCATAATGTCGATGTTTGTCGGAAATTTGGCCGCAGCCAGCCACCTGGAAAAGCAATCTGGAAAAGCATTACTGAAGGCTCCGCAATCGAACCATCGCCTTCAATCCACCCATGATGGATCGTTCCAGCGCCAGAGAGCCTCCATACTCGTTGACAAGGTCGGCGACAATGGCAAGTCCGAGCCCGCTGCCCGGTTTTGTCTCGTCGAGCCGCCGGCCGCGCTGCAACACCTCGCGCGCCTTGTCGTCGGGAATGCCGGGGCCGTCATCCTCGATGCTGATCTCGAACAGGTTGGCTGCGCCTTCCGTGCCAGCGCCACCTTTGCTGGAGATTGGCTTGACCGAAACGGCGACCGCGCTCCTTGCCCATTTCATCGCATTGTCGAGCAGATTGCCGAGCAGCTCCTCCAGGTCCTCGCGTTCGCCGGCAAAGACGATGTCGGTGGCCGGCAGCGACAGCGACAGCGCCGTCTGCGGGTTGAGCTTTTGCAGCACCCGAACCATGCGCTGGACCAGCGGCGCCACCGGCGTACGGTAGACGACGCTGTCGCGCTGCGCGGCGACGCGGGCACGTTGCAGATAATGGTCCACTTGCTTTTGCATGGAAGCGGCCTGCTCGGCGATCAGCTGGCCCTTGGCGCCACCCAGCGCCCGTCCCTCGTTGAGCAGCACGGCAAGCGGCGTCTTCAGCGAGTGCGCGAGGTTGCCGACCTGCGTGCGCGACCGCTCGACGATACGCCTGTTGTTCTCGATCAGCGCATTGGTCTCGTTGGCGAGCGGCTCGATCTCGGCCGGGAAACGGCCATCTAGGCGCTGCGCGGTTCCTTCGCGCACCATGGCAAGCGCATTCCTGACCCGGCGCAGCGGCTGCAGGCCGAGCAGGATGGCAATCGCATTGATGGCGATCATGCCGACGCCGAACAGCGACAGATAGGTCAAAAGGCGCCGCTGGAAGGTGGCGATTTCCTGCTCGAGCTCGGTCTGGTTGCCCATGACGCGGAAGCGCGCGGCGCGGTTTTTCGCATCGAGCACGAACTCGCTCTCGAACACCTCCAACTGCTCGCCTTCGATGCCGTCCGCTGAATAGCTGCGCTGGAAGCTGGCATTGAAGGGCACCTCGGCAACGCTTGGCGACGGGATCGCCTTGGTCATCGACGACGAATGGAGATCGCCGTGCACGCCTTCCGAGGCAGGCTCGACCGACCAGTACCAGCCGGAATTCGGTTCCGAGAACCTCAAATCACCAAGGTCGGGGGCGCCGGTCAATTGGCCGCTTTCAGAAACGCCGACCGAGCCGATCAGGTTGAACAGATGCGCCGAAAGCAGGCTGTCGAAACCGCGCTCGCTGGCCTGGCGATAGAGCGTGGTGATCAAGGTGAAGATGACGACCAGAGTGAGGATCGCCCAGACCGTGGAAAAGGCGATGACGCGAAACGCCACCGAACGCGGCCATGACCGCAGCGACGGCGTGTTCGAGACGGCGGGTTTTGTAGGCAGCGGTTCCGCGTTACGCCTCCGGCTTACGCATGCGGTAGCCCATGCCGCGAACAGTTTCGATCATGTCGATGCCCATCTTCTTGCGAAGCCGTCCGACAAAGACCTCGATCGTGTTGGAATCGCGGTCGAAATCCTGGTCGTAGAGATGCTCGACCAGCTCGGTCCGGGACACCACCTCGCCCATGTGGTGCATCAAATAGGCAAGCAAGCGAAATTCGTGCGAGGTCAGCTTCAGCGGCACGCCGTCGACGTCGGCCTTGGAGGCCTTGGTGTCGAGGCGGAGCGGCCCGCAGGTCAGTTCGGACGAAGCGTGCCCGGCAGCACGCCGGATCAAGGCCCGCACCCTGGCCAGGATTTCCTCGATGTGGAAGGGTTTGGTGACGTAGTCGTCGGCGCCGGCGTCGATGCCGGCAACCTTGTCGCTCCAGCGGTCGCGTGCCGTCAGGATCAGCACCGGCATCTTGCGGCCGCCGCGCCGCCATCGCTCGACCACGCTGATGCCGTCCATCTGCGGCAGGCCGATGTCGAGCACCACGGCATCGTAGGGCTCGGTGTCGCCGAGAAAGTGCCCTTCCTCGCCGTCGAAAGCGCGGTCGACGACATAGCCGGCATCGACCAGCGCGTCGCCGATCTGCCGGTTGAGATCCTTGTCATCTTCGACGACGAGTACGCGCATGCGGAAGGCCTGTTGAAGCTGTTCAGATATAGGCCGATTCCGGCAGTCTGGGAAACGGCACGGTTCAGTTCAGCGGAACGACGATCTCCGAGCGACGCGGACGCTGCCCTTCCTTGCCCGGAACCAGCACGACGATGACGCAGACGGGCTGGCCGCCGCGTGTCGACTGCGAGGCCTTGGCCAAGGTGCCGCCATTCTGCTCGGCCACCTGCTGGCCGATCGCATAGCAGTCGGAGGCGGCGAGGACGACCGGTTGGGGCTGCTCGGGCACGACAACGGGGATCGCCATCGCCTGCGACGCAAGCAGACCGGCGGCTGACAGCGCCAGTGCCGCGGTCCGGAAGTGGGAGCGAAGGGTTTTCATGGTCAGCGTTCTAACGCGCCGGTGCTGAACGTGATATGAACGGTGAACGCTCGAATGCATGCCCGCCACACCCCTGAAGCGCGAGATTACCGGATTGCCATTTCGCCGCCCATCCCGCGAAATTGCCAAGTTTAACCTAGCCCTCCGATCCTTCGCCGACAACCGGGCATCGTTTGGCAGTGAAAGGCAATCGCTTCAGGTTTGCCCCGACTTCGATAATCGATCCGGCAACCGAAGGCAGATTCAGGCGAACCGACCGGAAATAAAAACCCGCCTCTGCGGCGGGTCGCTGGCGCCATCAGCACCATAGGCGAATTAGTAGCATAGCTGCCGGCACAAAGCAAGAACAAAATTGCCGGATTGTAAAAAATGCCCGGTGGTCAGCCCTCGTCCTTGATCACGGCGCGGAAGCGCAGCAGCCCGTGATGGGCCGAAAGGTCCTCGTCGTAGCGGGCTTCGGCGAATTCGAGCTTGAGGTAGGCGCGGCGATGTTCGCCGAGCGAGAGAGCCGTATCGCGCAGGCGGGTGCTAACAAGGTCCATGATGTCATTGGTTTCCTTGCTGGCCTCTGATTTCGACCAGACATGCAACGTCAGCAACTGTTCTGCGTCGTTCTCCATTCCCGTTGCCCAATCGTAGACGCTGGTGCGGCCGAAGGTCATGTGGGGGAACGCAACATTTTCCGGCGCACGGTCGAACAATCGTGCGTCGCCCAGTGCCGCCGATAAATCGGGATCGTCATTCACTGCCTCGAATATGGCCTTCTGCAATTCGACGGCCGGCGCGGTCATCGTCTTTCCCTTCGTCCGTCGCGTCGACCTCCCGGCTGCGTAGCTGCGTTGCATGAAGGCATCCCGCCAAAGCGCGAATCAGCGCGTCTCATGCGGATTATGAACCTTCATGATCTCGGCAATAAGCCCTGCTCCTGGAATGCGCGACGCCCCGGCCGTCCGCGCCACGGACCCTTGAGGGTGATGCCAACCTGCGCGAAGTCATTTGGCATGCAGGAGTTCGAAAAAAGGATGCTATGACGATGTCTGGTTTCCAGACATTCGAGGTCGTTTTTCGTGCGCGAGCCGTCGCTGCTGCCTGTCTTCGGAAAGCTTGGGGCCAAGGCGCCGCCGGTCGCGATTGCGGCGTCGACCATGTCGATGACCGTCAAGAGTCTGGTCAACCACACTCGGGAGGTGCTCTCGGCGTACGGTAGCCTGGCCCTGAAGCTGTCCGTCGTTTTGTGGACGGTGCTTGTCGTGGCGGCAGTATTCTTCATCGCCCAGGCCTGATCGAGCGACATTCATTGATTGGGCGGAAACGAAAGGACCCAAGATGGCAAAGCGCTACGCGCTCCGTATGGAACATCCTCACAGCTGGACCGTCTTCGACGTCTTCACCGGCCAGCCGGCCGAGCTCAAGCAGCAACTCACGGCCAGTTTGAACACGCGCGATGCGGACGCGATGGTCGACCGGCTGAACGGTCGCGACGTCAAGCGGCGAGCGAAGGCGGACCGGAAGCCCTGACAAAGCGTCTTGTGGACGGATCGCGACGGACTAGCGAAAATCGGCCGCAGTCAGCACATATATGCTCCTGCGGGTGCGGGCATAGGCATTCCTGGCGACATCGTGGATCGAGTTGGAAGCCGTGTCGAAGGCTGCCAGGTAGGTAGCTTCTGAGGCCGCCGTTCCCGGCTGCATCTTGGAGATGGCATCGGTTGCGACAGAGAAGGAAATCTGGAACATCCCGTCATGGCCGACGAAGCGGATGCGTTTGCTTGCCTCGTCGTAGCTGCGGCTGGGATTGGGAAATGTCAGGCTCATGATTTCGCCTCCGTCGATGCAGATACGGCCTTCTTGACTGCCCGTGACGCCCGCTTCTTCTTTGGTGCGACCGGATTCAGAGCTTCCGCCGCGCGGTCCGCCTCTTCCTTGGCCAGTCGCAATTCCCTCAGCCTTGCCGTTTTGATGCTCCTCGCCTTGGCTTCCGAGAGATATTCGGCAGTTGCTTTGTTCCGCTCCGCCGTCTTCTTTTGATTTTCCATGAAGCGGGCCTGAGCTTTTTCCATGATGTTCTGATTGCCTTCGGCCATCGGTAAAATCTCCCTTGCAGCGAAAGTCGTGAATGTGAATTCACCATAAAATAGGTGTTCAAAGATAGAAATTCAATTTCATTAATATTCGGCAAGGCCCGAACACCAGGGGATAACCAGGCAAGATAATACGTTCAATATTTCATGTGCCCTATGAATATTTTTTGGCGCTCCTATCAATCGAGTGCCAGGGCGCCTATAGAGAGGGGCGGCCGCCTAAGCTGGCCCCAGAAAGAGTCCCCATGAAATTCCGGCCACTCCACGATCGCGTCGTCATTCGGCGCGCCGAAAGCGACACCAAATCCAAGGGCGGCATCATCATCCCCGACAATGCCAAAGAAAAACCGCAGGAAGGCGAAGTGATCGCTGTCGGGCCGGGCGCGCGGGACGAAAGCGGCGCGCTTGTTCCGCTCGACGTCAAGGCCGGCGACCTGATCCTGTTCGGCAAATGGTCGGGCACCGAGGTCAAGATCTACGGCGAGGACCTTCTGATCATGAAGGAGGCCGACATCATGGGCGTCATCGAAAAAAGCGAGACGGGCATCATCGACAAGACCGTGGCTGCCAAGAAGGCCGCCTGATTGGAAGGCCGCGCGCCCTCCCGCGCGCGCGCAAAGGACGCTCCGAGCTTTGATTCAGGCGCTGCAAGCGCCTTGCCACGACAACCGAACTGGAAAAGATCATGTCTGCCAAGGAAATCAAATTCTCCACCGACGCGCGCGACCGCATGCTGCGCGGCGTCGAAATCCTCAACAACGCCGTCAAGG
>NZ_JAMYQK010000043.1:0-48166 GCF_040320845.1 Mesorhizobium sp. M0601
ATCCCCCCTTTTTTGTGGCCCCCCCCTAATTCCCGCACATGGGGGTGGCCGCCCCGGCCGCCGGCCCCCCCTCCACACACCCCCCCCCCCCCCCGTCGCCGGCGCCCGCTTCTCTGTCGGCCTGTGCGCAGCTTAGCGCATGATCATGCGCTGTTTCTCGCGATTTTGCGCATAGCTGGCCTTGTCATAAGGGGCCTGCGCCTCAAGCTGCTCCTTGGTGAAGTTCGTGTAGAGATAGCGCTTGCCGTTCTTGTCGGTCATGAATTTCAGGTTGTCCATGCCGACCGCCACCTCCTTCTCGCCGATGCCAAGGAAGCCGCCGACGTCGATGATGACTGCGTCGACCTTCTTGTCGCCGCCCAGCACGATATCGCCGATCTCGCCGACGTTGACATCGTTGGCGCCGTAGACGGTTGTTCCGACCAGATCCTCGGCCCGGATTTCGCCTATCGGCATTTCAGTCAGTGTGGACTTGTCGATCGACCCGGTCTTGGTCTGGTCTGCCGTCGTTGCGGGCGCTGGGGCATTTTGGGCCGTCTTACTGGCCTGGTCAGTGTTGTTGGTTGTCGCAGTGTTATCGGTCGTGGCAGTGTTGCTGGCCGTCACGGTAGGCGTGACGACGGCTGGCGCATTAGCCGCGGCATCGTTCGACGCTGTGGTCGCCGGGGCCGGATCATAGGGCTTGCGGTCGAAATCCGGCTGCGCCGTCAGCTCTTCCCTGGTGGTTTGGGCAACCAGCCAGCGATCGCCGTTCCTCTCGGCCCACTGCGCCTTGTCGAAATCATAGGCGACGTTCTTTTCACCTATGCCGAGGAAGCCGCCGACACCGATGACCAGCGATTGCGCCTTGGCTTCCTTGTTGATGACGATGTCGTTTACGTCGCCGATGTTCTGGGCGTCGTCGCCGGTACCGTTGTAGACGGTCTCGCCGATGATATTGGTGGCAAGATTGCCTTCCGCGCGCTTCACTGGCTCAGCCGGCGCGGCAGGCGCCGGGGTTGTATTTTGCGCGCTGGTGGAAGGGGCGGCAGGCGCCGCATTATCCGCCGAAGCTGGTGGCGGAGTCGGATCGTAAGGCCTCCGGTCGAAATCCGGCTGAGCAGTCAACTCATCCTTCGTCGTTTGCGCTATCAGCCAACGGTCGCCATTTCTTTCGGCCCATTGCATCTTCTTGTAGTCGAAAACGACGTTCTTGGTTCCTATGCCAAGAAAACCGCCAACGCCGATGACGACGGATTTTACCTCGCCGCGCTCGTCGAAGACGACATCGGTGATCTTGCCGATATTCTCTGCATTGTCGCCGGTGCCGTTATAGACCGACTCGCCGATGATATTGGTGACAAGGCTGCCCTCGGCGCGTTGCACCGGAGCGGCTGGAGCGGAATTCTCTACGGCGGGTGGTTGCGCCGGCGCCGGGGTCGTCGCCGACTGCGCAAATGCACCCGTCGCAATCAATGTTGCGACTGCTGTCGTGGTTAAAAGGGTGCGGATCATCTTAGTGTCTCCTCGTCGGTGATTTCGTGCACGCCGTGCCCACCTGGCGTCACTGCGGGCGCAGCGTCTTCTGCATGTTCACAACGTTGTGACCACACTGTTGTTCCGAAAAAAGCCGTGGTGCACCCGGTGCGATGTCAATGGTTCTCGGATTCGCCGCGTTGGTCGAAAGGAACATTTTCTCGGCCGCCCCGTTCCACTCCCGGCTGGGGCTCCGTCCCGGCCCGATAAGTGCTGGAAAATGGAACGGCCATGCGGTTTGCAGCGGTGCTGAACAAGGACGGGGGCACCCTGCGCACCATCGATCTTGAGGCCTTCGCCAGTCGGATGCGCAGCACACTTGAGACTGCCGGCCACTCGATTGATATCGAAATCGTCGCCGGCAAGGATATCGTCGCCACGCTGGACGGCGTAGCTTCCAGGCGCGGCATCGACGTCGTGCTGGCTGGCGGCGGCGACGGCACCATTTCGGCCGCGGCAGCCCGTTTGATGAATGGGGAGAAGGCGCTGGCAATTCTGCCGGCTGGCACAATGAACCTTTTTGCGCGCGGCCTCGGTATCCCGCAGACCCTCGATGCGGCACTGAAATCGTTTGCCGACGGCGAGGTGATGGCGATTGACATTGCAACAGCCAACGGCCGGCCCTTCGTGCATCAATTCTCGATCGGCATGCACGCCAGGATGGTGCAACTGCGCCAGAAGATGGAATTCGGCTCGCGCTTGGGGAAGATGCGCGCCTCGGTGCGAGCCGCTTGGGCGACGATCAACAATCCACCGGCGATGAACGTAACGCTGATGATCGGCGAGGCCGAGATCAGAACCCGGATCACCGGTATCGGCATCACCAACAATCTGTTTGGCGAGGGCCACCTGCCCTATGCCGATAATCCGGCAGGCGGCGTGCTGGGCATCTATGTCACCGTGGCGCGGCGGCGCGGCGAATTGATCAGGTTCCTCTTTGACGTCGCCCGTGGGAAATGGCGCGGCAACGAGCATGTCGAAATCCATCAGGCAAACCGCGCCGTTTTGAAAATCCATTCGACTAACAGGAAAGTTCAGGCCGTCATGGACGGCGAACTGGTAAAGCTCGATCGCGAGACGACCGTCGAAATCCATCCGCGCGCGTTGAATGTTCTCGTCCCGGCGCGCGCTGTCGAGGCAAAGGTTGCCTGACGTGGGATGCGTGATGTGGGGTTGCGTGATGCAAACTGGCGCGAGCGATGGAGAGAACCTAGCCGCTGGGCGTGTTGCCCTGTTCGGTCTTCGGCGTCTCGATTATCCAGCCGTAGATTTCGGCGACGCCCCAGGCGATAAAAGCCAGCAACAGCGCGGCGATCAGGATACGAAGGACATGCCGACCCCGCCGCCCTTGACGGGCTTTGTTTTCAGGAATGGTTTTTGGCATCGTCTGGCTCCATATTTGGCGCCGGCAGGCGTAACTGGCGGGGCGTTGGCTGGTAACGGTCCCCCGCCGCGAAAGTTCCGGCACTGCAAGGCGGCAGACGGGCCGGTTGGCCTGACCAATCAGCGGAGCCGGCCTCCGGGGGCATAGTGGACGACAATAGCCAGAACACGCCGGGCCTGCCGGCCGATATTCGCCGTGTGGTGGGCGCCGCGGACCGTCTTGCCGTGCTGCACGGCCTCGACACGCTGGACGGGGCTGCCGACCCTGATTTCGATCGTATCGGCGGTCTTGCCGCTTCGGCTATGCAAACGACTGTCGCACTGATCACGCTGGTCGATGCCGAGCGGCAGTGGTTCAAGTCCTCTATCGGCCTCGACGAGACCGAAATCGCAACCGAGACATCGTTCTGCGCCTATACCATCGCAGCCGGCGACGTGCCGATGGTGGTGGCCGACGCGGCGGCGGATCCGCGGTTCAAAGCCAATCCGCTGGTCACCGGCGAGCATCATATCCGCTTTTACGCAGGCGTGCCCATCGTAGTCGACGGCGCGCTGGTCGGCACGCTGTGCGTGCTCGACCGGAAGCCGCACGCACGTCCCTCCTCTGTCCAGCTCGACCAGCTGTCGGCGCTGGCCGGCCTCGCCGCCAGCCTGTTCACGCTGAAGGATGCAACCCGCAGTGCGGCGATTGCCAAGGCAGCACTGGTCCGAGAGGAAAAGCGGCGCGCTATCGCGCTCGACGCGGCTTCGCTTGCCAGCTGGGCATGGGATATCCGCAGCGATATGATCGACTGCGATGTCCTGCTGTCCGAATTGTTCAACCTGCCGAAGTCGAACAGGCTGAGGGCGCGCGACATCCTGACCGCCATCGACCCGCGCGACGTTCACCAGACCGAAACACGCTTTCGCGACGCGCTGACCGGCAGCGACGATTATTTTGGCGAATACCGTGTCAAAGGCCTCGATCCGCCGCGATGGATCGCAACGCGCGGCCGCGTCATAGAACGCGACGGCGAGGGCAAGCCGACGCTGATCTTCGGCGTCAACTACGACATTACCGAACGCAAGCTTGGCGACGAACGTCAACGACTGTTGCTGCGCGAGCTCAATCACCGCGTCAAGAACACTTTGGCAACCGTACAGGCGCTGGCGACGCAGACCGTTCGCCATGCCCGCCAGCCAAGCGAATTCCTCGAAGCCTTCAGCGCCAGGCTGCAGGCACTGGGCGTTGCGCACAGCCTGCTGTCGGACCGCGAGTGGCGCGGCATCGGCATCCGCGAGCTGGTGGAGATCGAGCTAAAGCCGTTCCAAGCCGCCGGACAATCGCGCATGGCGATCTCCGGCGCCGATGTCCTGCTCTCACCCGACCAGGCAGTCGGGCTCGGGCTGATCCTGCATGAACTGGCAAGCAATGCACTGCAATACGGGTCGCTCTCGGTTTCCTCCGGAAAGGTCGATCTCGATTGGAGGGTACAAGGCAGGAAGGGCGCACGCCGTCTGTTGCTGGCCTGGCGCGAAAGCGGCGGCCCGCGGGTTGCGCCGCCCGAACGCCATGGCTTCGGCTCGATCCTGATCCGCCGCAGCCTGGCCAAGGTCATTTCCAGCGAGGTGATCCATGAATTCCGGCCGGACGGCGTGGTCGCGGAAATATCGATTCCGCTCGAAGATTTGTGATTTTGCGACCGGCGCCAGAATCGTTTGCCCCGAACTATCCCCTCCGAACTATTCACGTTTGCCGGTATCCGGATCATCGGAGCCGCGCTTCACGTTCTCGCGGTAGATGGCGTAGGCAGCGAGTGCTATCGCCGGGCCGAGAATCGCGCTCAGTCTGGCCTTTCCCGGGCCATCTTTGCCCTTGAGCAGCGCCGGCAGCACGGCGAGTGCCGCAGTGATGCCGATAGCCTTCATGTCAGCGTTGCGTCGCTTCGCCCGGCGCCTGGCGCGCGAGCCGGCCGACATCCGGTAGACGAGCAGGATGAGACCGGCGATTGCGAGAAAGCCGATCCCGAAGCTCAGGGAAGCTGCCATCGGCCCATAGCGGGCCGCCGTCCAGATATAGGCCGCCCCGACCAGGAAGCCGAGGCCGCACAGCGCTACGACCGCTGCGACCGAATAGACAATTGCAGCCACACGCGCGCGTTGCACCGCCGCAATGGTTTCGCCCGAGGCGAGGCCCGAGATCAGCGATGCAAGCATTCCCATGCGTGCAGAACTAGCGGCGCGCGAGAAGCGCGAAGAGGAACCCGACGCCGGCGGCGATCGCCAGCGACGTCACCGGCTTCTCGCGCATATGCGCTATCATCTGCGCCTCGATGTCCCTGGCGTTGCTGCGCAGGCTGTCGAAGGCTGCCTCGCCCTGGGTTCGCAACTGCTCGACGCTTTCGGCGGCGGCTCGCCGCGCTGCCCCGTAGCCATGTTCGCCAGTTTTGGCCAACAGCTTGGTAAGTTGGTCGATGTCGGCCTTCAGTTGTGCGATGTCGGCCTCAATATCGGAATTCGTGCGGGCTTCGTTCGCGGCCTTTCCTGCGGCAGTCGCCATTGCTTCACTCTCCATGCTTTTGCTCGGTCGAAACGCCCGACAGACCCCAAGGTTCCGGCACGAACCTCTTCTAACCCTATCTCCGGCAGCGCGCGTTGCAAATGCCTTGCGTGGGCCGAGGCCGACGCATCCGCGCCAGCGCGTCTTTTTTAAATGACAGCATGCCAAATAACGATCATGACTTCCCCCGTTTCACGATCGAGACGAATTTAAGGAGATATTGCTGCGTGCGCGCATCACTCGACGGTTTGCGGATTCTTATCCTGGAAGATGAGTTCCTGATTGCCATGGATATCGAGCAGCTTTGCCGCGACTACGGCGCGCTCAATGTGGTCATCGCCCGTGATCTGACTGAGATCGAACAGCAAGACGTTGCCGCGCAGTTCGATGTGGCCATCGTCGACCTCATGCTGAGCGGCGTTTCGACGCTCCAATTTGCTTCGCGGCTGCGTGAAGCGGGCATCCCGTTCGTCTTTGCCTCGGGCTATTCGGATACGGACGAGATCAAGAAATCCTTTCCCGGCGTCAGACTGGTCACCAAGCCCTATTCGGGAGACGATCTCGTCGAGGCAGTGGCGGCGGCCTGCAGGCGAACGCCTCTCCGCTGAGGCGCGGAGCGGTTCGAACACGCCGCGCTTCACGCAGCCGTCGACCCGGTTACCTGAGCCGAAATTGCGTCCGGCCCATACTCGTCTTCACCGGAGATCTTCAGAATTTCCTGCAGCCGTGTGCGGGCGCGGCTGACGCGGCTCTTGATCGTTCCGACGGCGCAGCCGCAGATCTCGGCCGCTTCCTCGTAGGAGAAGCCCGACGCGCCGATGAGGATAATGGCTTCGCGCTGGTCTTCTGGCAGCAATTCGAGCGCGCCGCGAAAGTCCTCGAGGTCAAGTTGGCCGTGCTGGGCCGGGTGAACGGCAAGCCTGGCCGTCATGACGCCATCGCTGTCCTGCACCTCGCGGCCGCGCTTGCGCATCTGCGAATAGAATTCGTTGCGCAAGATCGTGAACAGCCATGCCTTCAGATTGGTGCCGGGCTGGAAGCTTTCATGCTTGTCCCATGCCTTGACCAATGTTTCCTGCACCAGGTCGTCGGCCTTGTCGGCGTTTTGCGTCAGCGACACGGCAAAAGCCCGCAGGCTCGGGATCGAGCCGAGCAAGTCGGTCTTGAAGCCCTGGGAGACGGCCGCCATGCCTCAGTCCTTCTTTTGTACAGGTTCGGCTTTTTCCAACTGGCTGAGCAGTTGGGCGAAGCGATCCGGCACATTGTCGGAGACCAGCTCGTCGTAGTATTGTTTGAGTTTGCGGCCGATTTCCGAGTTCGGCCCAAGCGGGTCGCGGGAAGCAGCCCGGCGCCCGTTGCCAACGCCACCCATGGTAGCTTTCGTCATGTTCTTCATTTCGCCCTTTTGTCCCAGCCTTAAGCCGCCCTTCAACACATAACGCAAGGCAAGCGGCAGCCTCGTCTGGTTGCCCAACCCGCCCCTAAACGCCAGCCCATATATTTAGTTCCGCATGATCGGAACTTTTTCGCAGAACCCGCGTTTTCAACTCTGGGCTTGCGAACCGTTTTTTAGCTGTAACATGCAATCACGTCATATGAGGGAGACGTCCAATATGAGCCTATCAGCAACCATCGCTCCGCACCTGCCGTTCCTGCGTCGCTTCTCGCGCGCAGTATCCGGATCGCAGGAGAGCGGCGACGCGCTGGTCGCCGCAATGCTCGAGGCCATCATTGCCGATGTCGACATCTTTCCGAACGCATCGAACGACCGCATCGCGCTCTACAAGGTCTTTGCCAAGCTCTTCACCTCAGTGGCCATTCGCGTTCCGCAGGAGCATGCCCAGTCGGCATGGGAACAGCGTGCCGCGGCCAATCTGAATGCAATTGCGCCTCGCCCCCGCCAAGCCTTTCTGCTGGTGGCGGTCGAAGGCTTCAGCGAAGACGAGGCGGCGGAGATTCTCGACGTCGACGAACAGGAATTCTCCGAACTCCTCGCGCAGGCGAGCAACGAGATCTCCCGTCAGGTGGCAACCGACGTGCTGATCATCGAGGATGAGCCGCTGATCGCCATGGACATCGAGGAAATGGTCGAAAGCCTCGGCCACCGCGTCGTCGGAACGGCGCGCACCCACGCCGAGGCGGTGGCGATGTTCGGCAAGGCGCGGCCAAAGATGGTGCTTGCCGATATCCAGCTTGCCGACGGAAGTTCGGGCATAGCGGCCGTGAATGAGATCCTGTCGTCGACCTCGGTACCGGTGATCTTCATCACCGCCTTTCCCGAGCGCCTGCTCACCGGCGAGCGGCCGGAACCGGCATTCCTGGTTACCAAGCCGTTCAATCCGGACATGGTCAAGGCTCTTATCAGCCAGGCCCTGTTCTTTGACCGGCACGCGAAAGCCGCGGCATGAAACAGCGGGCGGCCGAACTGCGGCCGCCGAGACAGCCGCTCCCCAGGATCAGAGGGGAGTGACGCCGGCTCAATTCACTGGCAACCAACTGGGGCAACCAACTGGACCTTTCCACACACCGCGGCAATTCGGGCCCTGAAGATTTTCAGCATCGTCTTTTTCGGAAAATGGTGGAACAAACGGAGGCGAATCACGTTTTCACCGCAGCATTGGAAGGAGATCGATCATGCTTTACTGGGCGCTCGTATTTCTCGTCGTGGCGATCATCGCCGGTGCGCTTGGTTTCGGCGGCATCGCTGGCACCTCGGCCGGCATAGCGCAGATATTGTTCTTCATCTTTCTCGCCTTCCTGATCATATCGCTTATTGCCGGCCTGATCAGACGAGCGTGAATGCCAAGCGGCCATTCAAGCGAACACTGGAAGCCGCACCCCTCAAACGGTTTCCAGCCACCGCCGGGCAGTGTCCTCCAACGGGATGCCGCTCGGCGGACCGCTTTTTAAGGTTTGATACGAACCTCCTCCTTTTGGAACCCATTTTTCCGCGAACCGTTCAGCCCGACATGGGTTGAGCAAATTGACCGATGCGTTCCAGAGTCGGAAAAATGAAAGACCGCGGCCAGAGTGATGAGATCATCGCTTTGCATCCCGCCGAAAGCGGGATGCAGCTTGGTCGGGCCCTTCTCCATGCACTGCACAATGCCGGGATTTCCGTCCTGTACCAGGATCGCGAGATGAAGACGGTGTGGGCGCGCAACATGCGCGCGCCCTGGACTTCCGATGCCTCCGACAACAACGGCATCTTGCCGCCGGCGCAGGCAGAGCGTATCGGCGCCGCCAAGCACGACGTCATCGTCTCCGGCAATCCTCAACATCTTGAGCTCAGCGTGCCGGCCGATGACGGCGCCCGCTGGTTTCAGGTGTGGATAGACGCCGACCGCAGCGAGACCGGCGCGGTGCAGGGCGTCGTGACCACCATGGTCGAAACAACCGAGCAGAAACGCCGGGAGCAGACGTTGAAGGCGCTGCTGCGCGAAGTCAGTCATCGCTCCAAGAACCTTTTGGCCATCATCCAGAGCATCGCCACCCAGACGGGCCGTTATTCCGGCAGCATTGACGATTTCCTGACGCGCTTCCGGGGCCGACTGCAGTCGCTGGCCTCCTCGCAGGATTTGGTTACGTCATCCAACTGGCGGGGAGCGGCGCTGCGCGAGCTGGTTTCCGGTCAGGTCGGCAGGTACGGCGCGGATCCCTTGCACAGCCTACGTTTCCGCGGCGCAAATCCATATCTCAACCCCAATGCCGCCTTGCACATCGGCTTGGCCATGCATGAGCTCGCCGTCAATTCGGTCAGCTATGGCGCACTGTCGCGCAGCGACGGTTTCGTCGAGGTGACGGCCGATCTGACGGCAGCTTCCGCTGGCGAGCCTGCGCTGTCGCTGACATGGGCCGAAGTGATCGGAGCCAACGACAATCAGCGCAGTGAGAAGCGTTTTGGCAGCGTCGCGCTCGAACGCGTCGTGCCCACTTCATTGAATGGAACGGCGACCCTTGAGATCACCGGGAACCGCCTCGAATACCGCCTTGTCGTTCCTCACGGTAATTTCGAGACGGATTAACGAGCGGCGGTCGCCGCGCGAAGGCTTGCTGCGCATCGCCATCTTTAACCGACTGTTCACCATCAAGTCCGATCCTGTGCGAACGTGCCGATCCGCCGGATTGAGTTTGGCACAAAGTGAAGGGAATGGGCGTTGACGGCTGCAGACGTGAACAGACTGGAACAGGCCGCTCGCGTCTCGATGGGCGGTTTTCAGGATCCCGACGCGCCCGCAACGCCCGCGCCTCGTGCTTCGCCCCTGCGCTTCGCCGCCGTCGCGCTTATGGCCGCGATCGTCCTGACCGCCGCGTCCCAACTGATCTGAATCGAACTCGCCTCTGCTTGATCGCTTTGAAACCACTGCCCGAGTGCTCGGCCGTGCCCGTTCGCGGTCGCTGACCTGCAGGGCCAGGCCCAACATGTCGGCGCCAGATGCCTTGCCGTCGATCCGGCGCTCGAGAACGACCATGACAGGATCGTCTGGAACGTGCGCCCCAACGGCACGCTCGATGCGTCCTTGGAGATTTCCGGGTTCGTGGTAGCATCAAACGGCGCACGCCCCGAAAAAGACTATCTTAATCAACAATGAAATCGTGCGGGCAAAGGCCGTACTTTCATGCTAAATGGCGGCTGGAGCTTATTAAAGTGAGGACAAAAGTGAGGATGACTCCATGCGGAAGATGATTATTGCCATGGTTGCCGTGGTTGCGGTCAGCGGCTGCACCACCACGGAAGAGAACGTGGGAATCGGCACTGTGGGCGGCGCGCTCATTGGTGGCGCTGTCGGCGGCGGCAAGGGCGCTTTGATCGGCGCCGGCGCTGGTGCGATTGGCGGTCTGCTCGTTCGCCGGCTGCAAAATGGCTACTGCCAATACAGAGATCGTCACGGCCGGATTTACACAGCTCGCTGCAACTAGTTTCGAGCTCCAGGCGAACAGCAAACGCGGAGGCAGGCCACCTGTCTCCGCGTTTGCCCTTTAAAGCGCTGTTGCGACGCGGCCCACGAGACGGGGCTTCAGGCCGGCAGCGGAACCCTGATTTCCACGTTCAAGCCATCTTCGCGAAAATCGCGCCTGATTGTGCCACGCAATTCGCGCGTGACGTTGAGATCGATCAGTCTGGTGCCAAAACCACTCTTTGCCGGTCTCTCAAGCTTCTTCTGACCGGCCTCGCGCCAGTTGAGAGCCAATGTCCGGGTGCCGCTACGGGCTTCGAGCGACCAGTCGACCTTCAGCGCACCGACTGAATTGCCGGCTTCGCCATGCTTCAGCGCATTCGTCGCCAGTTCGTGAAAGACGAGGCCGAGTGCCTGCGTCGTCTTTTCATCGAGAAGAATCTGCGGTCCCGACAGCAGCCCTTCAGGAAGCTCGCTGCCGAACACCTGGCCTAGCTCGATGCGCAGCAGGTCGCCGAGATCGGCTTTCTGCCAGCGTGAGCGCGTCAGCATGTCCTGGGAAGCCGCCATCGCCTGCAGCCGGGCCGAGAAAGAAGCCGAGAATTCCTGGACGTCGGTGGTGTGCGATGCTGTCTGGCGCGCGATTGCCAGCACCCGCGTGATCGAGTTCTTGATGCGATGCTTCATCTCCTGCAGCATCAGGTCTTTTTCCAGCAGGCTCTTTTCGGTCGTTTCGTGAAGCAGCGAGACCGCCTCATAGGCCCGCTCCTGATAGCGGGCCACCAGCGCGATGGCGCCCGCAAGCAGCAGTCCGAACAATCCGAGCATCACCGGGATGGCGCGCGAGGAAGGTTGCGAGAAAGCACTTGTCGGCCTGAACAGGACGACCCACGACCGGCCGGCGACGGTGACCTTGCGGGTGACCAGCAGCCTGTCGCCGAGGCTCGAAACAGGCGGCGTTTCCGATTGGAACAGCAGGTTGTCGCTGTCCACCGTGCCGTCATAGATCTCGGTGTTGACCGGCAGCAATGGTGCCCGGCTGAGCGCAGCCTGGAACAGATCACGGGCGCGGAAGGCCGCATAAAGGAAGCCGGCAGTCGAGGATCTCGTCGCGTTCACGGCGTCCGGCGCGGTTTCGACATTGAGCCGGACGAAGACGAGGAACCCGGTAAAGGTCTGCGCGGCACCCGTATCCTTGCCGAACTGCACGAGCCCGCTGGCGTGCTGCTGGTCGTCGGCCATCGCCTTTTCGATCGCCTCGCGCCGCGCCGGCCCGGTGAACATGTCGTAGCCGATGCTGGATTTGTTGGACGGATCCAGCGGTTCGAACAGCACGATGGGCGTACGCCACGGTAAGTTCGTGTCGGGATAGATCGGATGGCTTGCGCCGTGATCGTGCAGGATGTCGCGCTCGACCGCCGCCTCGTTGCCAGTTTTCGCCAGGCGGAGGAAACCGATGCCGCGCAGGCCGGCGAAATTATTGTCGACGTCGAGCGCGTTGAAGAAAGCCTTGAACTCGCCCTGCGAGATACCGCCATTGCGTGCGTCGAACAGCGCCCGGGTCGAACGCAGCAGCGACAGGTCCAGGTCGATGCGGCTTTCGATCCGGTTAAGCGCGTCGTCTGCCGTCGCCTCGAATTTAATGCGGGCCGCCTCCTGGGTGGCAAAATAGGCAAAACCCGCCATCGTCAGGCTGATCAGCGCGACGGCGATAAAAGCGACGGTCGGAAAAAGCTTCTTCAATTGCTGATACGTCCCGTGGACGGTTCGGCATCTTTATGGGCAAGTCCTGACGCCAACACAATGGCGAGGCCAAAGCATGGTGACGGCTGGCACATTTTGGCGGCGTGTGATTAGCCGGCTAATTCTCGTTCATGCGGCGATCTTCAGCGCGCCCGGCCCCGGAATGGCGCCGGGTGGGCACTTGCCGAGGATGATCATGCCGAGCACCTCGTCCTGGGTGACGTCGGTTGTGCGCGCCGTTCCGACAACCCGACCGTTCTTCATGACGCAGACACGGTCGGCAAGCTCGAACACGTCGTGAATATCATGGCTGATCAGGAAGATGCCGATGCCGTCGGCCTTGAGCTGCCTGACCAGTTCGCCGACCTGCGCCGTCTCTTGCGGCCCGAGTGCCGCCGTCGGCTCGTCCATGATCAGGATGCGAGCATTGAACAGGATGGCGCGGGCGATCGCCACCGACTGCCGCTGGCCGCCCGAAAGCTTTACCACCGGCTCCTTGAAGCGTTGGAAACGCGGATTGAGCCTGCCCATCACTTTGCGCGCCTCGGCCTCCATGGCGACGTCGTCGAGCGTCCCCCAGCCGGTCATCAGCTCGCGGCCGAGAAACAGGTTGGCGGCCGCATCGACATTGTCGGCCAGCGCCAGCGTCTGGTAGATCGTCTCGATGCCGTACTTCTTGGCGTCGCGGGGATTGGAGATCGAAGCCTCCTCGCCGTTGACGAAAATCTGGCCCGCATCGCGCTTGTAGGCGCCGGACAGGATTTTTATCAACGTCGATTTGCCGGCACCGTTGTGACCGAGCAAAGCCATCACCTCGCCCGGGAAAAGGTCGACAGAGGCATCGTCGACGGCGCGAATGCCGCCGAAAGCGATGGAGATGTTGCGCATGTCGATCAGCGGCGTGCCCGTGGGAGCGGTTTTGTCTGCCATGATCGTTCCTCCTCCCTAAACGCGTTTGCGATAGACGGTATCGAGCCACACCGCGAGCACCAGCACGGCGCCGACAACGATGCTCTGCAGCGGTGAATCGATGCCGAGCAGCACCATGCCGGACTGCAGCGACTGCATCAAAAGCGCGCCGAGCATGGCGCCGAGCACTGTGCCGGAGCCGCCGGCGAGCGACGTGCCGCCGATCACCGCCGCCGCGATGACCAGCAGCTCGTCCAACGTGCCCAGCGCATTGGTCGACGAGTTCTGCCTGGCTGACGAGATCGCCGCGGCGATCGTCGCCAGCACGCCCATGATCATGAACACCTTCATGGTCACCCAGCGCGTGTTGATACCGGCAAGGTTGGCTGCTTCCGGATTGCCGCCGATGGCGAAGACATAGCGGCCGAAACGGGTACGCTTGGCGATGAAGGTCATGATCAGCCCTACGGCTACAGCCATCAGCACGGGTATGGCGATGCCATGGGCGATGAACAGCCCGCCTTCGGGAACCGTTATATTGTTGGCCGCCGCATATCTGTTCACGATGCCGACCGGCCAAGGATAGGAATTGGCAAGCCATATGGCGCCCATGATGACAGCGCAGGTGAGGACACCGAGGAACGTCTCGGCCCAGATCGGGCGCAACGGAAAGCGGAACCGCTTGCGCTGCACCCGCCCGTTGAGCAGCATGAACACAACCGCCAGGCACGCGACAATTCCGACGATCCAGCTCCATCGCGCGCCGATCGAACCCGCCGGCCCACCGCCCATCAGCTGGAAAGTGGCATCAAGCGGCGCAATCGTCTGACCGCTGGCGACCCACCATGCGGCACCCCGCCAGACCAGAAGGCCGCCCAGCGTCACGATGAAGGCCGGCACCTCGAGATAAGCGATGATGTATCCCTGGAACGCTCCGATCAGAAGGCCAAGCGCCAGGCCGATGGCCAGTGCCAGGATCCAGATCCAGGGATTGCCTAATTGCAGACCGATCATTCGCACCAGGAAATGCACCTGCGCAAAGCCCATGACCACGCCGATCAGACCTTCGGCGGAACCGACCGACAGGTCGATATTGCGCATGACGATAACCAGCACCATTCCGGCGGCCATTATGGCCACGGCGGAAGTCTGCACCGACAGGTTCCAGAGATTGCGTGGCGTCAGGAAGGTCCGGCTGTCGAAGTCGAACGGATTGACGCCGAGCCGTACGCTGGAAACGACATGCAGGCCGACCCAGATGACCAGCAGCGCGCCGACCATGCCGAGCATGCGCGTGTCGAGTTCGGTTGCCTTGAGAAATCGGGCAACGATGCCGAGCTCGGATTCCCGTGCCCGGTCTGCCGTGCTGTCGACCGGCGTGTTGGACGTCGTGTCGGTCATGATGTTTCTCCCGCCGGGTTGCCGTCTGCCGCGGATGCCGGAAGCAGCCTAGAAGTTATCCGCCGGAAGCGGAAAAACAACTCTTGTTGAAAAACGCCGCGGCGAGCGGCCGCGGCGTTCGGACTTCTCGGAAACGTCGGCTCAGTTGCAGACTGCAACAGTGCCAGCCGTCACGCCGGCGCAGACCTCTTCTTTCTTGATCCAGCCGGCGTCGATGACGACGTTGAGGTTGTCCTTGGTGATGGCGACCGGGGTCAGGAACAGCGACTTGACGGTATTGCCGCCGGGCGTGGTGAAATCCTTCACGCCGGCAATGTCGGTCATCTGCTTGCCGTCGGCCAGCTGCGAGGCGATCTCGGCGGCATTCTTGCCGAGCTCGCGCGCATCCTTCCACACCGACACGGTCTGTGTGCCGAGCGCGATGCGGTTCAGCGCGGCGTGGTCGCCGTCCTGGCCCGAAACCGGAACCGATCCGGCCAGCCCTTGCGCTGTCAGCGCGGCGACGACGCCGCCGGCAGTGCCGTCATTGGCCGCGACCACGGCATCGACCTTGTTGTCGTTGGCGGTCAGGAACTGTTCCATGTTCTTCTGAGCGTTGGCCGGCAGCCAGCCGTCGGTATAGGCCTCGCCAACATTCTTGATCTTGCCGCTGTCTATTGCCGCCTTCAGCACCTCCATCGAACCGGCAAACAGGAAATCGGCATTCGGATCGGAACCCGAACCCTTGATGAAGACGTAGTTGCCTTCCGGCTTCACCTTGAAGACTTCCCGGGCCTGCATGCGGCCGACTTCCTTGTTGTCGAAGGTCAGGTAAAAGACGTCCTTGTTCTCGATCAGCCGGTCGTAGCCGACAACCGGAATACCTTCGTCCAGCGCCTTTTGCACGGCCGGCCCGATGGCCGAGGCGTCCTGCGCCAGGATGATCAGTGCGTTGGCGCCCTGCGAGATCAGGCTCTCGACGTCGGTGAGCTGCTTGCCGGGGTTGGACTGTGCGTCGGCGGAAATATACTTGTCGCCTGCGGCCTCGATGGCCGCCTTCATTGCGGCCTCGTCGGTCTTCCAGCGCTCTTCCTGGAAGTTCGACCAGGAAACGCCGATGACCTTGTCTTTAGCCTGCGCCACTGACGCCAGCGCCAGCGTCATGGCGACACCCGCCAGAATGGCGGTCGTGAATTTCTTCATCATATCCTCCCTGCGCCGCGTACGGCGTGATCAATTGGCTCAAAGACCAGCTTAGAAGCTCTAATTTTTTCGAGCCTCGAAAAAATACTGGCCCGATCTCCGGCTGCTGTCAACATCGATTCTGATGGATTTTGATGACTCTGCGAGTTTTTTCGAGCGTCGGAATAAACGATGACAGCGCCACCTGCATCTGACACTATTTGCCTCATCCGACACTATTTGTCGGACATTACCGACGGCTTCCGGTTCATGAGCGGCCGCGGCAACCGGGAGGAAAGCAAAACAATGTCGGTCGGAATCCGCCATGACGATTTGCGCCGGCGCAACCGGGCGATGGTGATCTCGGCGGTGCGCCGGGCCGGCCAGCCATCGCGTACTGAGATCGCAGCTACCACCGGCCTCAGTCATTCGACCATATCGGCGATTTCTTCCGACCTGATACGGGAAGGCATCCTCGCCGAGAGCAAGCCAAGTGAGCCCGTTTCGTTGAAACGCGGTCGTCCGCAAGTCGGCCTCGCCCTCAACCCGGAAGCGGCGGCGGTGCTGACCGTGGTGTTGTCGCTGAATTTCCTTTCGGCCGCCATTATCGACTATACGGGACAGGTGGTCGCCGAGGAACAGCGCCGGCTGGACACGCTGACTATGCCGCGCGACGAGCTGATCCGTGAATGCATGGCCATCGTCCGGCGCCGGCTGCAGGATCCAGATCTTGACGTCCGCAGTGTCGCCCGCATCGCCCTGGCGATTCAGGGCATTACCGACTCCCCTGCACGCGCCATGCTGTGGTCGCCGATCACGCCGCAGACCGACATCGCCTTTGCCGATATGCTGGAGGACGAATTCGGCATCCCGGCAACGGTGGAGAACGACTGCAACATGATGGCGGTGGCTTTGCGCTGGCGCAATCCGGATCGCTATCGCGATGACTTCATCGCCATCCTGCTTTCGCATGGCATCGGCATGGGGCTGGTGCTGAAGGGCGAACTGTTCACCGGGACGCATTCCTCGGGCGGCGAATTTGGCCACATGATCCATCGTCCGGGCGGCGCGCTCTGCCGTTGCGGGCGGCGCGGCTGCATCGAGGCGTATGCCGGCAACTACGCCATCTGGCGCAACGCCAGGCAGATGAGCGAAGACAGCGAACCGGTCGCCGATGTCAGCGACGCCGACATGCGCGCACTGGCGGCCCGGGCGCGCGAGAAAGATGGGCCGGAACGCGAGGCCTACCGCAAGGCCGGCGAAGCGCTGGGTTTCGGTCTCGGCTCGCTGTTCGCGCTGATCGATCCGGCACCGGTGGCGATGGTCGGCGCCAGTGCCGCCGCCTTCGATCTGATCGAGCCGGCCTTGCGGAAGGCAATCGCCCAGACCGCCGGCGGCCAGCATTCAGGCTCGATCTCCTTCGATACAGAGCCGAACGAATTGCCTCTGATCCGCGAAGGCTGCGCGATGCGGGCGTTAAGCTTCGTCGACCAGGAGATTTTCGCGCCGGGCGCGCAAATGAGGCCCAGCGTCAGAAAGAACGTAGCCTGACCAGGCGGGTCAATCTTCCCTGATCGCATAGCCGGCGCCGCGGATGGTGCGGATGACATCCGGCATCCGGCCGTTGTTGACGGCTTTGCGCAGCCGCCCGACATGCACGTCGACGGTGCGTTCGTCGATGTAGATTGTCTCCCCCCAGACATTATCGAGTAACTGGCTGCGCGAGAAGACACGGCCCGGATGCCGCATCATGAACTCGAGCAGCCGGAATTCGGTCGGCCCGAGCCTGATTTCGCTCTTCTTGCGATAGACCCTGTGCGATTCGCGATCGAGCACGATGTCGCCGACCTTCAGCACGCTGGACAGCACTTCCGGCTTGGCGCGCCGCAGCAGCGCCTTGACCCTGGCCATGAATTCCGGTGTCGAAAACGGCTTGACCAGATAGTCGTCGGCGCCGGTCGAAAGACCGCGCACCCGGTCGCTCTCCTCGCCGCGCGCGGTCAGCATGATGATCGGCAGCCGCTCGGTTTCGGGGCGCACCCGCAACCGACGACAGAGCTCGATGCCGGAAACCGCTGGTATCATCCAGTCGAGCACCAAAAGGTCGGGCACATTCTCCTGCAAACGGATCTCGGCTTCGTCGCCGCGTGTCACCACCTCGACCTGGTAGCCTTCGGATTCGAGATTGTAGCGGAGCAGCACACCCAACGGCTCCTCGTCCTCCACCACCATTATGCGTGGTGCGATCATCGGCTGGGCACCCCCATCATGTCACCGGTGCGGACATTGTCGTTTCGTCCTGCTTCGGACGATTGACCGGCAATTGCTCGCCGGTCAGCACATAATACGCATTTTCGGCGATGTTGGTGACATGGTCGCCGATCCGCTCCAGATTCTTGGCGCAGAACAGCAGGTGCGTGCAAGCGGTGATGTTGCGCGGATCTTCCATCATGTAGGTCAACAGCTCGCGGAACACGGACGTGTATTTGACGTCGATGCGCTCGTCGGCGGCACGCAGCTTGGCCAACGCGGCCGCATCGCCTGCAGCATATTCCTCGATGACACCCTGCACCTGGATGAGAACCAGCTGCGCCATCGCGTCGATGGAATGCGACAGGTCCCGCGGCGTGGCGCTGAGGCCGACCGCACTCACGCGCTTGGCGATATTCTTGGCAAGGTCGCCGATGCGTTCGAGGTCGCCCGCCATGCGGATCGCTCCGACCACATGGCGAAGATCGTGGGCCATCGGCTGGCGTTTGGCGATCAGGGTGATGGCGCGGTCGTCCAATTCGCGTTGACGCGCATCCATGATGGCGTCGTCGGAAACGACGCGTTGCGCCAGCACGTTGTCGGAATTCAACAGGGCCTTGGTCGCCCCGCCGACCATCGAACCGGCGAGGTCGGCCATGTCGCGGATCAGCTTGCTGATCTGCTCGAGATCCTCGTCGAAAGAAGCGACTGTGTGTTCGCCCATGGTCCTGTCCTCATATGCATGATCGGAACGGCTCAGCCGAAGCGGCCAGTGATGTAGTCCTGCGTGCGCTTCTCGCGGGGCGACGTGAAGATCTTCTCGGTCCGGTCGAACTCGACCAGTTCACCCAGATACATGAAGGCCGTCTGGCGCGACACGCGCGCCGCCTGCTGCATGTTGTGGGTGACGATGACGATCGTGTAGTCGGCTTGCAATTCGTCGATCAGTTCCTCGATCTTGGCAGTCGACAGCGGGTCGAGGGCCGAAGCCGGTTCGTCGAGCAGAATGACTTCCGGCTTCACGGCCACGGTGCGGGCGATACAGAGCCGCTGCTGCTGCCCGCCGGATAGGCTCAAGCCGCTGGCGTTGAGCTTGTCCTTGACCTCGCTCCACAGCGCGGCGCGCTTCAACGCCTGTTCGACGCGGCCGTCCATCTCGGACTTGCCGAGGTTCTCGTAGAGCCTGACGCCGAAGGCGATGTTCTCGTAGATCGACATCGGGAACGGCGTCGGCTTCTGGAACACCATGCCGATCTTGGTCCTGAGGAGGTTGAGATCCTGCGACCGGTCGAGAATGTTCTTGCCGTCGAGCAGCACCTGGCCCTCGGCCGTCTGTTTTGGGTAGAGCTCATAGATGCGGTTGAATACACGCAGCAGCGTCGATTTCCCGCAGCCCGAAGGGCCGATGAAGGCCGTGACACTGCGCTCAGGCAGCGACAGGCTGATGTCCTTCAGCGCCTTGCTCTGGCCGTAGTAGAAGTTGAGATTCTTGACCTCGATCTTCGTCTTCTCGGCGACCGTTTCGGCCATCGTCATGTCTGGGGACAACATCTGTGTCATCTGTCCTCTCTGCGTCCGGTAAGGCTGCGGGCGAGGATGCTCAAGCCCAGAACCGTCAGGGTGATTATGAGTGCGCCGGTCCACGCCAGTTGCTGCCATTCCTCGTAAGGGCTGAGAGCGAACTGGAAGATGGTCACCGGCAGGCTGGCCATCGGCGCGTTGATATTGCTGCTCCAGAACTGGTTATTGAGCGCGGTGAAGAGCAGCGGCGCCGTCTCGCCGGAAATGCGTGCTATCGCCAGCAATATGCCGGTGACGATGCCGGACAATGCGGCGCGGTAGGCGACCGAACGGATCACCACCCAGCGCGGCGCGCCGATCGCGGCACCGGCTTCACGCAACGCGTTCGGCACCAGGTTGAGCATGTCTTCAGTGGTGCGCACGACCACCGGAATGACCAGGATGGCAAGCGCAACGGCGCCGGCAATGGCCGAGAAATGTCCCATTGGCCGCACCATCAGCTCATAGACAAACAAGCCTATGATGATCGACGGCGCCGACAACAGGATGTCGTTGATGAAGCGGACGACGGTGGTGATGCGCGAAAAGCGTCCATACTCGGCCATGTAGGTTCCCGCCAGCACGCCGATCGGCGTGCCGACGACAACGGCGATGATCGTCATCAGCAGGCTGCCCGTGATGGCATTGAGCAAGCCGCCGGCCTCGCCCGGTGGTGGCGTCATCTCGGTGAAGACCGCGAGCGAAAGCCCGGCTGTGCCCTTATAGACCAACGCGCCGAGAATGAGCGCCAGCCAGGCAAGCCCGATGCCGGCGGCGACGACGCAAAGCGCCATCATCACCGAATTCCTGGCTTTGCGGCGGCTGTGGAGCGATGAGGATGTCGACATCGGTCAGGCTCCCGTACGGGCGTCGATCCGCATCAGCATATAGCGGGCGGCGGCGAGGATCAGGAAGGTGATGACGAAGAGGATCAGGCCGAGCGAAACCAGCGAGGAGGTGTAGAGGTCGCCGTCGGCCTCGGTGAATTCATTGGCGATGGTCGCCGAGATCGTCGTGCCCGGCGCGAACAGGGAGGCACTGATGCGATGTGCGTTGCCGATGACGAAAGTCACCGCCATGGTTTCGCCGAGTGCCCGGCCGAGGCCAAGCATGACGCCGCCCATGATACCGATGCGGGTATAGGGAATGACCACGCGCCGGGTCACTTCCCAGGTCGTGCAACCGATGCCATAGGCCGATTCCTTCAGCACCGCCGGCACCGTATCGAAGACGTCCTTGGTGATCGAGGTGATGAAGGGCAGCACCATGATGGCGAGGATCAGCGCCGAGGTCAGAAGGCCGATGCCGTAAGGAGGGCCGGCGAAAAGGCTGGATAGTCCCGGCACGCCGTGGAAGATGTTGATGATGAAGGGCTGTATCGTCGTCTGCAGGAACGGCGCGAACACGAACAGGCCCCAGATGCCGTAGATGATCGAAGGAATGCCGGCCAACAGCTCGACCGCTATGCCGATAGGACGCCTGAGCGGGCGCGGGCAGAGCTCGGTGAGAAAGATTGCAATGCCGATGCCGATCGGAACCGCGATCAGGATGGCAATGGCCGCCGTCACCAGCGTGCCGTAGATCGGCGCCAGTGCGCCAAATTTTTCCGTAACGGGATTCCAGCTCTCAGTCGTCAGGAAAGAAAAACCGAACGACGACAGCGCCTGCCATGAGCCGGCAAACAGCGAGATGGCGACACCGCCGAGGATGACCAGCACAAGAATTGCGGAAGCGCGGGTGAGTCCGCGGAATATGGCATCTGTGAGCGCGAAGCGCCGCACAGTAGCTTCCCTGGCCCGGGCTGCTGCAGATGATTGCATGGCATCGGAAGCGATGGTCATTGGGTCCTCGCGATTAAAGGCAACAGGGAGGGCGCCATCGACGCCCTCCCTGGAGGAGATTACATAGCCGAGTAGAGCGGCTTGCCGTCGTCGCCGACGACTTCCTTGGCCCACATGGCCTTGACGCTCTCAACCACCTTGTCGGGCATCGGAACGTAGTCCAGCTCGCCGGCCATCTCGTCGCCCTTGTCGTATGCCCAGGCGAAGAATTTGAGCGCTTCGCCGGTGGTCGCGGCATCATCCGGCTTCTTGTAGAGCAGGATCCACGTTGCCGCCGTCATCGGCCAGGACTCGGCGCCCGGCTCGTTGGCGAGGATGACGCCATAGCCCGGCTGCGAGCTCCAGTCGGCATTGGCCGCTGCCGCCGAGAACCCCGCCGCGGTGGGCTCGACCTTCTTGCCGTCCTTGTTGATCATATCGGTGTGGGTGAGCTTGTTCTGCTTGGCGTAGGCATATTCGACATAACCGATCGCGCCGCCGGTCTGGGAGACGTTGTTGGCAACGCCCTCATTGCCCTTGGCGCCGATGCCGACCGGCCATTCCACGGCCTTGTCGACGCCGACCTTTTCTTTCCAGACCGCGCTGACGTCGCCGAGGTAATAGGTGAAGTTGAACGTCGTGCCCGAACCATCGGAACGGTGAACGACCGCGATCGCCTGCGAAGGCAGCTTGACGTCGGGATTGAGCTTCTTGATCGCTTCGTCATCCCAGCTCGTGATCTTGCCGAGGAAGATGTCGGCCAGCGTCGGGCCGTCGAGAACCAACTCGCCCGGCTTGATGCCTTCGAGATTGACGACGGGAACGATGCCGCCCATCACCATCGGGAACTGAGCCAGTCCGGTCGCTTCAAGCTCGTCGCCCTTGAGCGGCGCATCCGAAGCGCCGAAGGTAACGGTCTTGGCCTTGATCTGCTTGATGCCGCCGCCGGAACCGATCGACTGGTAGTTAAGGCCAACGCCGGTGTCTTTCTTGTAGGTGTCGGCCCACTTCGCATAGATCGGGTAGGGGAAGGTGGCGCCGGCGCCGGAGATGTCCGCGGCGAGCGCGGCGGACAGGGTGAGGGTGGTCGTCGCCGCAGCCATTGCAATCGCAACGGCCGCCGAGCGGATGAAATGTCTCATGTGGCCTGCTCCTGTTCGGAATATGGTCTCTCGGCGCCATTCCTCCGGCGCCCGCTGAGGCCAATAGCCCCCGATTATTACAGTCGCATGACAGTTTCATGTCGCTCCGGTAACGACGTCCAGCCGGGTTAAGAAGGAGCGGCCGCGGGCTTTTGTCGGCATGGGCCGCGGTTTGCCGCTGGAATCAGCAGCTTGCGTGAATTCCGGCCGGCATCGTCTGCTCGGCGATCGCAGCCACCGGCTTTAAAAGAAAAAAGCCGGACGGGAGCGCGTTGCATGCAGCCAGAACGTGTCATGGCCGCGCCATCGCCGAAACAGGTCCGTTGGGGTAAATCTGACCCTGTTTCTTGCCGGCGGTCGCTGCTCCCGCCCGTAACTGGAGGAGCGGAACTTCGAATATCCCATTGTCGCCACTGAGCGCGGCTTTGGTATGGTGCGATCGCACCATGGCCTTACGCTGGAAGCGTTGACGAATCGCAAGGTTCTAACTCGCGCTGGACCTCCATCCGCGCCCGACCCGGCGCTCGATCTTCGAGCAACGCCTTCCACTGGAAGTGCGACGACTTCTACTTCACGGTATCTACTCCCTTCGCCCTATTCCGCCGGTTGTCGGTTAGGCCGAAGCAGCGTTATAAGCTTGCAGGGGTATTGCTGATGTCTCGACGGATTCTGCCTGTCTTCCTGTGCCTGGCGCTGCCTCTGGGAAGCGGCTGCGCGCGCAGCTATGACGGCACCGTCATCATTCCCAAGCCGCTCGATGTTCGCCGTTTCTGGGACAGGCCTTCGCCGCAGGCGCAAGCCGAACAGTCGCAACTGGAGACCGACGTCTTTCCAGTGGCGCCGCAAACGCCGAAAGGGCCGGCGGTGCGCAGGAGCGCGGCTTCCGTTGCAACGCCTCGGAGGAGGGCCACCAACAACCCGCCCATGCTGTCGCCGGAGCCGACGAAGCCGCTAACTTGCAAGAATGTCAGCGAGCCCGGCAAACGGGCCCGCATGGTCTGCGAATAACCAGCCGACGTCGGTCGATGCGCACGGCTCCAGGCCTTGAAGCGGCTATCCGGCCAGCCGTCTCGGAACATCGCCCGCCCTGGTCAGTCCGCCGGGAAAAAGGCCGGCCCGACCACTCTCACCGGCCGCGCGCCGATCGCTTTCTCGATCGACTGATGCTGGGCAGTCCCTGGCACCTCGAAAACCGACGTTTTTGCCCCTGCGAGAGCCGCACCGGCAGTTTCGATCCCGGATTCAGGAATTTCCGCGACGACGCCAAGATCCGGCTTTGCGGTCGGCAACGGAATGATGGCGTTGCTCATGTTGGCCGGTGTCACGGTTCGTGCCCTGAGTTCGGCAACGCGCTGGTAATAGCGCTTGACGTCACAGGCCTTGAAGTTCGCGTCGTCGCGGTACCGGAACGCGGCAGGTAGCTCCACATAGGGTTTTCCCGACTCGAGCGCGACCATCTCCTCGGTCTCGCGAGTGGCGTCGCTCAGCATATAGAGGTCGACGCCGGCATCGTCGCAGATGTAGCGGCACTGATCGACCGTTTCCTTCAGATCGTCGTTCTTGGCGAATTGCGACTTTGGCGCGGGGAAGAAATATCCGTCCGACAAGCGAACGCAAAACAGCATCCGATTGCCGCCAATTGTTGTGCCTGCGGACTGGGCCTTGGGTGCCGTGCGTTGCTGCGCCGGCTGTTTCTTGGCAGCGGGGGCGGCGCAGCCCAGCGCGACAAACCTGGCCTTCAGTCCGGACGTGTCCCTGCTCGAATTCGACAGTCTGGCGATCTGCCGTTGCACCTCCGCCTTGCTGCTGACCAGGTCGGCGCAGGGATTGAAGAAGAAGCCGGCGGTTTTCGCCGTGCATCTGCGTTGTCTCTCAAGCTTTTGAATCGCGGCGAGTTGCCGGCGCAGTTGGGCAAGCTCGGGGCTGGTCCCGCCGCTGCGCCCCGCCGAAAGCAATTGGCTCCTGATGGCACCGCAGCTATCCGCATAGGAGAAGGATGTGCCGAGCGCAACGGCTATTGCCGACACCAGCATCAGAATCGTGAGGGGCCAGAAGCGTGTCATTGGAACGACCATTATCCTTGCTGCACCGAGAACAGGATTTCTTTGTCGACTATGGATAAGTACTAGCTAAATCAGTTTTTCCTAATTGAAGTAGATCAAACTGCCACCAGAGACTTTAGCTCTAGTGTATTAGATCCCCTCGTGTAAATTCAATATTACATTTTTATTTCAAGATTGAGACGAAACGGCAGCAACGCCGGCGGACGCCCGCCACGGCGAAGCTTTGATGTGCGCGGCGGGTTCGGCATCGCGATCAATCCGGCGTTACCGGCCGGCCGTTGCTGAAACCTTAGCCCTGGGATCGGCGTTGAGCGGCCAAAGGAGGAGACCGCAAATGTCGATCCACTTCACTGTCGCGGACCTGACCAGGAATCTGTTCCATTCACTTGGGTTGGACCATGAACGCGCACCGAGGCCACTCGACCACGAGCAGAGGCTTTTGCTGGAATGCTATCTCGCCGGCCAGATACCGGATTCGGCCTGGAGCGACTATGTCTTCGAGATGCCGGAACTGGCGCGACATGTCGAGGCGAGACGAAGGCGACACTAAAGCGCATCGCGGTCGACCGGGCCTCATGCGACGCGCTTAGGTTCTTGTCTAATGCATGTCGTTGTCGCAAAACCGCTGCACACTTTTGCGCGACATGCATTTGGTCCCGAAAAGTGGAATCCGGTTGTCGGAAAAAATCAAGGCGAAGCCTTCACGCGCGGTGCAGCCTGTTCTTGTTTGGGCGAGTTGAATTGCAGAGTGAACACCTTGCCCGGGATGCCTTCAGCCAGCGCCGGTGAAAAGCTCAACGGCAGGCAATGGTCCACGGCCGCGACCGCCGCGTCGACAAAAGCTTGGCGCGTCTTCTCCTCGCCGGCGACGCGGATGGCGGTCGGCTTGGGCCGGCCGATCAGCGTGCCATCGCGCCTGAAGCTGAAGCTCAGGGTGACGGTGGAATTCCCGGCATTCGCGGGCGGGGTCCAGCACGCCTGGATGGCAGCCCCGACCTCGGGCATGGTGTTGAGCGTCGCTGCATTCGATTGACCGGCTGCATCCGCCAGTATGGCGCCTGCAATCACCATCATTCCAGCAATGCTTTTCATGACAGGGCCTCTGTCCTTGAACCGCCATCGAGGACGGGACTACTTCGATGGTAGGGCTCACATCGGCGATGGCAAGATGCCGGCAACGCGCTTCATCAGCCATTCAGGCGTCGTGAAGCGCCGTCAGCCGCAAACTTCGGCAGGGCTGCAATAAGCAAAGGCCGGCGAGCAGCCGACCTTTGCTTTCCATCCGCGCCAGTACATCCGTGGTCGCAAGCTGGAGGTGGATACCAGTAGAAAGGGTTTCGGTTAACGAAACCTTAAGCTCCCCACATCGTGCAAACAGGGGAGAGTAAGAAAGAATTACCTCAGATCATTACCGGCTCCCGCAGAACGTGCGGACGATCGCCGGCCTGCACGTGCCTCAGGCGTTGGCCTGCGACCGCACATAGGCGATATAGCCGCGCACGTCGCCGGCCGGCTCAGCATAGGCCTTGCCGAGCTTCTTCTCGATCGCCGCCATATAGTCTTTTGCCCATTGGGGCAGCGCATAGTCGATGACGGCGAGGAATTCGAGCGTCGCCGCCAGGCGGATGTCGGCGATCGACGGGTTCTTGCCGCCGATGAACGGCTTGCCGTTCCTGAAGAAGCTGTGAAACACCTCCAGCGGCTCGGCTATCGCCTCTATAGCGGCCTTCTGGGCTTCCGACTTCTTGTCGGGGTGGGCGTCGCTGTGGCCGACCTCGCCGGCATATTGCGGGAAATTCAGCACAGGATATGTGGCGCGCGCCACATAGGGGTAGAGCGTCCCGATCAGGTAGAACATGGCACTGTCGATCATTGCCCGCTTGGCCGGCGCCTTGGGATATAGTTTCTCCAGCCCGTGCTTGTTGGCGAGGTACTGCATAATGGCGCAGCTTTCCCACAAGACACCTCTCGGCAGGCCCTTGTCCTCGATCATCGGCGTAAGATGGGCCGGGTTTCGCGCCATGTATTCGGGCGAGCGCGTGAGACCCCATACGTCGGTCTCGGAATGATCGAGCCCGGCGGCGCGTGCAAACACCCGAACGCTCATATTGTTGACGCTGGGCTTCAGCATGCTGAGCGAGAGCGCGGGCTTTTTCGCCGGTTTCGCCTTGGCCTTCGGCGCCAGCTTCTTGGCGGAGACCTTGGCCGCCGGCTTTGCCACTTTCGCCGCTGACTTGGCGGCGGCTTTGGCCGCCGGCTTCGCTCCTGGCCTGGCTGCCTTGGCGGCGGGCTTTTTCGCACTCTTCGTTGCTGTCTTTGCCATTATGTCCTCCCTTTGTTTGGCGTGTCGTCAGTATGGATTTTTCGGTGCGCGATCCTCCGACAAGGTCGTGCGCGAGCGCTCGACAAGCGCCTGGATCGCATCGGCAAGGTGCACTTCGGCGATGTTGTAGTCGCCGCGCGCGACGCGGATCTTGTGCGCCTGCATCAGCACGTCGGCATGGGTGAAGCCCGCCGGTGGTTCGAAACGGTAGGAGGCGAGTTCGATCAGCAGGCCGAGCGGATCCTCGAAATAGATCGAGTCCATGAAGCCGCGATCCTTGACGCCGCTGTGCTTGATGGCGCGCTCGTCGAGCCGGGCAACCGCCTGCAGAAAGGTGACGCGCGACACCGCGAAAGCGATATGATGGACGCAGCCGGTGTCGGTCGGCGTGCGCCGCTTGACCGGCGTGCGGCTTTCGTCGGTGAAGACGGTGATCAGCCGGCCGTCGCCCGGATCGAAATAGAGATGGCTTTCGCTTGCCTTATCGAGATTGGGCTGCTCGAAGATGAAAGGCATGCCAAGCACGCCCTCCCAGAAATCGATGGAAGTCTGGCGCCCGGCCCCGACCAGCGTGATGTGATGGACGCCTTGCGATTGCAGCTTTTGCATCTGACTCCTCCCGGCCACGCCGTCTTGCCGCCGAACGGAAGTTCGGATGCCCAGTCGCGCTTGGATCGGCGCCCGGCATGTGACCGCGCCCGGCCTCGCTCGCCTGCGCTCCGCATTCCGCATCCTGCAGGAGTGCGGCCGGAGCTTTGATGAACGGATGCTAATTCAATCCGAGGCGTTGCGCCAGAAGCGCTGAGTTTCAAGAACTCCACGCAGGCGCCAAGAGCGGCACCGGGATCGCGGACGCCTTCGCCGAGCTCGCTGAAACGACCCGTCGCCGGCAGCTGTAGTGGTGCGGCGGCCCGCAGGTCGCTGGGTTTCCCGAGCGCCGGTTTGGCGACAGCAGGTCAAAGGGGCCCTCGTTGACGCATGCCGCGCCTGGTTCGGATTACGGGCATCCGCGGCCCTTAGATGAAAATCACATATTCTTCATCGGCACGTCGGGATCGACATGTCCCCCATCGGCAGTGATCTTCAGCCTTGAGAGGTAGTGCTCCCATCCCCTTCGGTGGCTGTCACGCTCCTTTGCGTTCGGCAGTCCGCTGTGCGTGAAGCGGATCAGTGTCCCCGCATCCCTCGCGATCAGGTCGATCTCGACATGACTGGAGCCGGGCGGCACGGTCTCGTTGTCTTCCCAGCCAAAACTGTAGGCAAGACGGTGGACCGGGATCACCTCGGTGAACTCGCCGCGCGCCATATGGCGACCACCGACATTGACGAGGAACAGACCGCCCGGCGTTGCATCCAAATTCGCTTCGGTCCCGATCCATCGCACGATCTGGTCCGGATCCGTCAAAAGCGCGAACACGGTCGCTTGTGGCGCGGCGACCTCAATCTCTGTGTAAACCGATTCCGCCATCGCTCACTCCAGGTCACATCCGCAGCGAATACCTGCATGATTGAAGCGAATGTGGGGAGTTGCAAGAAGATGTTCGAGGCGTAAGCATAAGCCGGTGCCGAGTGACCTTCTACCCATGCTTCTCGCAAAGTCGCTTTCATTCCTTCTGGACGACGCCGCGCATATTGGCGACGGTGGGCGACTTCTATTGCAGCTCTCAACGCATTTGATTGAAGACGGCTTGCCGATCATCGCCGGCGCGCTGGCGCAGGATGCTCCCGACCCGATTATCTCACGCCGCATCTGGCTCTGGCGAGCGCCTGGGGGTGAAGTGGTCGAGGCTTTGGGGATAGGCGCCGACCGCCAGAATGCCGATCCCCGGCTCGTGCTGCGGGAGTGGCTTGGCACGACGCGGGCGATCGTGTTCGACGAGCGAGCGGGCGGTGTCGCACCGACTTTGGTGTGGGCGTTCGATCATACTCCGGATGAGGCGCAGTCAGAGCTGCTGCGGCAAATCTCCCGGTTTGCTGCGGCTCCGATGACCGCACTCGCAGAACGGTCCGCGAAACGCGCATTGCTCGAGGCATATTTGGGAAAGCGCAGTGCAGCACATGTGCTCAACGGTCATTCTCGTCGAGTAAAGGGAGAGACGATACGGGCTGCGCTTCTGTGCGCGGACCTTCGAGGTTTCACCGATCTATCCGAGGTTCATGATGCAGACGAGATCGTATTGGTACTTGATGCCTGGTTCGATTGCGTCGCCGGCGCGGTGCACGCATTTGGTGGTGAGGTTCTCAAGTTTATAGGTGATGGCGTCCTCGCGATTTTCCCGATTGGCGAGCGCGATGCAAATGCCGCATGTGACGCGGCGGTACGCGCCGTGAAGGCCACGCGCGCCGGGATAGATCATCTCAACCAAACTCGGCGCCGCAATGGCGGCCCTGAGCTCGGATATGGCATTGGCCTGCATGTCGGCGAGATACTCTGGGGGAATATCGGCACTGCCGGCAGGTTGGACTTCACCGCGATCGGCAAGGCTGTAAATCTTGTCAGCCGCATCGAAGGGCTGTGCAAGCCTTTGGGACGGACGGTGCTCGCGTCGACAGTGTTCGAGGCAGAAACTACCGAGCCGATGATCGCCATGGGCAGTCATCCGCTCGGAGGAATAGCAGGCGCGCAAACACTTTTCGGCTTGCCGGAATAGATCGAATGGTTGAGCCCGCCGTGGATGTGTCGTTCGCAGCATATCTTGGTATCGTGCGAAGCCATGACTGAGAGAAATTCGAACGGCAAAGAAGCTACGATACTGCAACTGGAGTATGGCGCGTTTAGAGCCCAGCCATGCGCGTCGCGCGCAGCTTTCGCTGGCCGGTGCTAAGGGCCTTCCCGGCATCCACCCTTCGAGGGAGAGGCGCCTTCGCCGAGTTCGCCAAAACGATCCGCCGCCGGCAGCTGTAGCTCAGGTCGGCTCCAGGCAGTGCCGACCAGCGTGATGGACGCCTTGTGATTGTAGTTTCTGTATCTGGCTCCTCCCCGCGTGGCATCGACTGCCCTGTTCAGCGCGACGTTCTGCGCGCCGCTAACGCTGTGCCTCAAGACCCACGATGCAATGCTAATGCAATCAGCTCCGCTTCACCAGAAGCGGCAATGAGCCAGACCCGCCGCGACCCAAGGCGATGGATCGGATTGATGGTTTGCCGAGAGCTTGGAGAGACTTGGTACGCCCAAGGGGAATCGAACCCCTGTTCCCGCCGTGAGAGGGCGGTGTCCTGACCGCTAGACGATGGGCGCGTTCAAGAACCGGCGATATAGGCTGACGGCTGGCAAAAAGCAACTAGGCTTAAGGCTGCCGATCGCGCCGGTGAAGTATCCGCTGCAAGCCTAGCGTTTTGGCTCGATCAGGTCCCAGAGATTTCCATAGAGATCTGCGAAAACCGCCACAGTGCCATAGGTCTCGTGCCGGGGCGCCTCACGGAACTCAACGCCCTTTTCGAGCATCAGCGCATGGTCGCGGGCAAAATCGTCGGTTTCGAGGAACAGAAAGACCCGGCCGCCGGTCTGGTTGCCGATGGCGTGCCTTTGCGCATCGCCGGATGCCTCGGCGAGAAGCAGCCGCGCACCCTGTCCGTTGCGCGGCGTGATCGTGACCCAGCGTTTGCCGCCGCCGAGATCGACATCTTCGGCGAGCACAAAACCCAGCCGGTCGACATACCACGAGATCGCCTCGTCATAATTTGCGACGACAAGCGCGACCGTGGCAATGCTGCGGTATTCGGCAAAACCGGTCATTTGTTCCTGATCGAAAAATGGCCAACGATGCGGCGCTCGGTGATGTCATAGACGAAGATGGCGCGGCTGCCGTCGGGCAGCTCTGCGTCGATCGACAGGTGATTGCCGGACAGCGATTGGCTGATCACCCTGGCGCCGACCGGCAGCACGATGTCGCCGTTGACCGTCTCGCCGATCGGCACCTGGATGTCGCTGCTTAGCGGAGGGGCGGCAGGCGGCGCGTTGCGCGCTTTGTAGACAAGTGCCGCGATCACCACCATAAGGGCGAGGAACAGCAGGCCGAGATTGATGGCGACGAAGCGGACGAGCTTCCTCCGCACCTTTTCGACCTCGGGGTCGAGCGGCTTTTCCTCGTCTTCGTCGGCAAGCGGCCGGGCCATGGCAGCAGATTCCGGAACTGTTTTCGATGAGCGCTCATAACGAAGTGGTCAGACAATTAATAGGGGCCGGACCGATCGTCCTGGAGGCGGGCGCTGATGCGGCCGGCCAGCGGCTCGACCAATGGCTGGCGGCCAGGCTCGGCCCCGACATGTCGCGCAGCCGGGTACAGATGCTGATAAAGCAGGGCGCCGTCAGGATCGGCGGCAAGCCAGCCAGCGAAACGAAGCGCAAGATGGCGCAAGGTGACAGCGTGTCGGTTGATATGCCGGAGCCGGAACCGGCGGCGCCGCAAGGCGAAGATATTGCGCTGGACGTCCTCTACGAGGACAGCGAGCTGATCGTCATCAACAAGCCGGCCGGGCTGGTCGTGCATCCCGGCGCCGGCAACTGGACCGGCACGCTGGTCAACGCGCTGATCCATCATTGCGGCGACAGCCTGTCTGGCATCGGCGGGGTGAGACGGCCGGGCATCGTCCATCGCCTCGACAAGGAGACCAGCGGCGTCATGGTCGTCGCCAAGACCGATCGCGCCCACAAGGCGTTGTCGGAGGCCTTTGCCGACCACGGCCTGACCGGCGATCTCGAGCGGGCCTATCTGGCGTTGGTCTGGGGCATACCGGCAAGGCCGACCGGGACGGTCGACGCGCCGCTCGGCCGCGCCGCCGACCGGGTACGCCGCGCCGTGGTGCCGCAAGGCCGCGACGATGCCCGCCACGCCGTCACGCATTTCATCGTCGTTGAGCGCTTTGGCGAGCAGCAGCAGGAATTCGCCACGGCGAGCCTGGTCGAATGCCGGCTGGAAACCGGTCGCACTCACCAGATACGCGTCCACATGGCCCATATCGGCCATCCGGTGATTGGCGACCCCGAATACGGCCAGGCTTTCCGCACCAAGGCCAATCGGTTGCCCGAGCCGCTAAGAAGCAAGGTAAAGGCGTTTCCGCGACAAGCTTTGCACGCCCGCCTCCTTGCATTTCGCCATCCTGATACCCATCTAACGATGAGGTTCGAAGCACCGATACCGTGGGACATGGAGGAACTCGTCGACGGCTTCCGCAAGCTCTGAACCAACCACCTGAAAACCTGACCGGCGTTGTTCACTTCAACGTGACACACTGTTTCGTGTTGAACAAATGCCTGTCTTTCTGGTTTTGTTCCTATATATGTCGGTTGGCGCGAATGTGCCTTTGGCATTCACGCCACATGCCCGCCGCGTTTCGGGGGCATCACTCCAATAGAGAGGGGGCGCTATCATGGCCCAGTCATTACCCAGTATCGTTTCCGGCGAAGGCGGTCTCAGCCGCTACCTGGAAGAAATCCGCCGCTTTCCGATGCTTCAGCCGCAGGAAGAGTACATGCTCGCCAAGCGCTATGCCGAGCATGAGGACACCACAGCTGCGCACAAGCTCGTCACCAGCCACCTTCGGCTCGTCGCCAAGATCGCCATGGGCTATCGCGGCTATGGCCTGCCGATCGGCGAGGTGATCTCGGAAGGCAATGTCGGCCTGATGCAGGCCGTCAAGAAATTCGAACCGGAGCGCGGCTTCCGTCTCGCCACCTATGCGATGTGGTGGATCAAGGCCTCGATCCAGGAATACATCCTGCGCTCGTGGAGCCTGGTCAAGATGGGCACCACCGCCAACCAGAAGCGCCTGTTCTTCAACCTGCGCAAGGTGAAGGGCAAGATCCAGGCGCTCGACGAAGGCGATTTGAAGCCCGATCAGATCACCGAGATTGCCACCCGGCTGAACGTCTCGGAAGCGGAAGTCGTGTCGATGAACCGCCGCCTGTCGGGCGACGCCTCGCTCAATGCGCCCATCCGGGCCAGTGAAGGCGAGTCCGGCGAATGGCAGGACTGGCTGGTCGACGACCACGAAAGCCAGGAAGAGATGCTGATCGAGCAGGACGAGCTGGAAAACCGGCGCGGCATGCTGTCGGGCGCTCTTGCCGTGCTCAACGACCGCGAACGCCGCATCTTCGAGGCGCGCCGCCTCGCCGATGAGCCGTTGACGCTTGAAGAGCTGTCGGCCGAGTTCGATATCAGCCGCGAGCGCGTGCGCCAGATCGAGGTGCGCGCCTTCGAGAAGGTGCAGGACGCGGTCAAGGCCGCAGCCAAGCGCCAGACGCAGGCGCTGCGCACCATCGAGGCGCAGCCGGCGGCGTAAGGCCTTCCGGTAGAAACAAATAACGGCGGCGTCAGGTAACTGGCGCCGCCGTTTTTTTCTAAAGCGCGTCGCGTTCGGGCCGGCCTTGTGCGACGCGCTTTAGATTCTTGTTTTTATGCATGTCGTTATCGCAAAACCGCTGCACACTTTTGCGCGACATGCATTAGCGGGTTGCCGGTTCCGCGGCGCCTTCGCGGATGTCCGATCCGTCGCCCTAACTGCTCAGTAGCCTTGCCAGGCGTCCCCAGACGATCTCATTGATAGCGGCATTGTCGCAATTTTCCCCAAGCCCTGAAAACCGCAAGGCTGCAAGCTGTGGCGGCAATGTTGCGGCGCCGACCGCGGCATTCCACAACCCGGCGCTTGCGGCAGGCGGGCGCGACAACGGTCCGTCGGGCAGTTGAGTTCGTCTATTGGAAACGAAAGGCAGTGTGATGATGACGATTTCTCCGTTTCTGGCCGCCCTCGGATCCGACGGTCCGCCAGCCGATCGAGCGAAAGACATGGCCCTGTATGGATGGCTAATTGGAAGCTGGGAGATGGACTCGGTCCACTACCTCGACGACGGCACAATCCAGAAATGGGATGGCGAATGCCATTTTGGCTGGGTGCTCGATGGCCGCGCGATTCAGGACGTTTGGATCAGGCCCAAGCGCCCTGCTCCGTCCGCGATGTATGGCACAACCTTGCGCATCTTCGACCCTGGGATCGATGGCTGGCATATCATATGGAACGACCCGCTCAACCGGGATCACTCGCGCCAGATCGGGCGGGCCGAGGGTAAGGACATTATCCAGCTCGGCAATGACTCGCGCGGTCTGCAAACTCGATGGCGTTTCACCGAGATCACTGCCACCAGCTTCCATTGGATCGGCGAGGAAAGATCTTCCGAGAGCGATCCTTGGCAAATCACGTATGAACATTTAGCCCGCCGAACAAAACCCTGACGCTCGACTGGCTGGCGTCTGCGCTGCTCCTCATCCGGCTGCCGCCACCGTCGTCCCGCATAGACCTATCGGATTCAAACATCGCAAAAATCGAATCAGGATCAATAGCTTGGATGACCATCGCAGAACGATGAGGGCGGCGCCGAGTCTGAATGGCATTGTAGTGCCAGCGACCCATCCTCTCACAGGCAATCGAGCGGAAACTTCAGATAGCGCTGCCCGTTGGATTCCGGTTCCGGCAGGCGTCCGCCATTCATATTGACCTGCAGCGCGTGCAGGATCAGCCGCGGCATCGGCAACGTCCTGTCGCGGGCTTGGCGGAGCGCGACGAAGTCGGCTTCCGTCTTGCAGCCGGCAACATGGATGTTGCCGGCTTTCTGCTCCGCGACCGTGCTTTCCCACCGCGCTTCGCGACCGCCCGGCTGGTAGTCGTGACCGACGAACAGACGTGTCTCGTCCGGCAGCGCCAGGATGTCCTCGATCGAACGCCAGAGCCGCTCGGCACTGCCGCCCGGAAAGTCTGTCCTTGCGGTGCCGCTGTCCGGCATGAACAGCGTGTCGTGGATGAAGGCGGCGTCGCCAATGACGTAAGTGATCGAGGCCAGTGTGTGGCCCGGCGAGAACAGCACTCTTGCCGCAATGCCGCCGACCGAAAAAGTTGCGCCGTTGGCGAACAGCCTGTCCCATTGCGAACCGTCGGCGGGGAATTCCGGCCAGTTGTAGATCACCTTCCACAATTTCTGGACGTCGATGACCTTCTCGCCGATTGCCGTCGGCGCTCCGGTTCTCCCCCTCAGATAATGGGCGGCGGAGAAATGATCCGCATGCGGATGCGTGTCGAGGATCCACTCGACCTCCAGCCCGCTTTCCCTGACGAAGTCGAGCAGGGCGTCGGCGTTTTTCGTTGCCGTTGCACCGGACCTTTCGTCGAAGTCGAGCACCGGATCGATGATGGCGCATTTGCGGGTCGCCATGTCGGCGACCACATACTGGACGGACCCGCTCGGCTTGTCATAGAAGCCGGTGACCTGCGACCTGGCCGATAATGCGTCCAATCCAGCCTCCTTCGCCCCTCACCACGGCAGGAAGGATTTTCTCTGCCACGGCAAATTAAAGGCATGGTTGTCCGTCAACCAGGCATCGTCAAGCACCCCATGCTCACACGGCCAGGAAAACCGAAAACTCTCTGTGCCGCCTCTGCCTGCTCAGGCGGAAGGCTGCTTGGTTTTCCTGAGATATGGCAGGATCGTCTCATAGGCGCCGAAGCGCTTGATGGCATCCTCATTCGAGACGGCAGCGGTGATGATGACGTCCTCGCCCTGCTTCCAGTTCGCCGGCGTCGCCACCTGGTGCTTGGCGGTCAGCTGCATGGAATCGATGGCGCGCAGGATTTCGTCGAAGTTGCGGCCCGTCGTCATCGGGTAGGTGAGAACCAGCTTGATCTTCTTGTCGGGCCCGATGACGTAAACCGAACGCACCGTGGCATTGTCGGCGGGCGTGCGGCCTTCCGAGCTCTCGCCGGCACCCGCCGGCAGCATCTCGTAGAGCTTGGCGACCTTGAGATCCTTGTCGCCGATCAGCGGGTAGTTCACCGAATGACCGGTCGCGGTCTTGATGTCGTTCTGCCACTTTTCATGGCTTTGGACGGGATCGACCGAGATGCCGATGATCTTGACGTTGCGCTTCCTGAACTCGCCTTCGAGCCCGGCCATTGTGCCGAGTTCGGTCGTGCAAACCGGCGTAAAGTTCTTCGGATGGCTGAACAATACCGCCCAGCCATCGCCGATCCATTCATGGAAGCTGATCGGTCCTTGCGTGGTCTCAGCGGTGAAGTCCGGTGCGATATCGTTGATGCGAAGGCTCATGACGTGTCCCTTACCCTGTGCGTGCAGATCGCAGCCGGCGTTGGCCGGCGCTGCTTTTGCCTTTCTATCACTCCGGCGTCATCCTTCAAACGCCTGTTGCGCCGGCATCAAGGCCGGCGGCGAAATATTTTCATTGCTTCTCGGCAAATGCAGCAGGAATTTTCGCTGCGCTGGTTCAGGCCTTGTTCACTGCCAGCGTCGTCGCCAGGTCTTCCATGCGCTGGGCCAGTGCGCCGAGCGCCCCGGTCAGCACGGAATCGTTCTTGTCGGCCTTGGTCAGTGCGTCATCGCGCGTCTTGCGCAGCGTCAGCACTTCGCTTTCCATGCCCTTGACCCGCTTTTGCAGTTCCGAAAGCTCGTCCATGACCATGATGCCGGCCATCACGGTCAGCCGCTGGTCGCCGATCTCGCCAAAAGAATCCTTCAGATGCGAGACATAGCGGTCGAAGCGCTCGGCAAGATCGATCAGATGCTCTTCCTGGCCCTCGTCGCAGGCCATCCGATACTGCTTGCCGTCGATGGAAACCGTGACTTGTGCCATTGGCCTACCTGTCCAGTACCGCGCGGATGGTTTCCATGGCTGTCACCAGCCTTCGCGACACTTCCTTGTTGGCATCTTCCAGCCGTTCGGCGCGGGCCTCGGAATTGTCGAGCTCCTGCGCCAGCCGCGAGCGGTCGGCGTTCATCCGCTGCACTTCGGCCTCGGCTTCCGAATAGTCCCGCTCATGCTCAAGCTTGGCCGCGACGGCGTTTTCCAGCCCTTCGATGGCCTTACCCAGCCTGGCAATGACTTCCTTGAGGGTCGTTTCCCCGGTCATGGCTTTCGTCCTGCGCCCTGCCCATCACCGAATCATCCACGTTCAGAACGCGTTATCCCTGAAACATTACGCGTCGTGTGAACCGCACGTCAATAAAGCTGTCGCGACTGTCCCCTGCTAACGCTAATGTAAGTCGCGCACGGCCATCACAAGACCGGCAAAAGCACACCGATTTGTTGACTAAAAGGCCGCGCCTGCTATGTGTCGCGCACCCTTTTCAAGGGCTTTCCCAAGGCCCAAACCCCCATTTTGGAGGAAGCATGACCTCGCGCGAACAACATGACCGGATGGCCAATGCGATCCGTTTTCTCGCCATGGACGCCGTCGAGAAGGCAAATTCCGGCCACCCCGGACTGCCCATGGGCTGCGCCGACATCGCCACGGTGCTGTTCACCCGCTTTCTCAAATACGATCCGAAAAACCCGCATTGGCCGGACCGCGACCGCTTTATCCTGTCGGCCGGCCACGGATCGATGCTGCTTTACTCGCTGCTCTATCTGACCGGCTACGAAGACATCACCATCGAGCAGATCAAGCAGTTCCGCCAATTGGGGTCGAGGACGGCGGGCCACCCGGAATACGGCCATGCCGCGGGCATTGAGACGACGACCGGCCCACTCGGCCAGGGCCTTGCCAATTCGGTCGGCTTCGCGCTCGGCGAGCGCATCATGAATGCCGCTTTCGGCAAAGATCTCGTCGACCACTACACCTATGTGCTGGCCGGCGACGGCTGCCTGATGGAAGGCGTATCCCAGGAAGCCATCGCGCTTGCCGGGCATCTGAAGCTGAACAAGCTGATCGTCTTCTGGGACAACAACAACATCTCGATCGATGGCCCGGTGTCGCTCGCCGATAACACCGATCAGGTCGCCCGCTTCCAGGCGTCCGGCTGGAATGCCAGCCATATCGACGGCCAGGACCCGGAAGCGATCGCCTATGCCATCGAAGCGGCCCGCCACTCCGACAAGCCGACGATGATCGCCTGCAAGACGACGATCGGCTTCGGCGCGCCGACCAAGGCCGGCACCAACAAGGCGCATGGCTCGCCGCTCGGCGCCGAGGAAATCGCTGGCGCCAGAAAATTCTTCGGCTGGGATTATCCGCCCTTCGAGGTTCCGGCCGATATCCTCGACGCATGGCGTACCGCCGGGCGGACCGGCGTCAAGGCGCGCACCGACTGGGAAAGCCGCCTTGCCAAGGCTGATGCCAAATTGCGCGCAGAGTTCGAACGCCGCATCAGTGGCACGTTGCCGGCCAACTTCGACGCCGTCATTGGCGATTACAAGAAGAAGCTCGTCGCCGACAAGCCGAAGGTCGCCACCCGTAAGTCATCGGAAATGGCGCTGGAGGTCATCAACGGCGCCCTGCCCGAAACCATCGGCGGCTCGGCCGATTTGACCGGCTCCAACAACACCAAGACCAGCCAGACCAAGAACATCACCGCCGACGATTACGGCCAGCGCTACGTTCATTACGGCGTTCGCGAGCACGGCATGGCGGCCGCGCTCAACGGGCTGACATTGCATGGCGGCATTATCGCCTATGGCGGCACTTTCATGTGCTTTTCCGATTATGCCCGTCCGGCGATGCGGCTTGCTTCGCTGATGGGCATCCGCTCGATCTTCGTCATGACCCATGATTCCATCGGCCTTGGCGAAGACGGCCCGACCCATCAGCCGGTCGAGCATCTGGCAGCACTTCGCGCCATTCCGAACCACAATGTCTTCCGCCCAGCCGACGCGGTGGAAACCGCGGAATGCTGGCAGTTGGCCATTGAGTCGGAAAAGACGCCTTCGACATTGGCGCTGACCCGGCAGAACCTGCCGACGGTACGCAACGACTTCGTTGCGGAAAACCTCTCCAGCCGCGGCGCCTATGAACTTGCCGCCGCCAGTGGCGAGGCGGCGGTGACGATCTTCGCGTCGGGCTCCGAGGTCGAGATCGCGCTGGCCGCCCGCGAGGCCTTGGAAAAGCACGGCCACGCGACCCGCGTCGTCTCGGTGCCGTGTTTCGAATTGTTCGACAAGCAGAGCGCCGACTATCGCAGCAGGACGATCGGCAATGCGCCGCTCAAGATTGCCATCGAAGCCGGCATCCGTCAGGGCTGGGATCACTTCATCGGCACCGACGGCATCTTTGTCGGCATGACCGGCTTCGGCGCCTCCGGCACCATCGAACAGCTCTACCCGCATTTCGGCATCACAGCCGAGGCAACGGTGAAGGCGGCGGAAGCCCGTCTGCATGGCAAATGAAAGTGAGCCTCGCCCGGCAAAGGCTGGCATAGCGGTTTTGCCGGGCGGTGGAGCACTAATCGATTTAAATCCACGCCTCGGCGGCTGGATTCTTTGCCCGTCCGCCGTTATGAAGCTGCGGACTTGATCTTCGGCCTCCAACTCCCAGGGAGAGAACAATGACCGTCAGAGTTGCCATCAACGGATTCGGCCGCATCGGCCGCAACATCCTGCGCGCCATCCATGAATCCGGCCGCAAGGATATCGACGTCGTCGCGGTCAACGATCTCGGCCCGGTCGAGACCAACGCGCATCTGCTGCGCTTCGACAGCGTGCATGGCCGCTTTCCGCATGAGGTGACGGTTGACGGCGACCAGATCATCGTCGGCAAGGAAAAATTCAAGGTCACCGCGATCAAGGATCCGACGCAACTGCCCTGGAAGGAGCTTGGCATCGACATCGCGCTCGAATGCACCGGCATCTTCACCGCCCGCGACAAGGCCGTCGCCCATCTGACCGCCGGTGCCAAGCGCGTTCTCGTCTCCGCTCCGGCAGAGGGCGCCGATCTCACCGTCGTCTATGGCATCAATCACGACAAGCTGACCAAGGACCACATCGTCATCTCGAACGCCTCCTGCACCACCAACTGCCTGGCGCCGCTGGCGGCCGTGCTGAATGAGGCGGTCGGCATCGAGAAGGGCATGATGACGACGATCCATTCCTACACCGGCGACCAGCCGACGCTGGACACCATGCACAAGGACCTCTACCGCGCCCGCGCCGCCGCGCTGTCGCAGATTCCGACCTCGACCGGTGCTGCCAAGGCCATTGGCCTGGTACTGCCCGAACTCAAGGGCAAGCTCGACGGCATCTCCATCCGCGTGCCGACCCCGAACGTCTCGCTCGTCGATTTCAAGTTTATCGCCAAACGGCCGACCACCGTCCAGGAGATCAATGACGCGGTGATCGCCGCCTCGAACGGCAAGCTGAAGGGCATCCTCGCCGTTACCCGTCACCCCAATGTTTCGATCGACTTCAACCATGATCCGCATTCCTCGATCGTGGCGCTCGACCAGACCAAGGTCATGGACGGCAACTTCGTTTCGGTGCTGTCGTGGTACGACAATGAGTGGGGCTTTTCCAACCGCATGGGCGATACCGCCGTCGCCTTCGGCAAGACCATCGCCTGATCGCAGAGCCAGCTTCTCGACTTGGAGACGCCCGGCTCAGTCCGGGCGTTTTTCATTGCAGCACGAACCGCCGAGGCACGCTCCGCTGCTCGGGGGTGCCAAAACTTTCGACGATCGGCAGCGTGGGGCAAAAAGCCACGCTGCTGCCTTGCAGCGGCCATGTCTTCGCCCCACTCTCCCGTGATGCCGTAGCATATCGACTAGGGGCGACCAACGAATGGAGCATGGTATCTATCTTGTGACGCTCGTTGGCGCAGCACTTGTCGTTGCCGCCGCGTTTTCAAGCCTGATCGCCTTCCGTTTCGGCGCCCCTCTCCTGCTGCTGTTTCTCTGCATCGGCCTCGCCACCGGAACCGACGGTCTCGGCATCCATTTCGACAATGCCCGAGTTGCTTATTTTGCCGGCTCATTGGCGCTGGCGGTCATCCTTTTCGATTCCGGCTTCGGCACGCCGCTCAACGCCTTGCGGCAGGCGGCCGGGCCGGCGCTGTCGCTGGCCACATTCGGCGTCCTTTTGACCACCGGGCTCTTCGGCGCCGCCGCCTATTATCTGCTCGACCTGACCTGGCTGGAATCCTTCCTGCTCGGTGCCGCCGTCGCCTCGACCGACGCCGCGGCGGTGTTCTTCCTGCTGCGCGCCGGCGAGATCAATTTGCGCGAGCGCGTGCGGTCCACGCTCGAGGTGGAATCCGGCACAAATGACCCGATCGCCATCTTCCTGACCATCACGCTGGTCGAGGTCATCGCCGCCAATACCCACCCCGAGGCCAAGGTGCTGGTCACCGATCTTGCCGTCGGCTTCCTTGTCAACATGGGGCTCGGCGCGGTCATCGGCATTCTCGGCGGCATGGCCATTGTGCGCCTTGTCGATCGCCTCAATCTCGATCACGGCCTGCTGCCGATCTTCGTGCTGACGCTGTCGCTTATGGTGTTCGCTGCCGCCGGTGCCGTCGGCGGCTCCGGCTTCCTGGCGGTCTATCTCGCAGGCCTGATTGCCGGCAATTCCGATATCCGGGCCGTGACCATCCTCAAGCGCTTCCAGGACGGCATGTCGTGGCTGGCGCAGATCATCATGTTCCTGATCCTCGGCCTGTTCGCGACGCCTTCACAATTTCCGGCGATCCTGGTGCCGGCAGTGCTGCTCGGCCTGTTCCTGGTATTTGTGGCACGGCCAATCGCCGTCTGGCTCTGCCTGGTGCCGTTCCGTCTGCCACGCCCGGAAGTCGCCTTCGTCTCGTGGGTTGGCCTGCGTGGTGCCGTGTCGATCCTGCTTGCCATCACGCCGCTGCTCGGCGGTCTTGAGAACGGCCGCCTCATCTTCAACACTGCCTTCATCATCGTGCTGGTCTCGCTGATCATCCAGGGATGGACCGTCGGGCCGCTGGCGCGCCGTCTCGGCCTTATCGTGCCGGCCCGCCTGGGACCGCTCGACAAGGTCGAATTGGAACTGCCGGGCTCCGCCCATCATGAGCTTCTCGCCTACCGCGTGTCACCTGGCAGCCCGGTGGCGCGCGGCGAACGCATTCCGCGCTGGGCGCGGCCGTCGCTGGTGCTGCGCGACGGACGCTCGATGCGCTTCCAGGATATGGGCCGGCTCGCGGCCGGCGACCATGTCTACATCTTCGTGCCGGACCGCTATCCGCGCCTGCTCGACAAACTGTTCGCCAGCCGTGCCGTGGTCGATCCCGAGGACGCGGATTTCTTCGGCGCCTTCGCCGTCGATCCGTCACGCCCCGCCGAGGAACTGGAAACCGCCTACGCGCCGGGCCTGACCGAAGCGGAACGCAAGCTCAGCATTGGCGACCTGGTCACTACGCGGCTCGGCGGCCACGCCGAATATGCCGACCGCGTGCTGCTCGGTCCGATCGAGCTGATCGTCCGCGACGTCGACGACAAGGGCAGGATCACCGGCCTTGGCCTGTCCTTTGAGCCGACCGCGCCGGTGGCGCGCGTTCCGGTGTTTCTCAGTGCCGGCGAAATCCGCGACCGCATCGCCGCCTTCATCCGCAACCGGCGCAAGCCGGCCGAGGCGCGGGCGGTCGAGGCGGCGGCCGAGATGGAAACGGTTCCGCAGCCCGTGGTGGAAAAGACAACTGGCGAAGGCTGACCGCTGTCCACCCGAGCCGCGGAACCCTGCCGCGAGGCTGAAGAATGGCTCAGCAACTGGTGTGGCGCGTCCATGTGTTCCGACATCGCCGGAAATGATCCCGATCGGCCGGTTGCGAGGACGTTCGGCCGATCAGTCGCCACTTCTCCGGCGCGCCATAGGGGCGCGCTTAATTGTTGCGGGCCGCTACGAACTGCGCCGCTTGTTTCAGAAGCGCAGCTTGCTCGCCAAAAGGTTCGAGCAACGCATGAGCCTGGTCAACGAGGCCATGGAGCTGGCCCCGCGCCCAGTCCGGTCCGTGCAGCGCGACCAGCGTCGCCTTGCCGGCCGCGGCATCCTTGCCGGTCGCCTTGCCCATCTGATGCGCGTCGGCGGTCAGGTCGAGCAGATCGTCGGCAAGCTGAAAGGCAAGCCCGATCGCCGAGCCGAACTCGGCCAGCCTCTCGCGGTCGCCCGACGGCGCGCCGGCAAGGATAGCGCCCGCTTCGCAGGCAAAGCGGATCAGCGCACCGGTTTTCATCGCCTGAAGCCGGATGATGCCGGCCTCGTCCGGCCGGCTTTGTTCGGCTTCGAGATCGAGCATCTGGCCGCCGACCATGCTTCCCGCCCCGGCGGCGCGGGCCAGTGCCAGCACCAGCGTTGCCCTGCGCTCGGCCGGCAGCATTGTCGCCTCGTCGGCAAGGATGTCGAAGGCAAGTGTCAGCAAGGCGTCGCCCGCAAGAATGGCGGTCGCCTCATCGAAAGCCCTGTGCACGGTCGGCTGGCCGCGGCGCAAATCGTCGTCGTCCATGGCCGGTAGATCGTCATGGATGAGCGAATAGCAGTGCACGCATTCGAGCGCCGCCGCGACGCGCAGCGCCGCCTCGCCGTCGGCTGAAAACAGTGCAGCACTTTCCATGACCAGGAAGGGACGCAGTCGTTTGCCGCCGTTCAGCACGCCATGTCGCATTGCCGCCATCAGGCGTTCGGGCCGCGCGACCTCGCCCGAAAGCGTCCGTCCGTCGAGCAACCGCCTCAGCAGCGCCTCGAGCGGAACTGCCCGGGCAATAAGTGCAGCTTCGAACGCCATTTGGTCGTCTTTCGTCATGGTCGGGAGCGGTAGCCGACACTCAGACATTGCGCAAGAAGCCAAGCGCCATTATGCCGGGGGCAGGGAGTAGCGCGGACTGGGTGGCTTGGCGGAACCGATCGTCGATCACGAAACCGAAGGGTTGGACATGGCGAGACCGAGACGCGGCAGCCGCATCGGTCTTCAACGCCGAGTCCGGCGCGGCATTGCCGTCGCCGTTGTGCTGGCGCTGGTGCCGGTGGTGCTGACCTTCCTGTACCTGCCGTCATTCGTGCATCCGGTGTCGACATTGATGCTGAAGGACCTGGCGACGTTTTCCGGCTACGATCGGCGCTGGGTTTCCATCGACGATGTCGCGCCGGTGCTGGCATATTCGGTAATCATGTCGGAGGACGGGCAGTTCTGTTTCCATCGCGGCGTCGATCTGGGCGAGTTGCGCGGCGTCGTCGACGATGCGCTCGCCGGCGAGATGACACGTGGCGCCTCGACCATCACCATGCAGACGGTAAAGAATCTTTATCTATGGTCGCGGCCGTTGGGCTCGGTCCGTAAGGTCGTGGAACTGCCGCTGGCCGTCTATTTCGATGCGGTGCTGTCGAAACGGCGGATCATGGAGATCTACCTCAACATCGCCGAATGGGGACCGGGCATCTACGGCATCGAGGCCGCCGCCCAGCATCATTTCGGCGTCTCGGCAAAACAGCTGTCGCGGCGGCAGGCAGCGCTGCTTGCCGTCACCTTGCCGAATCCGATCGTGCGCAATCCGGCGAAGCCCGGGCCGGGACTGAGGCGGCTTGCCGCGTTGATCGAACGGCGCGCCGGCCGCGCCGGCGCCTATGTCGGTTGCCTGCGATAGTGTCAAAAAAAAACACGGCGACGCTGGCCAAAACGCTGTCGGGCGTGTATAGGCACCCGACTTTCTCAGATTCCGGCCCCTGATGTGGCCCTTTCACGAGGGCCGCCGGGGCGTTTTGACCATGTAGTGGAGCATATCCATGGCCGTTCCGAAACGAAAAACCTCTCCGTCGAAGCGCGGCATGCGCCGTTCTGCCGACGCACTGAAGGCCCCGACCTATGTCGAGGACAAGAACTCCGGCGAGATGCGCCGTCCGCACCATATCGACCTGAAGACCGGCATGTATCGCGGTCGCCAGGTTCTGGAGCCGAAGGAAAGCTGATAGAGCTTTCGACGGTTTATTGGGTTGCGAAACGACCGGCCATTGGCCGGTCTTTTTGCGTTTGCGACAACTGATCGTATCAGCCGGGCCTGACATTGTTGTTTCACGCCGTCTTTGTCCGTGTTTATCGGCCGCACGAAAATTCTTGACGGCGAACGCCGGGCGCACTCTACAAAGATCAGTCCAACCGGAGCCGCCACATGTTCGGTGCCATCCCGCTGCTGATCGTGCCTTTCATCCTCTACAATCTTGGGCTTCTGGGAATATTCGGCAGCGGCGACGATCCGTGGGCCACCGAAATGTTTTCGGTCCGGATGATGTCGGGTGGCGTGTTCTCGATGACCCTCGGCGACCTCATCGTGCTGATCGCACTGATCTTCTTGTTCGTCGAAGTGGTGAAGTCGACGCGCACGACAAGTGCCTCGATCATGGACCATCTTTTGTCGACCTTCGTCTTTGTGGCCTATCTGGTCGAGTTCCTGCTGGTGAAGGGCGCCGCCCATTCCGTCTTCTTCACACTGATGGTCATAGCGCTGATCGACGTGCTGGCCGGCTTTTCGGTGTCAATGCGGTCGGCCACCCGCGACATCAATATGAATTAAGGATCCCGGCTCAGCCCGGGTCAGCGGTGAAGCCAGCCGCCTCGAGCCGGCGATGGCTGCCGTTTCATCATTGTCGAACGTGTCGCCGGAAATACCGATGGCGCCGATGATCGTGCCGGCGTTGTCGCGGATCAGCACGCCGCGCGCGCGCGCCCGACACGTCGGAGCCGCCGGCGATCAGATGCGGGCGCTCCTTGGCGAAAGCTTCCACCCGGCGCGGGCCCATGCCGATAGCGAGCGCGCCATAGGCCTTGCCGGCCGACATTTGCGGACGCAGGAACGAGGCGCCGTCCTGACGCTGGAACGCGACCAGATGGGCGCCGGCGTCGAGCACCGAGACGCCAAGCGGCCTGAGCTTGAGCTAGGCACCCTTGGCAAAGGCGGCGGCGTTGATTTCAAGGGCTTCGTCGAGCGTCAGTGCGGTCATGGCCGTCTCCTGAACGCGCCAGTTATCAGCCGTCAGAACAGACTCCGAGTGAACTGTTTCGCGTGCGGAAGGAAGCATGGATTCTGGGAGCGCCGGCCTATTTCTTCTTGGCCCGAGGCTTCTTCACCGGGGCCGGAGGCGCATTGGCCAGGTCTTCCGCTTCCTTGGCGAGGCGCAGCGCCCGCAGCTTGTTGGTCTTGGCTTGGCGAGCGTCGCTCTCGGCGACATATTCCGCCATCGCCTTCTGGCGAACCGTGGCTGCCTCTTCCTGTTTCTTGAAACGCAAATCGGCCCGCGCACGGGCAGTGTCCTTAGAGTTCTCGACCAAGAGCGTTATCCAATCCGTAAATTATCTTCAGTCCCTTGATAGCAGAGCCAGCCCGCAATTGGGAAAATAAGTTGGTCATGGCGCCGGATCGCAGCCAACTCGCTCCGCCTTGCGGGCGACTACCGCATCGTATCCGGCCTGCAAAGTCGCGCGGACGGTGGGTCCAGATGGGGCGGGAGACGCACCCAGATGCTCGTGGCGCAACTCGTTCATGAACTTATCCCACATCGGCGGGCCGCCTTTTTCCAGAAGCTCGGCACGGATAGAGAGCTCTTCGCTGACCGGCAGCCAGACGCGGCCCCAGGCGCCGAGATGCGCCAGGATCGGCACCAGCGTAATCGCCATTTCGGTCAGGCTGTAGATCGCCTTTTGCTTGTGGGAGGGATCGTCCGCCTTGGTCAGCATGCCGAGCTCCATCAGCCGCTTCAGCCGGTCGGCGAGGATGTTGGAGGCGATGCCCTCCATCGAGCCGTTGAGCAGTTCGCGAAAGTGGCGTCTGCCGCCGAAGATGATGTCGCGAAGGATGATCAGGCTCCACCGGTCACCGAACACTTCGAGCGACAGGTTGATGGGGCATCCGGACCGACGATCGATGTTCATGCGAATCTCCAAAAACCGGTTGCATTATCGTATCGGTTTTAATATCGTGCAACTGATTGCAAAATGCAATCGGATTGGAAGCCCAAGGAGGAAAGCCATGAAAAACGCCGAACACCCCGAAATCGCATCCCAGACGTTCGGCGATCCGGCCCATCCGGCGGTGTTGTTGATCATGGGCGCGATGGCTTCCATGCTTTGGTGGCCCGAAGCGTTTTGCCGGAAGCTGGCCGGCGAGGGTCGCTTCGTGATCCGCTATGACAATCGCGATACCGGCCGTTCGACCAAATACGCGCCGGGCGAGCCGCCTTATACATTCGACGACATGGTGGACGATGCCGTCCGCGTCCTTGACGACCAGGGACTCCGAAAGGCGCACGTGGTCGGCATGTCGATGGGCGGCATGATCGCGCAGCTCGTTGCGTTGAAATACCCGTCGCGTGTCACTTCGCTGACGGTGATCAGCAGCTCGCCCTTGGGCATCGATACGTCGCATTTGCCCGGAACCACCGAGGCCTATAGGAAACATTCGGCCGAAGGCGCGAAGGTCGACTGGTCTGACCGTGGCCAAGCGGTCGATTTCATGGTCAAAAACGCGCGTGCGCTCGCCGGCACCGCGCATCCGTTCGATGAGGCGCGGACGAGAGCGTTCGTGGAACAGGACTACGACCGGTCCGGCGGCTTTCTCAGCGCGACCAATCACTTCATGCTCAAGGGCGGCGAAGATCGGAGCGGCGAGGACTGGACGGGGCGGCTGCACGAGATGAAGATTCCGCTCCTCGTTGTCCACGGCACCGACGATCCGATCTTTCCAGCCGAGCATGGCGCCGCTCTTGCCGACGCGGTCGCCGGTGCAAGACTGGTCCGGATCGAGGGCGGCGGCCACGAGCTGCATCCCGACGATTGGGCCGCGATCATCGATGCGATCGTCGCCCACAGCCGGGCCACGTAGCAGCGGGCCGAACCTTGACACCGGATGCCCGCGAGACGAAGCACCAAAGATAGGAGCAAAAATGTCCCTGACGATGCATCTTCATCCGCTGGCCTCCTTCTGCTGGAAACCGCTGATCGCGCTCTATGAGAACGGCACGCCATTCACATCGGTCGTTGTCGATCTCGGCAATGAACAGTCGCGCGCGGCGTTTCTGAAATTGTGGCCGCTCGGCAAGATGCCGGTGCTGCGCGATGAAGCGCTGGACCGGACCGTGCCGGAATCGACGATCGTCATCGAATATCTCAACGCGTATTATCCTGGGCCGGTCGAACTGATCCCCGCCGATCTCGATCTCGCTCGCCAGACCCGGCTTGCCGACCGCTTCTATGACTTCTACGTCCAGGAACCGATGCAGAAGATCGTTGGCGACCGGCTGCGGCCGGAGGGCAAGACCGATCCGTTCGGCGTCGAGCAGGCCCGCGCCCAGCTGCGCAGCTCCTACGCCATCATTGAACAGGACATGCGGTCGAGGACATGGGCGGTGGGTGCGAGCTTCACCATGGCCGACTGCGCTGCCGCCCCCGCGCTGTTCTACGCCAACAAGGTCGAGCCGTTCGGAGACGAATATCCTGCGGTCAGGCGCTATCACGACCGGTTGCTGCAACGCCCCTCGGTTGCCCGTGTGATCGAGGAAGCGCAGCCGTATTTCAAGCTCTTCCCCTACAACAATGGCTAGAGTGGTTCATCGTTTCACGGAAACGCCGAATCGCTCTATCTCTTTGTTTTTGCGCAATTCCGGACGGAAAACCGTTTCACACTTTTCCTGGAATTGCTTGTCTTATGACTTTCGCTGCCGAATGGGTCAGAAAGGAACGCTGAGAGAG
>NZ_JAMYQK010000044.1:0-46090 GCF_040320845.1 Mesorhizobium sp. M0601
AAAGAAAGCTTGACCCCAGCACTCCGGTGCTCAGGTTCTCCTGGCTGCCGGATGCGCACGTCTGCGGTCTTCACCGGATGCGTACGATAGGCCTTCCCGTCTGCCGCAGTTATCCGGGATTTCCGGAGAACTGTTTCTTCGGACAACTCGCCCGACTTGAAGAGGTTCTGGAGGTGTTCGCTAATTGTCTTCAGCGAAACACAAAAAAGCTCAGCCATTTGCGCCTGAGAGGAAAGGACTTCCCAAATATCCGCCAAGTGATCACGACGCCCACCGCTAGGTGGTGAAATTAGGCCCGGATGTGCGCTAACACGTCCGGGCCGCCCAATGTCTACCGACGCTATTTCCGGTACAACTGGAGTAGGGTCTGGAGTAGGGTATGGTCTGCAATGGCGATCGATGATCCATCACGACCGTCATCACGCCGCTTATGTGAATGCAATCAACTCGTGCCGCTTTGGCCCGAGCTCGCCAGCACGCCGATGGACGCTATTCTGGCAGATCTGGGCAAGGTCGCCACAGCGGGCATGCTGTCCAGCATCTCGGTCAGTTCAGTGCTGATGCGACGTTCAATCATCCTTGCAATTATGGAGTATAGTTCCAGTTTTGCAAGGACACCCGCAGCCTAGCGGGCAAGACGCGCAGAGGCAAGGAGCTAAAAGCGCCGACGCCTGGGTGAGGCCGCTGTGGGCTATGGCCAGATCTCAGTATTGACTCAGGCTGAGCAATCCAACCCTCCTTACAAGAGCAATACTGAAAACACCGTGCATGGCCGCACTCGTTTCGGAATGGTTGGCCGCAAGGCCAACCGTTCCCGAAACGAGTGCTGCTGTGTCTACTCCAGTATTGGAGGCTCCAATTGGTGGGGGAATCTTGTCCGTATCTTTGCATGATGTGCTTGCCAATGGCACTACCAAGATTTGGCGAGTGACAGCACGGGTCAGTCGCACGCATCATCGCCCAGTGCCATGCTGAGGAGATGATGCGGTGACACAGACAAGCACACCGAGATCCGGCCAGCAGACACATTCGAGCAACATCAAAAACGAGACTGTCGCATGGCCTCTGGTGGTAGGAGTCGGTCGGGCACACGCCCACCACGGGGAATTCCTCCAAGGCGTCTTTGAAGCGGACAAGGGACGGCTTTGTCGCGGACTCGTCACGCTTCCGCTGACGTCGCAAGGGTCGCTAGCGACCTTCTGGCCGGATGAACAAGATGGCATTCGGCCGCGACCCGCAAACCGGATCAAAGCGGCGCGCGCGGCGGCCCTCACGCTCGAGCATGTCGGGGTAGCTGGAAGAGGGGGAGAATTGACGATCGAAAGCTCTATCCCGGTAGGGCACGGCTACGGTTCCTCCACGGCAGACGTCATTGCCTCGATCCGCGCGGTCGCGGCTTCGGCGCGCGTCACGCTGCGCCAGTCAACTGTTGCGCGACTGGCCGTTGCCGCGGAAAGCGCAAGCGACGCCATCGCTTACTGCGATCAAGCTCTCCTCTTCGCTCACCGGGAAGGCCGTACAATCGAACATTTCGGAGGCGAGTTCCCGCCCTTTCTCGTGGTGGGTTTCAGGGACAGCAATGCCCGGCCAATCGACACGCTAGGCATGCGACGAGCACGCTACGATAGTGAGGAAATCGGGCTGTTCCGTGTTCTGCGCGGATTGGCGTATCGCTCAATCCGGCAACAAGATCCCCGCTTGCTTGGACGTGTCGCGACCATCAGCGCCAGTATCAGTCAGAAGCACCTGCCGAAGGCATCCTTCAACACCGTTTTGGATATAGCGCGGGCGCATGACGCGTGCGGTGTGCAGGTGGCCCACAGTGGCACGTTGATCGGCATCCTTCTGGATGCGACTGCGCCCAGGGCGGCCATGCGCGCTGCTGAGCTCGCAAGGCAGGTGAGCGGCACAGGTCTCCAAGGCGTCCATACGTTTGCCCTTAATGCCGAAACGAGGCTAATCCAGTGAGCGCGGCGCAAGACTATTTACGCGCCTACGAGACGCCGCGTTTTGCCCAACTCGCACCTAACCTCAACGCCGCCTGCTTTTCCCTTATGAAGCTGATGCCCGCCCGATTCATGGTCGATCAGGCGGAAGCGTCAGGGCGCCTCAGGCGGGAAGGTCACATCATCGAAACGACGTCGGGCACGTTCGGCCTGGCCATCGCCATGCTGGCTGCCGCCCGTGGCTATGGGCTTACGCTCGTCACGGCCTCCAGCCTCATCGACCTGAAACTCAGGCGACGACTGGAACAGCTTGGTGCCAAAGTCATGGCCATCGACGATCCTCAAGGAGACGGCAATCAGCGCGGTCGGCTCCAGTATCTTCAGCAGACGCTGCAAGATAGCCCGGGCACGTATTGGCCTCGGCAATACGACAGTCCGGAAAACCGCCTGGCATACGCGCGCCTGGCCGACCTCGTTGTTCGATCATTCGGCCGTATCGATTGCCTCGTCGGCTGCGTGGGCACTGGGGGATCGCTTTGTGGAACCGGAGGCTTCCTTCGTGAGCTCTTTCCTGATCTCAGGATGATTGCAGTCGATACCCACAGAAGCATGCTCTTTGGCCAGCCTGTCGGACGTCGCATGTTGCGCGGGCTGGGCAACAGTGTTTTGCCGGAAAATGTTCGTCATGAGATGATCGACGATATTCATTGGGTGGGCGCATTGCCGGCCTACGCAATGGCGCATGGGCTGTTTCGCGATCACGGGCTGTTCATGGGGCCGACCAGCGGCGCCGCAGCCTTGGTCGGCGCCTGGTTCGCCAGGCACAATCCGGAAGCCTCCACCGTCGTGATAATGCCAGATGAAGGGCATCGTCATTCAGATACAGTCTACAACCCCGACTGGCTCGCCGGTTTGAAGGATTGGCCAATTTCAATTCCACTTGACCCAACGGTTCTCAAGCGAATTCATCCGGCCGAGGAGACGGCCTGGACCAGATTTCCTTGGGACCGTAGAACTCTAAGCGGCGTTCTCGCAGAGTTTGAGGGCCCGTCCCCTGCGGAGCGACAGGTCTGAATTCGGAGCCTTGACGCGACAAGGCAGCGCTGGCCAACACTCAGACGGGGTGCATAACCCGATGAAGAAAGTCCTTAGTGCGTTCGTGTCTCGGATTTCGAAGCAGTTCCTTGGCCGGACCTTGCTCAACGATCCGGCCGCCGTCGAGAAAGAGGACGCTATCGGAAACCTCGCGGGCGAACTGAATTTCGTGCGTAACCACGAGCATGGTCATGTTCTCGTCTGCGAGCGCGCGCATGACCTGCAGGACCTCGCCGACCGTTTCCGGGTCAAGTGCGGAGGTGGGCTCGTCGAAAAGAATGGCCTGTGGGCGCATCGCCAGGGCGCGGGCGATGGCCACGCGCTGCTGTTGGCCGCCCGACAATGACGCGGGATAGGCATTCGTCTTATCGGCCAAGCCGACGCGATTGAGCAATGCCGTGGCCCGCTCCCGGACCTGGTTCCTATTTTCCTTCAGCACGTAGAGCGGCCCTTCCATGACATTTTCCAGGGCTGTGCGGTGCGGAAACAGGTTGAAACGTTGGAAAACCATGGAAACGCGGGTGCAGATGGCGTGAACCTGGGGCGAGGCGGCATCGACCACGGTGCCGTCGATGCTGATGCGACCGCGCTGATAGGTCTCAAGCCCGTTGACACATCGCAGAAGCGTCGATTTGCCGGAACCCGAGGGTCCAATCAGACATACAACCTGTCCTTTGGCGATCTCGGCGTTGATCCCCTTGAGGACTTCGTGGGAGCCGAAGGACTTGTGCACGTTTTCAAAGGTGATCATCCCGCCGCCCCAAGATAGCTTTCGATTCTACGCATAAACAGGTTCAGCGGAACCGTCAGGCACAGGTAAAGCAGTGCCACCAAGGTAAAAACTGTCATGTTGTCGAATGTGGACGACGCGAGCATCTTGCCCTGCATGGTCAACTCCTGAACCGAAATCACCGAGACAAGCGAGGAGTCCTTCAGCAGCATGACCATATTGTTGGCGTAAGGCGGCAGGATGATCTTGAATGCCTGCGGCAGCACGACGCGGCGCATCATCAACGGACGCTTCATCCCGATCGATTTTGCCGCTTCGACCTGACCCTTATCGACCGCCTCGATGCCAGCCCGGAAGGTTTCCCCGAGATAGCAGGAGTGAGCCAGCGCCAGCCCGATCGTGCCAGCCTGGAGCGCAGTCAGGTTGATGCCGATCTCGGGCGCGACAAAGTAGATATAAAAGAGAACCACCAACAATGGTATGCCGCGCACGAAGTCGACAAGGAGCCGCGTCGGCACGGCGAGACAGCGTATCCCCGATGTCCTGAACAGCGCCCAGACAAGGCCGAGCGCCGTTGCAAGACACAGCGCAAGAAGGGTTATCATGACGGTCAGCCAAACGCCGTTAAGAAGAAGCGGCAAATATTCCGTTGCATGCGCGATGAATTTGGTCATGGCCGGCTTCCTCTTGGCACGTACCCCGGCCGTCAAAGCCGGTCATTCCGATGCGATCCTTTGGTCCTGCCAGCCGGCGCTTCTGTCGAGGTCAGTGCGGGTCGGCCTCAAAGGCCATATTTGGCAAATATTCGGCTTAATTCGCCGCTTTCCTTCAGCTTGGCGATGGAGGCATTCACCTTTTCGAGAAGCAGTGGATTTTCCTTGGCAACCGCCAACGCGACCTCGCCTTTTTTCATCGGCTGATAGCCGTCGACGAGGCGAACACCCAGGCCGGGATTCTTTGAAAGCTGATATGCGACGATCGGGGCGTCACCGAAACCGGCCTTGATGCGGCCCAGAACCACATCGCGCATCATGTCAGCGATTGAGTCGTAGAGCTTGACTTGACCGAAGACGCCAAGCGCTTCCAGAGCATCAGCATAGGTCGAGCCGATCTGCGCCCCGACGGTCGCACCTCTGAGTTCCTCGATCGTGTAGTTTTTGCTATCGCCGGCAGCAACAAACATCGCCTCGCCATAGGCGTAAACCGGCGTGCTGAAATCGATCACCTGCTTTCGTTTGTCCGTTATGAACATGCTGGCGGAAATCAGATTGATTTTGTCGGTCGTCAATGCCGGGATCAGGGCTGGAAAAGCGTTTATTTGAAAATCGGCGGTCGTGCCAAGGCTCGCGGCAATCGCACTTGCCAGATCGACCATCGCGCCTGTCGGCTTTTGGGTTGCGGTGTCGACAAACGTGAACGGCACTCCGGTTGGCGTGACGCCGACTCTGAGCGTTTCCTCAGCCATCGTCTGAGTTGCCATTGCGACACTGAGGGCTGCGAGCCAGCCGATGAGCGTTTTCCGAAGCATGAACATTCCCCTTACATCATGTTTGAATCGAGATTCCGCTCGCTAAGCGAGTTGAATTTGCCTCTCCTGGATAGCTTTTAGGAAGTCGCAATACCGTCCAATGGTGGACGAGATCATCAATCGATCAGAAAAAATCGCATCCGTTCATGATCGCCTCTATCTTCTCTTCAGGACATCTTGGTCGCGCGCCGTTCAAGTGAGGGCGTGAAATAGTCACGGCCCTCGGCAACGTATTCCCACGCTTCGGCAACTGACTGAAACGATGGTTGTGCTTTGTTCGGACCGGTCGAACGATCCAAATCCTTGAGGCCGCTCGCTGTCACGATGGCAACGACGCTGTCCGACCGCGCGATGGTGCCTTCTCGCCTCAAGGATTCGATAGCTGCAAATGGCGTCACCGAGGCAAGCTCGGCAAACACACCCTCGGTGGCCGCAAGCTGCTGCTGCATCGCTATCAAGCCGATATTGCCGACCGGCATTGCCGTGCCGCCAGATTCACGCAGGGCGTTGAGCGCCTGAAACGTGCTTCGTGTGGTGCCGATCGAGATGGCAAGCGTGTCGAAGCTTGCGGGGACTTCGGCAACCAGATCTCCCTTGCCGGCAAGGGCTCTGGCCAAAGATCCATGCACTTCCGCCGCCACGAGTCTCGGCAACCGCTCGATCTTGCCTTGGCTGAGAAGATCCTTGAATCCGGCCCACAGGCCGGCAAGCGCGTCCCCGTAGCAAACAGGCAAGGCGCACCAGTCCGGCACTGCACCGTGCATTTGTTCGACGATTTCGTAAGCCAGGGTCTTGTAGCCCTCGATCCCGACAGGATGACTGCCCACCACGGGGCTGTGAAACGGTGACGTTGCAAACCATCCGAGGCGCTCGGTACCAGCGGCAAGCAGTGGCCAGCGATGGGACTTGTCGGCCAGGGATACGACGCTTGCGCCGTATTTGCGGATCTGCGCCAACATTGCGCCGGCGGTGCCTGAGAATGTGACAACGACGCATTTCAGGCCCGCCCGTGCAGCATAGGCGGCAAGCGAGGCCCCGGCGTTCCCCGACGAAGCAGTCGCCACCACGCGTGCGCCACTCAAACGTGCCATCGACACCGCCACCGTCGAGAAGCGGTCCTTGTGGGACCAGGTAGGGTTTGCGCCCTCGTCCTTGATAAGCAGCTTGGGGACGCCGAGCTGCTTTCCCAGCTTCTCGGCGCTCAGCAACGGCGTCAGGCCCTCGCCCAAGGAGATTGCATCGCTGAGTCCACAAGGAAGCATGTCGGCATAGCGCCAGAGCGAGGGCAGGGCGGCACCCGCTGCGGAAGCGGCCGATGTAGCTCCGGACGGATCGTAGACGACCTTAAGATTGGCCGGTGCTTCGGCACAGCATTTCGGGCAGCCGCGTGAGTCGATTTTGGTATCGATCCGGAACAAGGCGCCGCATCGAATACAGGAAAACCCTGCCGCGCGGCTCATAACGGCACCCGCGTGATTGCATCGTGCGTCTGCGTCAGCCGCTCCACTCCGCGCTCGCGAACAACCACCATGTCCTCCACCTGGAGTCCCCAGCGGCCGATTTCGTAGTAGGGGGTCTCCACGCACAGCACCATTCCTTCTTCAAGGATGTCTGTACTGCGCGCCGAGAGCGTCGGCGCATCATAACCATCAAGGCCGATGCCATGTCCGACGTGATCGCGCTCGTAGCGGGCAATTCCTTCGCGCCTCACCACACGCACGACCGTCTCGAAGAGCTGTGCTGCTGCCATGCCCGGACGGATAATGTCGCAGGCATGCTGAACGCCGCGCAGCAGCGCTTGCTGAAGTCGATGCGCCTGCGGCGGCGGCTCGCCCAGCGTGGCGATGCGGGCAATGTCGGCGCGGTAGTGCCGGAACCGGCCACCGACGTCGAAGCGGATGATTTCTCCAGCGCGCAACCTGCGGTCAGACGGCTGGACGTTCATGAGCGCGCTGCGCTCGCCAAAGCCGATGCATCCCAGTACGGGCAGGGCGCCTTCCTCGACCGTCCTGACATGAAAAGCGCGCGCCAGATCTGCTTCGGTGGCGCCTTCCTGAGCAACGCCGAGTGCTGCTTGAATGGAGCGTTCGGCAATCTGGGCAACTTGGCCGAGCCGTTCGATTTCATCTGCCGTTTTTACGGCACGAACCTCGCGAAGCAATGCGGTGGCTGGTAGGAACGACGCATTGGGAAAATGGGCTCTGAGGGCTTCCTGGTATCCTGGTGCGAGCCCGGCCTCGTCTATGCCGATCCGCCCACGGCCGAGCTGAGCTTCTTCCAATGCGGCGACCAAAGCCGCGATGGCATTGCCATGCCTCGGCAGGTCTCGAAGCTGGAGGTGCCGTTCATTGGCGAGGTCCACGGTCGTCGAGGAACCGACATCGGCGTAAAAGTCGCCGTAGCGCCGAACCTTGCTTACCCACAGTTCCTGATCGGCTACGAGGTCGAGCGTGCTGGAGCTGGCGATGATTTCAGGCGTGCCCTTGTCAGGAGCCGGCCACACCACATAAGCCTGCGGGCCGCGACGGATCCATTGCGGCAGAGCCCAGAAGCCGCTCATGTAGGTCACGTTTTCCGGGGCAGTCGCTATAATTGCGTCAAGCCCGGCTGCCGTCATCCATTGTTTCAGGCGCGCTTCGTTAAGCAGCATGATGGGAATCCCGGGCCTGTTTTGCTTCCAGAAAGCCGAGGCCGGCGGAAATGCGCGCCGCAGCCGCCATTACTGCCTCCCCAATCTCAGCGATCTCCACATGCGGTCCCACTGACCGGGGGTAGGCCGCACTTATAGCCGCGATGATTGTGCCTGATGCATCGCGAAGCGGTGCGCCGACCGCAATCAGCCCGGTAAAGTTCTCGTCCAGGGATGTTGTGTAACCAATGGGCTCGGACGCTCTGATTTGAGCAACGAGCTTGTGCGGATCGGTGACTGTGCGTACGGCAACCTGCTCCAGTGGACCTCGTCCAAGAATCGCAATGACCGCCTCGCCGCTCAGCTCCATCAGGAGCGCCTTGCCCAATGCGGTGGAGTGCAAGGGGAAGGTCTCGCCAGGTGAAGAACGAATGACGACCGGACTCTTGCTTTGCACGGTCAGAAGATAAATTCCGCAGCTGCCCCGCCTGATACCGAGGAATGCGTTGAAGCACCCTTCGGAGGCCAGCGCCTGCAGTTCGATTTCAGCCAAACCAACCAGGCGATCTCTGCCCAGGACCTTCCGCGCCAGCGCCAGCACGGAGTGACCCAGCCGGTAACGTCGCGAGTCTGGCGACTGCTCGACATAGCCCTGCTCTGCCAGGGTGTTCAGAATTCGCTGCACGGCGGGAGCACTCTGCTCAAGCCGGCGGGCGAGTTCGCGCACCCCGACAGCTTCGTCCGCTCCCTTGAGGACATTGAGAACCGCAAGCCCACGTTCCAACGAAAGATTTCCTGTCACTGGCGTTCCTTATTTCGGAATGGCGTTCCTTAATATGATGAGAAAAGCAGCAATGGCCGCGCCTGTCAATGACAAATGTTCATTATAGTGTGTCGTCCTAAAGTGTGCCCATCGACGACCATGCCGTCATGGACCTACGGTTGGTTGTCGGCCTCAACGTACAGAGGATTCGGCGCGCACAGGCCCTCTCTCAAGAGGAACTGTCGTTCCGTTCAGGATTCACGCGCGCCTATCTGAGTGGTCTCGAGGCCGGCCGTCGCAATCCCACACTCCTGTCGCTCGCAAAGCTTGCCACCGCTTTGAGCGTCGACATCGAGGAGCTGACGAAACGGCCCGGCAAAAACGCCCGAGCCCCAGCTGGTGATTGTGCTGTGGCGCCGCGTGAGCGGCGCAAGGGAAAATCCTGATGCTCTCGGCGGCCTGCTGACCAGCGCATCACGGCGCGTTTCGACGGATGAGCTGCTCCACGTCAACTTGCAATGCCAACGCCAGTACCTCCAGCGTATCGACGGTCGGTGAGTTTTCCTCCCGCTCGAGCTTGCCCACATAGTTGCGGTCGAGGCCGGCAAGGTCCGCGAGCTGCTCCTGCGACAAGCCGGTGCCTTGGCGAAGCAACCTCAGATTGCGAGCAAAAACAGACCTCAGCCTCATGCAGCGAGGCAGTCAGAACGCGCCCTTTAGTGCCACCTACTATAGTAGTCAAAAGTCATGCCGGACGTTGCGGTCGGACCTAAGTTATTTATTTTGTTTTCTTTGTCTCAGTACATTGAAAGGGCCTACAATGGCGGCGGTTCACGGGGGCGTCTTACAGGACCAGCTAATACAAATCTTTGAAGCAACCGCGCAGATTGACCGTGCAACCAGCGCCCCCGAGATCATTCGGCAACTGCGCAAGAGCATCGAATGTCACGGCTACGCAGCCTGTCTCGTCACCGAATTGCCACGCCAGGACACCGGATCACTGGATGGACACATCCTTGTTAACGGTTGGCCGCAGGAATGGTACGACCGCTATATGGCTGCCGGACACTATCGCCATGACCCTTGTGTTGCTGTGTGCCGTGGTGCGATCGGGCCCTTCCTCTGGCGGGACGTCCATCATGGCTTGACGGACCGAAATGCCAGGAGGGTGATGGATGAAGCGAAAGAGTTTGGGCTTTGCGACGGGATCTGTATCCCGATCCAGCCCGCGTTTGGCGATCCGGCCTGTGTAACGGTTGCCGGAAATGAAATTGATTTGGCGCCGACGGTGCGCTGCACCATTCATGCCCTTGCGCGCCATGCCTATTCGGCTGCCGAACGCCTCGTTGATAACTCGCGCAGGCGGCCGAGACAAAAGCTTTCCCAACGAGAGCGTGAAATCCTGCAGTGGGTCGCGGGAGGAAAGACCGCGTGGGAGGTTTCCCGAATACTTGGCATCTCGGAAAACACTGTGACGACCCACCTGCGCAACATCAAGCAGAAGCTCAGTACCGCCAACGTTGTGCACGCGATCGTCGAGGCGTTTCGCAGGCACGAAATCGAACTTTGATCCATCCCCAGATCTGGGTATTTCCCGGGCAATCGTCGCGTGGTCGGATGGGGTTCCATCTCGAGGAACCGCAATGATTCAGGTCCATGTCGTCGACGCGTCAAACAGCTTTGCCTATCGAGGGGATCTCGACAGCTACTTCCGCCTGCGGCATGAAATCTATGTCGATGAACGTGGATGGCAGGACCTGAGACGCCCCGACGGTCGCGAGATCGACGCGTTTGATACTCCAGAAGCGATTCATCTGCTCGGCATCCAGCCAGGAAGAGGCGTCGTTGCCGGATCCCGTTTCGTGCCGAGCCTTCGGCCCCATCTGATGAGCGAAACCTTTCCGCAACTCGCCGAGGGCGGCGTTCCGCGCCGACCCAATATCTTTGAATGGACCAGGTTCTTCGTGGCGCGGGATCTTCGTGAGCCCGGCCGACCTTGCCAGGCAGCCGGCGTGATCTACTGCGGAATTCTGGAATTCTGTATCCAGCGACATATCAGCAATCTGACAATCGTGTGCGAGGAGTACTGGTTCGACCGCCTCGCATCGATTGGCTGGAATCCGAAGCAGCTTGGGCCTGCGCTCGCACATGGTGATATGACGATCATCGGTCTGATGGTTGATGTCAGCCCGTCAGCCTTGATCGCGACGCGACAATTCTACCGCATAACCGAGCCTGTGCTTTGGGCCGAAACGCCATTCAAGCGGCTGGCCTGACCGCGGGCCGTCCGCTTTTGGGCGTCACGCCTCGAACGAACATGCTGCCTGACACTCGCAGAGGGCGGCGATGTACTATCGCGTGCAAATCGGCTGTCTGCCTCGCGCCATAACAGCCATTCAAAGGCGGAGGTGTCCAAGACGGGCGCGCGCTGAGGCGGGGCAAGCGGTACCAGCCTTGGCATCGAAATCGAGAAGAAGGTCGGGGAAAAGGACACACCGGATCTTGGAGAGTACGACTTCTCCTTCGATCCAGTTCCTTTTTTGGGCAGTTCACGCCCGAGAGCCTGGTGAAGGCGACGGACACAATTCTTGAGGGCCTGGCCAAATTTCCCGATGCGTCGCTGTTATCGTGCGGGCTGGCTTGGGACCCACTGGCCGCATCCTCGCAGGCCTCCACGTGACCGCCAAGGGTCGCGGTGCGGCAGTGCTCGATCGCCATGATGGACAACACAGACATCAAGGCAGGTGAAGTCAAGATCGGCGAGCTGAAGGGCAACATGGACGCGATCAACGCAGCCCGACGAAAGGGCGGCTGTGTTGCCGGCACTCTGTAAGCCGCTCCAACGTTAAAATTGTCGGCTTGCTTCCCGCCCTCGCGACTGCGGAGTGATCGTTCCATCGATTGACTCGCGTAATGCACAGGCAGTTAATCTCCCCGCAAGGGCAAAAGAGGGGCTATGAAACTGGGAGAAAACGATGACTGTCCAAAAAGAAGACTATCGAACCAACAGAGCCGACTTCGCCATAGCTGCCATGCATAGCCGAGCGACCCCTGAGGGCGATCGTGACGATTTGGTGGCGAGGAAAAAGGCCCTGTGGGTAACAGATCGGCGATCTGCAAAATTGGCTGCAAACCCGTCCGAAAGCTCGCCAGAACCCAAGGCAAAAGCGCGCGGTAAGTGAATCGTGCCAGTCAATTTCTTACTGCCGAGTACCTCGTTCACATTGTTCGATTACATTACATTTATCTAATGTACTAACCAGCCAGTCGGGCATTCCCGAAGGCTCGCTGGTCAGGCTCAGCGGCCCCCCTAACCCAAGCTGCTGGGCCGCCTGCTAAGGAAGTGCGTATATCGCTGATACGGTCGTCGGTGACCCCCCTCCGTACCGCGGCCGGGATCGCAACCACGTCACCGACCGGACTGGGCGCTCAGCCGCGACGGTTTTTTGGCGCTGGCCGGCCCAGGGGTGGCGCCCTGCCGGCGGCGGAACAAAAAAACCGGGAAGGCGGGGGGCTGGAAACAGCGTAGTTGAAGCCGATGTTCGGGACGATATTGAGGACGAGCTTCTGGCTGAGGAGTTTGCCGAGATCGATGCTGTCTTGGCACGCTCATCAAAGATCCTCAGCGGCGCAGACGTGCCTGGTCGAAGGAGGAAACGTCAAGACGTGACCGGCCGGAGCCGCAAAACGGCCTGATCTACGATCTCGACTGGAATAAAGAAGAACGGCTGGCCGAATGGCAGGCCGTGATTGCCGGGACGAGCGATCAGCCCATCGTTCTGCGCGGCGCAATCCTGCTTAAGGCCTGGTCCGACAACATCGAGGTGCTGCAGCATGCCGCATGGCTTGGGCCACTGCTGATTGCCGCGCTGCTGCGCCAGGAAGGTCTTGCCGCCAACCATCTCGCCTGCCAGCATCTCGGTGCCAAAAACATTCCGCGCGAGCGTCGGCGAGCACACAATCGCAGTGACCGGTTGCTGGCCTCCCTCGATGCGATCCATGACGCCGCACTCGTGGGGCTGAAGGAGCACAACCGGCTGGTGATGGCGAAAAGCCAGATGGAGCGGCGGCTCAAACAACGGCGCGCCAGCTCGAAACTGCCCGATCTGGTCGAGCTGGTGCTGTCCCGGCCGCTCGTCTCCACCGGCATGATCCAGGAGCGGCTAAAAGTGACAAAACAGGGGGCGCTCAACCTGGTCGGCGAGCTCGGCCTGCGCGAGATGACGGGGAGGGGAAGGTTTCGGGCGTGGGGAATTGTTTAGTCCGCAGCATTCTCCGCGCACTTTACGAAGTTATCGAACTTGACGAACTTGCGTTCTGTAGCCATATTGGTGATAGCAAGAGGTTCTCATCATGGCCGCTCCAAAACGCATCAATCATAGCGGGACCGCATCGCATACGGGAGTCGCCGCCCTGAGCTTCACCACAAAGCTGCCGGCACAGGCCGACTTCAAGAAGGTATTGCTCGAACGCTATCAGGAAGCGATCGCACGCAGCCGCAAGATCGGCCATCGCGTATCGTTCCGGGTAGAGGTCGATCCGGCCGCCGATGCGCAGACGATCACGCCGGTCGAAGAGCAACCGATCGCTTCGGATGTGTTTGCCGTCGAGGATACAGGCAAGCCCGATGCCGAACTCGAGGCGGCTCTTGCCGGAGCGCGCGCGCGTGGCCGCAAGCGTGTTGCCGAAATTGTCGCCGGCGAGGACATGCTGAGTGCAGAAGCCTTCGCCAAGCTGCTTGGCACCTCGCGCGTGACGGTCAACGCCAAGCGGCAGAGTGGGCAGGTGCTCGGCATCGATGGCGCCAAGCGCGGCTTTCGCTTTCCTGTCTGGCAACTCGACAAGGACGGTCGTCCCTTCGGCGCATTGCCGGCGCTGCATGCCATGTTGGGCAACAGTGCCTGGGCCGTCTATCGGTTTCTGGTGTCGCGTCATGGCGCCCTCGATGGGCGGACCGGCCTTCGAGCCCTTCAACAAGGCGATGACGCGTCGGTGTTGGCCGCGGCGGAAGGCGTGGCCAGGGGCGATTTCGACTGAATGCCCGGCGTTCCACCTCCACCCGATTTCGCGCGCGCAAACCTCGAAATCGAGACCATACGGGCGGGACGAACATTCGGTCGGATCTACTGGAGCACCTTTCCCGATCCGCTGGGATATGGAAAGTCGCCGAGCCGGTTCAGCGATCCTCGACGCCGTGTTGACGCCAACCGGTTTGGCGTTCTTTACCTCGGTGACTCCCTGAAGGTGTGCTTCCTCGAGACCGTGCTCCGCGACCGCCGCGAAGGAATCCTTGACAATCTTCCAATAGAGGAGGTGGAGCTGACCCGACGGCGCTATGCGCAGATCACGACCAACGCGGACCTACGCCTGGTCGATCTCAGAGCCGACAATGCCGTCAGGATGGGTGTGCCGACCGATGTCGTTCGGGCACAGCGCCAGAACCTGGCACGCCGGTGGTCACTGGCGTTTCACGAGCACCCATCTCAGCCCGACGGGATCATTTATCCCTCGCGCCTCAATGAGGCGACCAATCTTGCCAGTTACGATCGCGCGGTACCGAAGCTTCAAGCGAGGCGTGTTGTGACCCTTCTCGGCGCGCGAGGGCTGGCTCAGGTTCTGGAGGATTTCAGGGTAGGGTTGGTGTGAAGATGCAGCACGTATCCGTATCGCTTGGCGAAGATGGCTGTAGCGCCAGAAGCGTCCACCAAGCCGGAGCAACGGAACGACCGACCGCGAGCCGTCGGTCTGCTTCGGATCAGCGGCTGGCCAAAGCCGACGTAGCTTGTCGGAAGCTCGCGAGCAAATGCCGGCTTCCTGATTTCCACGCCCGGAAGCGAACCGTCACAAATCCGCCATCTCAGGCATCACCTTGCAGACGGCCGGTTCGCCTTTTCGACGGCATAGGGTGTATGGAGCACCCGACGCCTCCGCCCCTACCTCTGAAAATGCCCCAACCCGTTCTCATTGAGATAGTCCACCGTCATCACTCGCGCGCGAATGCCGCCCGGGGAACCAACGAACTTCACCGATGACAGCGAGCCGGTCGGCGCGTTCTCTCCGCGGGGCGTGAGGGCGTAGGTGTCGCCGTCCCAGTGCTCGAGCGTGAACTGCATGGGCTTCGGGCCGAGTTCGAGCATCAGCTTGTCGCCATCGGCCCGCACGGTGGCGGTGTCGAAATAGTTGCTCGTATATTGGCCCTCGTAGAAGGATGGACTGCGCGCCTTGGCGGGGTTCGTCGGCTTGTCCTTGCCGGCGAGGTCGCCCACCGGCTTGTAGTAGGCCATGAACCGCGGCTTGATGTAGGGATACCAGTCGCGGGTGACCTGGCCATATTGCACGATGTCCATAAAGCTGGCGGCGACCGCCTCGGCGGCGCCGACGGGGGAGCCGTTGGTGAGCACGACGATGCCGACATCGGCCGAGGGCAAGATCTGGAAGGTGGTGCCGGCGCCGAGCAGGAAGGCGCCGGAATGGCCCATGGTGGTGCGCCCATTGGCGTTCACCCCCACATTGAAGCCATAGCCATAGGAGCTGGCCCGCGTATCGGGCGTCTCGCCGCGGTAGGTCACGCTCTGCGGTGTGATGGCGGGCTGCAGGATCTTCGGGTCGATCATGGGCTGGCCGCCATAGGTACCGTCGCCAAGCAGCAGGATCATCCACTTGGCAAGATCCTGGGCGCTGGAGGAGACGCCGCCCGCCGGCGCCTGCTGGTCGGGGTCGCGGTCAAAGAGCGGCTCGAACACATTCTCCGCCACGCGCGCATGCAGCAGGGCGCGGTTCTTGCCGGCGGCAATGAAGTCCTCGTGCCGATAGCTGCTCGAGCGCATACCGAGCGGATCGAACAACAGGCTCTTGGCCAGCAGCTCCCAAGGCTGTTTCTCGGCGTGGGCCACTGCCTCGGCGCCGATCGTCGTGCCGAAATTGGCGTAGTGATAGGAGATGCGGAAGGGATCGAGCGGCACCATCCACAGGCTCCCGACGATCTGCTTGCGCTGGAAGCCGAGATCCTCGAGTTCGTCGCCCGCCGCCATCGGCAGGCCCGAGCGATGGGCGAAGAAATCGCCGATGGTGGCGTTGCCCGAGACATAGTCGAGATTGAGGCGAAAGCCGTCCCAGACCTTGCCGACCGGGGTATCCCAGTCGAAGCTGTGGTCCTTCGTCATGGCGATCGCGGCCACCGTGGCCGAGATCGACTTCGACACCGAGGCGACCTGGAAAATGGTGGTGCTGCTGACCTTAGAAGTGTCGTCCCGGTTGTCGCGAAGGCCATAGCCCTCGTCAAAGATCATTTTGCCGCCATACACCACCGTCACGGCGAAGCCGGGAACGTCGGATGCTTCCTTGACTTTCTTGACGATGTCCGGCAGCGCGGCCAGCGCCTTCTCGACACCGCCGGGATACAGCTGCATAGCATCCTGCGGCGGCGATGGCCCAAGCTCCGGCACGTAGGACTGCGCGGCTGCCACGGCGGGCAGCATGGTAACGAGGGAAAGTACCAGGAGAGCAGCGACCTTCTTCATTGCATGTCCTCAAACTTGCACCGGCAGATGATCGGACCATACGCGGCAAGATGAAAGATGGTTGCGGTATTTTCCAACGGTATGTTTAACCTCCGTGCTGGGCGGCTTCAGGGCGACATGCGAAAGCACCTGTGGGATCACTATCAGGGTCGATGGAATATATCCTCATTACCTTGTTATGGACCGGCCCCGCCAGGAACTCTTTGGATATGTGGCCGTTTCCTCGACATACGGAAAAGCCTATCGGAGGTTCACATGTTTATACGAATAGTAAGCGCGTCGGCGCTCGTCCTTGCTTTCGGGTCGCCGGGCTTTGCCGACTGCGGCCAAGAGTTGAAAGTGCTTGAGCCGAACGTCATCACCGCCGAAACGGGCGCGAGCCCAAATAAATCAGGCATCCCGGCGACGAAGCACCAAGAGGAGGTCATGGCCGGCAAGCAGCAGGGGGGTAATCCTGAAATCACCGGATCAACGGCGGGAAATGTGAAGCCAACCACACCTCATCAGGAGCAAGTGATTGGCAACCGTAGCGCCCAGAATGCCGAACATCCTAGCCAGCTAATGTCGGAAGCTCACAAGATGTCCCAAGCTGGCGACGAGCAAGGCTGCATGAAAAAATTGGCAGAACTCAAGGACGCCCTTGGTGTCAAGTGAACGCCAGATTGCCGGATGTTTCGAAGGCAGACACCGCCAGGATCGCTCGCTTGAAAGCCTGATGGAGTCGACACCGCGGAGCAAGCGCCATCGGCCACCCTTCGATTTGAAACTGCTCGTATTTCTACGGCGGCAGCTGCCGTCTTCTGGTCGCTGCATCGACCAGTTCGCGAGCGTGATTTAGACGATGTTGCGAGTATCAACTTCGCGACGCCTTTCGCCAAAAGACGCCGCGCGGTGACCGCCTCGTGGAAGGCAAGGTCAGGTCGGCATAATGGACTTCCGCGGTTCCGGCCCGAACGGGCACGGCTGGGCGAGACATTTGAGTTTCGGGTGCACGGACGGGTGTTCGAGGTGCGGGTGGATGGCGAAACCTGCGGAACAAGCGAGGCCAGCGCCAACGCCCCGGCTGCGGTGTTCACGATGACTGCGGAAGGCGTTGTGTTGGGCCAGCGCTACCTGACGGCCTCGCAATCCCTCGACCAGATCGACCTGCGGCGGCAGGCTTTTTGCCGGATCTTTGAACCATTTCTGAAGCCGCGCGAGTGCTTGTGCGAGGGTGCCGTGAATAAGGGGCCGACGCTCGGTGTCATAGCTGTCAGGCAGGGCAGAGCCCGCTTCTCGACGGATGACCATGGCAAGCTTCCACGCGAGATTTTGAGCATCATGAATGCCTGAATTCCCGCCGAACGCCCCGTCGGAGGCATCAGATATGCCGCGTCGCGCCATGTAAGTTCCCTCGTTGGGTGGGCTGACTGGAACGCTGACAGGAACCTATCCCCGTCGCTGGTGCGCCCTGCCGCTGTCGGGACGAACTTTCTTCCATCCGGCTTGGCGCTACCGGTGCCCGCGCACGCACTGCTCAGTGATCAGGGAGAGTGTTCTCGGGCATTCCGCTATCGCGACCTCGTTTCGAACGTTTTAACACGCCCCCTCAAGCTTGATCTCGCCGACCGCTGCGCTAGCCCTTCCGATCTTGGCTATTGCCAATGCGTCTTCGACCAGGCTTGCGCAGACGAACGCTTCAACTCTCAAAGTCACGACGCCGCAATGTTAGCATCACTCGTCGTAGCAATTTCTGGAAATGCGCAACTCGACAACCGCCTGCTACAGTCAGGCGTGTTCGTCGTCCAGCCTTCACGAAGGGGACGCGCTGGCGGACGAATCCCCATCACCCAGTTCACGATGACTGCGTCCCACCCGCTCACCGCTTGGCGCTGTCACTGTCGGCTTCGGCCCGAACAAGGAACTGCTCGGTCGTGGAGGGAAGACGGGATTTCAGCCAATCCGCCATCGCGACTTCCTCTTGCAGATTCTCTTCGCAAGCCCGAAGAACCTCGGTTTCGCCGAGCGATCGAGCGGCGGCAATCAGGATCGTGTAGGAGGCGATTTCCATGTGCTCGAACGTGTAGCTCGCGAGCGATCCTTTCATCACCTCGTCTCCAGCGAAGACGCCGCTCAGCGATTGCGCCATCGCCGTCAGCTTACCGCCAGCATCCTTCATCATGGATGAACCCTCGTCCATCTGATCGAGACAAGTCTTCAGCCGGGCAGCCTGCTGCTTGGTCTCGTCGAGGTGCTGTCGGATCCGGTCGCTCAGTTCGGGATAATTCTCGATACGGCTCAACTGCCCGTTCAACATCGTTTCAGCCTGCTCCTCCATGGCATGAGCATCTCTAAGCCATTGGACAAACCATTCGCGCGTTTCTGACATTTCGAATCTCCTTTGCGATGTAAGGAAAAACTTTCAGAAGAAGACATTGTTCCGGAGCAAAGCCGCGGGACAGGCTTGATCCTGCCAGAGGATCCGCGCCGTCGGCGGATCTCAATTCACCTCTCGAAATCCTCAGCAATGCGGGTGAGGGCCAAGATCGCGGAAGATCGGCGCCAGGAAAACGGGCCATGGACGCGAGACGCGCCGATCAACCACACGTGCTCCCCGCTGCGCGTTCCATTACAAAGTCCAACTGGCACTGTGAGGGCGAAGGATCTAGCCTGTCAGTTTAGTGAAGTCGTGGCGCCGCGCGCGAACATGTGCCAGCAAATTCGTTTCGTTTACGACCCCTGATTGAAAGAGATTCAGCGTGGTCGAGGCCAGAATCTGACCGTCTATCGGGGTGCTGTACCATTTGGCGTCGGCGGTTACCTGGTCGACAACCCGCTGGCAGATCGCCCGATCTTTAGGTCTAAGGAACTGATTTTTCAGTGCTCGTAGCATCTCGACGCCTTGAAACCGAGAGTCACCTGTCTCCCGCGCGATACCCATGCGTGGTCTCCAAGCATGGACCCTAAACGCATTCAGACAGAAAATTGCCATTCGTTTGAGTGGTACCGATGTCGCGTGGATAAGCGGCGGTCCGCGAGCTAATCCACCATGTCGCGCAGCGGCTTCTTGCGCTTTGGCGTCCTGTACTTCTCGACCAGCCTGACCTTGTCGATGTCGATCGTCACCAGCGGTCCCAGATCGACAGTCACCCTGCCGCCTTCCTCGTCTACGCGTGTGATCTCTCCGGTAAGCTCGATCTGCTGCCCCTTCTTCACCTTGGTATGATCGATGATCGAATGCGGAAAGCTATAGCTCGGAATCGAGACGTTTACGCAGTGCTGGGTGACCCGTTTGCGAAGGCGGCCGGGATCGCCACCTCGTCACGAATGGAAATTCCGCGCGCCGTTCCATGAGTCTGGTGCGCTCGGCGCCTTACTCAAGATATTGCTAATTATGGATGAGCCCGCTTCCTCCAATCGATGGATGAAGCCGATCGTGGGCCGGTGCTACTTTGATGCATCGCGCGCCTTACCCGACAAGAGCTGGCTCCAGGGGCAAAACATGAGCAAGACGACTCTCATTGCTATCGCAATCCTCGCGATCAGTGTCGGCTGTGCCGAAGCCAAGGACCGTAAGGTCGAAACGGCGACCCACCGTAAGGTCGAAACCGCGACCCTCGGCACGTATGCCAATTCGAAGAACCTGCCGGTTTGTACAGCGGCAAGCTCACTCTTCGAAGTCCTCGGTGATAAATGTTTTCTCGTCACAGGTTCGATGATCTATGGCGACATCGCCGAACTCTCCCGGACAATCACTTTGAGTTGGTAGCCGAGGCAACAACCTCGCAGCGCATTCTCCGGTATGAAGCTGCGTCGCAGGGGCTGCCTTCGCCCAGATATCGACCCAGTCTTCGCGCGTCGTCAATACCGGCGCAATCCCCAGTCACCACGGGCCTCTCCAAAATTCTTATGCCGTCCGGACCTGCGGTCGAGCGTGTCGCGCCAACACAGCAGCGCCTCTGCATTGTTTGGGCAACCCAACCATAGCTTCCGGTCCGGAAACTCGCTTACGCGTCTCATCGTCCATTCGGCAGTGGAAAATTAGGCCGATTTGGCAGTGCTCAGAATCGCGTAGCTGTCCTGCGATCCGCTCGGAGAGGATGGCGAGTGGTTGCGGCAACTGCGCCTCAAGCTGGCTGGCGACCGCCGTCTGCAGCCCGCTGCTGCGGAGCAGCGCTGACGCTGCGTTCGTCCGGACCGTCGCAAGACCGCTTGATTGTATCCGGCCTGGAGACAGACAAACGCCGGCGCAACCTCACCCTGAAACCAAAAGACAATGTCGATGACCTCCAACAGCTATGCTCCCAACGGTTCAGGCGCCTGCAAACATTCACCGTGCCAATTTCGCCATCGCCGCTTCGATAATGACGGCGCCATCAATTTCATGGAGCAAGCTTTGCCGCCAAGGGGTTCTGCCCGATGGCGGCGATCAGGCTCGTGCATACCTCGATCACCATCACCAAGATCCTGCGAGACGCAGAAGAGGCGAGCCGCTTCATGAAGCGGCTAGAAGACCCCAAACCCAAAAGCCGCTGATCGATTTGAGCCGCAGTAACGAAGTGTAACCGGGTTCCCACTACAAGAAGCTCAAACCGCGCAAGACCGCTGATCGATACGGCCACGATCTTCAACGGTCTTGCCCTAACGGAAGCCGCCCCAATGGAAATCGCCACGAACGGCCAAACGACTAGCCATCTGATGACGTCACGGCGCTTTGCACCTCTCTTCTGGACGCAGTTCCTTTCCGCCTTCAACGACAATTTCCTCAAGAACACGCTGGTGTTCCTTATTCTGTTCACCCTGGCGGCGGACAAGGCTGCATCACTGGTCACGCTGGCGGGTGCCGTCTTCATGGCTCCTTTCCTGCTCCTGTCCGCCGTTGGTGGCGAGATCGCCGACCGGTTCGACAAGGCGCTCATCGCCCGTCGGCTGAAATTCACCGAGATCGCCGCTGCGGCTGTCGCTGTCGTTGGAATCACCCTGTCGTCGATCCCGGTGCTGATGATCGCGTTGCTCATGTTCGGCATCATCTCGGCGCTGTTCGGACCGATCAAGTACGGCATCCTGCCGGATCATCTCGAGCGCAAGGAATTGCCCCGCGCCAATGCCTGGATCGAATCGGCAACCTTCGCCGCCATCCTCGGCGGCACTATCGCCGGAGGCGTCGTCTCGGCCGATGGCATTGGCGTCTCGGTGTTCGGGCCGATCATGATGATCCTTGCCGTGGCCTGTTGGTTTGTCAGCCGCTACATCCCGTCCACCGGTTCTGCGGCTCCCGACCTAGTCATCGACAAAAACATCTTTCGCTCGACCTGGCGACAGGTGAACGGTTTGCGTGCCGACAAGCGGATCTGGCGCGCCGGACTGATGACGTCGTGGTTCTGGCTGATCGGGGCCATTGTCCTTTCGATCCTGCCTACATTGGTCAAGGATTCGCTCGGTGGCGGAGAAATCGCTGTCACCGCCTATCTAGCGGTGTTCGCCGTGTCGATCGCCATTGGCTCTGCCATAGCCGCATGGATGTCGCAGGGCCGCATCGTGCTCTTGCCAGCCCCGGTTGGCACTGCGTTGATGGCACTGTTCGGCTTGGACCTGGCCTGGACCATCTGGAGCATGCAGCCTTCGATCGGGGCCGAAACGCTCGCAATTTTCTTCGCCGGGCCAAACACGGTCCATGTTGCGGTCGACCTTGCCGGCATGGCTATTGCCAGCGCCTTTCTTGTCGTACCAACCTTCGCCGCCGTACAAGCCTGGGCGCCCGAAGCCAGCCGCGCTCGCGTCGTCGCGGCGGTGAGCATAGTCAATGCAGGCTTTATGACGGTGGGCGGCATACTTGTCGCCGCGATTCAAGCAGTGGGCGTCTCCACTGGAGGTATCCTGTTCGGCCTCGCCGCGCTCAACGTGGTCGCCGCCTGGCTGATGCTGAGATATCTGCCAACCAACGCCTTCCGCGACTTCGTTTCCATTCTGTTCCGAGCCTTCCATCGTCTGGAGGTGGAGGGGCTGGAAAACCTTAAGGCGGCCGGCCCGGCACCCATCCTGGCGCTCAACCATGTCAGTTTCCTCGACGGCCCATTGGCTTTGACGCTGACGGATGAGGAGCCGGTGTTTGCCATCGACTACACCATCGCCCAAGCCTGGTGGATGAAGCCGTTCATGAAACTTGCGCGCGCCCTGCCGCTCAATCCGGCCAAGCCGATGTCGACCCGCACGCTTATCAAGGCCGTGCAAGGCGGCAATCCGCTTGTCATCTTCCCCGAAGGCCGGATCACCGTGACCGGCGGCCTAATGAAGGTCTATGACGGTGGCGCCATGGTGGCCGACAAGACCGGCTCGATGATCGTGCCAGTGCGCATCGACGGCCTGGAGAAGAGCTATTTTTCGCGACTGAGTTCGCTCCATGTGCGCCGCCAGCTGTTCCCAAAGGTCAAGGTGACGATACTAGAACCGGCCAAACTTGAAGTACCGCCGGATCTCAAGGGCCGGAAGCGCCGCGCAGCGGCGGGTGCTGCCCTCTACCAGGTCATGTCGGATCTCGTCTTCCGCACCCAGGACATCGACAAGACTGTGCTGGAGAAGATCATCCAGACGGCGAGCGAACGCGGCATGAAGCAACTGGCCGTGCAGGACCCCGTCACCGGTTCGCTGAGCTACGGCAAGCTGCTGACAGCCGCCGCTGTGCTTGGAGAGAAATTCAAGAACCTCTATGCCGGCCAGCAGACGCTCGGCATCATGCTGCCCAATGCCAACGGCGCCTGTGCGACGCTGCTCGGCGTCATGTCCGCCGGCAAGGTTCCGGCGATGATGAACTTCACTGCCGGTGCGGCCAACATCCTCTCCGCTTGCAAGGCCGCCGAGGTGCGCACCGTGCTGACTTCACGCGCCTTTGTCGAACAAGCGAAACTTGGCGCCGTGGTCGAGGAACTCGGCCGCTCGGTCGATATTGTGTGGCTTGATGATCTGAGGGCCACCATTGGCCTCAAGGACAAGCTGCTCGGCCTATTGCGCAAAAATACACCCCGGGTCGCCCGCAAGCCCGGCCAACCGGCGGTGATCCTGTTCACCTCAGGTTCTGAAGGCACGCCTAAGGGCGTGGTGCTCACCCATCGCAACATCCTGGCTAATGCCGCCCAGGCCGCCTCGCGTATCGACTTCCATTCGGGCGACAAGGTCTTCAACGTGCTGCCGATCTTCCACTCGTTCGGCATGACAGCAGGTACGGTGCTGCCGCTGATATCGGGCGTGCCGGTCTATTTCTATCCCTCCCCGCTGCACTATCGCATGGTGCCGGAGTTGGTCTACGCATCGAACGCGACGATCATCTTCGGCACCGATACGTTCCTCAGCGGCTATGCGCGTACGGCACACCCTTACGACTTCCGCTCAGTGCGCTATTGCTTTGCCGGCGCGGAACCGGTCAAGGCTTCTACGCGCGCGACCTACATGGAAAAGTTCGGCCTGCGCATCCTTGAAGGCTATGGCGTGACCGAAACCGCGCCCGTGATCTCCATCAACACGCCGATGTACAACCGCTCCGGCAGTGTCGGCAAAATCATGCCGGGTATGGAGTACCGCCTGGACCCGGTGCCTGGCGTCGAGGATGGCGGACGGCTTTTCGTGCGCGGGCCCAATGTCATGGCGGGCTATCTGCGCACCGAGAAGCCGGGCGTGCTCGAGCCGCTCGAAGACGGCTGGCATGACACCGGTGACGTGGTCGCCGTCGACGACGTCGGCTTCATCACCATTCGAGGCCGCGCGAAGCGCTTTGCCAAGATCGGTGGCGAGATGGTTTCGCTGGCCGCCGTCGAGGCACTGGCGGGCGAATTGTGGAAAGGCTCGCTCTCGGCAGTCGCTGCCGTGCCAGATGCACGCAAGGGCGAAAAGCTGGTCCTCATTACCGAGGCTGTCAACGCCACGCGTGCCGAATTCCTGGCCTTCGCCAGGGCCAACGGCGCCATGGACCTGATGGTGCCGGCCGAAGTGCGCGTCGTTGCGAAAGTGCCTGTCCTCGGCTCAGGCAAGCTCGATTTCTCCGCTGTGATCAAAATGGTGAGCGGCGAAGACATGAAAACCCAAGCGGCTTGAACGACTCGCTTTTACGGGTAACTTTTGTCTATCTCGGTTGAGAACACGGGACCGCCGCGAAAGTTCGGTGCACGCAGCGCCATGCGAACGAGCTGCAGCTGGCGAAAACGATGGTGCAGGGTCGATGCGCTCATTTGCACATGCCGCGAGCTCGTCGATGCTGAACTGTCGAGGCGGCGGTCATAGAACTGGCAAGCGAGGACCATTGGCTTGTCCGACTATCGTTGCGCCTTCAGCAGACGCTCGAGCGTTGAAAAGTCACTCATGTCGCGGTAGGGCGTCAGGTCAAGATCCTTGGGGATCTTCTTGAGCTTCTCTTCGGAGATCGGTTTTTCGTTCTTTTTGTTGAAGGCCTGGTAAGCGGACCAGCCAACACCCGCCGCCTTCACTGCATCGCGTTCGGCTCGAAGAGCGATTTGATGCGCGTGCAGATAATGAAGCCCGAGTTCGTCTAGGAGCGCCTTTTCAACGATTTCGTGCGTTAGCAGAAATGGGGCAAGCCGGACCTTGGCCGATTTCCAATCCATAGTGCGAGGCATATGGCGATCGATATAAATCGTTCTGCCATCTTTGCTGTATCCAGCAATGTAGGGGATATCGAAATCATGAACGATCTTCACCCGACGATGCAGCGCCCGCACAGCGTCACTCAGTACATCATCGTCCAAGTCTTCGGAAACGTGGCGGACTTCATCTTCAAGCTTCATTTTTTCCACACTGACACCAGCGGCGCTTTGCTCCCATAGACCCGATCCTTGCGTTGACGGCCAACGTGGGAATCGTTCGTAATGCCCGCTCATGTTCCTGGGCTGTCGTGCATTCGTCATAAGCGTCGGATGCGGGAAAAGCGCCGACCACCAGGAAACCAGCAGACTCGGAGAAACATTGGTGACCGGTGCCGGCCGGAAGAACTGCCATATCGCCGGCCTTCCAGGACAATGTACGGCCCCTGTTGCCCCCGAACCGAACCTTGCCGGTGCCGCCCGCAACCCCAAGCACTTCATTTTTGCGGGAATGGTAATGGACGTAGTGGTAGATGCCGTCCCGCCAGCCGCTACTCCAGCCATTGGCCTCGAAAAGCTCTTCCAGCACGGCTGCGGAATCAAATTGTTCCACCGACCTTACGGCGCCGCGACAGACGACAAACGGCCAGAAGGGGTGGTTCGGCACGAGGCCGTCATCCTTGAACCGAAATTCGAGTGGCTTCTTCATCTTCACGAATTCGGCGAGTTCTTGCTTTCTCGGTCGCGCGATACCCGTCGCCTGCTCGGTAGCTTTCTTCAGGCTCTCGAGAATGCCCACGGCGAATCCTTGCGCTGGATGAGACAGCGGCGAAAGCCTCCGCTCTGGTCTCAACAAATCTCAACCAGCGACACCGCACTTTGTTCCTTTTGTCGAATGGCCGCTATTAAACTGCGGCCCGCGAGGAGAACTGAAACTCAGAGAAGCGCCCGCATGTCGGCCGCTCAGTTGGTGCCTGCCGGAGTTGAACGAGAATTGTCTTGGCGGTACTGCGCCAGAAGGCATTCGCGTCCTCCAGGTTTTTGGATTCCAGGACCCGGGCGATACCTTCGACCAATTTCCGCCGCCGATTCAGCGGAAACGCGCTTATGTTGAATGATCGATCACCTCACCCGAATCGCCCAAGCTTCGAAGGCCGCAACCTGTTGCTGATCGCTTTCCTGATCATCACCGTGCAAGGCCGCGACGTGCTGCAATTTATCTTCGGCAAGCTGTTCGGCCGGCATCTTCTGGCGCGGTGGAGGAAGCAAAACTCGCCGCCGTGCCGTACTTTACCTGGGACAATCGCGACCCCGGCGAGATGCTGGTCTGGCTCAGAAGCGCGCGGTAGCTCTATCGCCATCTGAGCCGCGCTGCATGCCTTGAATTTGCCGGCGCGCGCGTCATTTAGCTTTGAGTGGCGCCAGCCACTTGAACGGGTGGAGGCAGATTTTGGCGCTCGAAGCTGTCGCGCGTCCGAACGCCGGCGGCCGCTTTATTGCGGTCGCGGCGGTGCCGCTGCTGTTGGTCGTGAGTGGACTGGCCATCCGCTATGCCGCATTCACTTCGGTCTCGGCGGAACCAGGCTTCGCGTCCTATGCCCAGGCGCTCTGCCGGTGGGATTGCGCGTGGTATGTCGACATTTCCGAACATGGTTATGAGCGCTTTCCCATTCCAAACCAGAGCAATGTCGGACGCTGGGGCTTCTTTCCGCTCTATCCGATGCTGGTGGCGGCAATCCGGTCTGTTTTCCCTTTGCCGACGATACTGCTCGCGTCGATCACATCGGTTGCGTGCAGCTACGCGGCCTGTCTGGTGGCGTGGCCGCTGCTCGAGAAGAACATGCGCGCTTATGTGCTATATTGCGCCTTTCTGCTCAGCGGCCCGTTCTCCTTTCACTTCACGACTTTCCTGACCGAACCTCTTTTCGTGCTCCTGACGTCGTGCGTTTTTCTGGCACTCAAACGCTCCAGCTATCTGACCGCGGGGCTGTCATCGGCTCTGCTGTCGGCAACCAGGCTCGTCGGAGTGCTTGTTGTATTTGCGACCGTCATTCAGATGTTCAGGGATTACCGCGCAAAGGGCGGATCGGCGCTTTCGTTCCCACGTTGGGTGCTTGGCCGACCGGATCTGCTCGTTGCAATTCTCATCTCGCCTGCCGGCTTGTTCGCCTACATCCTGTTCCTCTATCTGACGGTCGGGGACGGCTTTGCCTTCCTGCACGTCCAGCGTGCGTTTGGACGTGTGGCGGGCAATCCGCTCGCCTTCATATGGGATGGACTCTCGGCCGTTCCGACGACTGGGTGGCTGCCTACGGCGCCGCAATGGAGCGCGCTCGCCGCACTCATAGGACTGGCGCTATCGGCGGTTCTGGCGGTTCGCAGGCAATATGGCGCCGCGTTGTTCTGCGCCTGCTGCATCATCCTGCCGCTGATCACGAACCTGGCCTCGATGGTCAGATACGTCATTGGGCTTGCGCCTCTGACAATGTTGCTGACCACGTTGTTGTCGGCGTCGAAGCTGACTTTTCTTGCGGCTCTGGGTCTCTTCCTGGGCGCCTGCTATTTCATGACCGTCGCATGGATCGGGGGTTATCTTGCCCTGGTCTGACATTTCGGGCCGGTATCGGCGCGCGGCCAGATTTGGTGGCTACGCGCTGGCGGCGGTTCTGGCCGGGACAGAAATCATCATGCTTGCGCTTGCTCTCAATCCAGACGTCAATGCCGACTATCGCGCCTATTATATCGACCGGACGACGACCTGCCTCAATCGCGATGCGGTCGGCAGCTACACACTTGGCGAGACGGTGTCGTTCCGGTCCGACGGAGCCAAAAAGGCAACCGGCATGATGGTCTGTGGCTGGTCGGGGCCGGTAGCCGACGGCACCCATTCGCTGGGCGAGACCTCGCGGCTTCGCCTGGACATACCGCCGCTTGGCGACGGTCTGACTGCCACGCTGCAAATGGCCGCCGTCATTCGTCCGCCCCAGATCACGCAAAGGGTTGTGATCTCGGTGAACGGCGTTCGGGTGCATGCGGTGACGCTGTCCGGCAAAGAGCCACGCACGGTATCGTTCGTCATTCCACCGGCGGCCCTCGCCAAGGCCAAGACACTCGACATCGCCTTCGACTACCTCGACGGCGTTCCGCAAACTCCTGCCGCCAGCAACATCTATAAGCGCTCCATCAAATTGTTGTCGCTCCGGCTCGATCCCACTGATGCGGATTAGGGCGGGCGATCGCGCTGCCGGCCGCGTCTTCGCTGCGCAAAAACCCAGCGGTCGAGCATGAGGAGATTGACCGCTGGAACAAGCAAGCATGTAACCAGGATGGCAATGATCGGCGGCAGACTGAGTTTCGCAGTCAAAAGCGCCGGCGCCGCGTAAGCCACCGCGAAGCCGGTTGCCGTCAGCAAGAGAAAACGCGGAGCCTCCGATCGATGCGATCCGCTCGACGCGAAGGTCACGAACTTATGCGCGAGATAAGAAAACAGGGCGGCAGCGGTATAAGCTGCGAGCGAGGCACCGACCGGCGAGAGGCCGAACCGTTGCCATTCGACCAAAGCGGTGGCCATCACTGCATATAGGATCGTTGCAGCGATGCCGACCGACCCGAAACGCACCAGCAGTTTCAGGCCGGCGTCGCTGGTCGAGGGGCCATCAGACTTGCGCACTGCAGGCATACTGCGCTCCAAGCGGCAGCGACGCGAGCGCGCGCTCGACTCTTCTGGCGAAAGGCCTTGCCGACGGCAGCAGCAGGAAATGCTCGGATCGGATGTCCCGGAACCTGGTCTCCCGAAAGAGCGACGCTGCGTTGGCAGCGTTGAGGAGGACCGCGTCGTGGTCGAACGGACACCGGAACACCGCAAGACGCGTCAGCGGATTATAGGGATTGTGCTCGATGATGCAGGCGACGCCACCTGGCCGCACGACACGCCGCAATTCCAGCAAGAAATCGGACCAGGAGGAGGGCGGAACGTGATGGACGACGCAACTGGCGAAAGCCAGATCGAACGCGCCATCCTCGTAGGGCAGACTCGGCGACCTGCAGGCCCTATAGGTCACACCTGGATTGTCCTGGCCGGCGCGCAAAATTGATTGCTCCGACACGTCGCAGCCATCGAGGCTGTCGAAAGCGCCGTCGAGGTAGGGGTGGAGCGAACCGACGCCGCAGCCGATATCCAGCGCCCTTACAGCCGCCCCACCCCGCCGAAGCTTTCGCTCGACCACCAGACGCCGCAGCAGGTCCGCCTTGGCGACAAGGAAGAAGTCGTGCCCGAGTCCGGAAAATCGGATGGACCCTTCGACCGCCTGGCCATAGTTGGAATTATAGCTGTCGAAGAGTTCGGCCATTGGCGGGGACTCCACTCCTGGGCTTGTGAAACGATAGGCGGCGCTCACCAGAGACAGTACGCATCGCCTCGTCGAAGCCGGTGAGCCGATTAATTACATAAAGCGGGCGGCGTTTCACCTCGGCGTGGATGCTGCCAACGTAGAGCCCGACCACACCGGTCATGAAAAGATTGATGCCGCACAGGAGCGACACGATCACCACCGTGGATGTCCACCCGGCAATGATGCCGGTTTCAAAAAATGAGGCAAAGATGGCATAGGCGCCAAAGACCACCGCAAGCGCGGAAATGGCCAATCCGCCCCAGAGCGCCAGGCGTAAGGGCTTCTCGGAGAAACTGACGATGCCGTGAACCGCAAGGTGCACCATCTTCCAGAATGGGTATTTGGTCTGGCCCAGGGTTCGCGCGTGGCGCTCAAATGGCACGGTCGTTTGCTTGAAGCCCATCCAGCCGAACATGCCCCTGACGAAGCGGTCATGTTCGGGCATACGCTTGAAGGTTTCCAGCGGCTTGCGGCCGACCAGGCGGAAGTCGCCGACGTCGCGCGGAATGTCGACCGACGTCATTTTCTCCAGCAGGCGATAGAAAAGACTTGCCGTAAAGCGCTTGAACCAGGATTCACCCTCGCGCTTGACCCGGCGGGCATAGACGATGTCGAAGCCTTCCTTCCACTTGGCCACCAGATCGAGAACGACTTCCGGCGGATCCTGCAGGTCGGCATCCATGACGATGACGGCATCGCCCGCAGCGGCGTCCATACCGGCGGTAATCGCCACTTGGTGGCCGAAATTGCGGGAAAATTCGATCAGCCGAAAGCGCGGCTCGGCGGCAACCACTTTTTGGAGGTATTCGACGCTTCCATCGAGGCTTCCGTCATCGACGAAGATGGTCTCGGTTTCGCCGTCCAGCCGGTCGATAAGCGAACTGATCCGCTCGATCAGCCGAGGCAGCACCTGTTCTTCATTGTATATGGGCAGGACGAGCGAGTAGCGAGGCGGTGATCTGTTCACCGTCATTCCAGGGCCGTGGACCACAGAGTCTCGCATGCGGTTGAAAATGTAACGAAAGCTACAAAGTTCCAAAGGTGTGCAAGAAACTGCTAATTTAGCTAGTTCTTGTCTGGCGATACGCCAGCACAAAGCTGTTTGACCGCCCTGAAGATCGCTGCACGCCCTCCTCCGCGCGCTCCACGTAGGCGCCATCCGCAGTCATCACCACGACGCGGGTGCCGGCGCTGATGTATAGCGGTACACCAGGGTGCGCACGCCGTTGGACAGCGTTGCCGGTTTCGCGACGAACCTCTGCCGCTGTTTGCGGCCGCTGCTTGCCGTGAGAAGAAGACTTTGCCCGAGATCCACCAGCCTGTTGTTGCGCTCAGGCCCATGACGGCCGGCCGCGACGTTGTCGAGGATTATGGCCATGTCGGGCTGACCTTGCGCAGCCATCCGGCATCGTTTCTGCGTGCCGATCTTCGCCGGCGCAGCATCGTGACCTGTCAGGAGGCCATGCAGGCGCGAGACAGAAGCTGGCTCGAGGCTGCCGGCCTGGTTCTGGTCCGGCAACGGCTAGGCTCGGCCAAGGGCCTCATGTTCCTCACCGTGGAGGATGAGACGGGCGCCGCCAACGTCGTCGTCTGGGTCAAGGTATTCGAGAAATTCCGTCGCGTGCTTCTTTCGTCGGCCATGCTCGGCGTGCGCGGCCGCATCCAGCGGGAAGGGGAGGTGGTGCATCTCGTCTCCCATCAGTTGACCGACCTGTCGGCCGAGCTGGCCGTTCCGTCCCGTTGGATCTTCGTCGCCGATGTCTGCGGCGCCGGCTGCGTCGGCCGACACGATGCTCGCCGGCCTGGCCCGAAGCGGCAGCCGGGCTCCAGTCGTCCGTGCCCGGCTGTGCCGGCCTGGTAAGCACCGGCGGCGCCATGATCCGGTCCTTGAAACGGCGTTCCTCGTAGCGCGCCTTCTTCGCGCAGATCGGCGGCGTGCCCGCCACCATGACGATCTCGTCGGCGGGCGGGAGCTGCATGATCTCGCCCGGGTCAGCAGCGGTCTGGCGGTCTCGGAGCGCGACACCATCAGATGGCCAAGCCAGGGCGTGAGCCGATGGCCCGCATAGTTGCGCATGGCGCGCATCTCGGGAGCACCTCGGCGCGGTTCCGTTCGCGCGATAGAAGCAGCGGTTGGCGATTGAGCAGCATGGAATCGCCGAATTCATGCGCGCGGTATCGATATGCGATGAAGGCTGCGGAGGCCTTGGCGAGCAGAGCATCGTCGGCAAAGGCGCGCAGGAGCTCGAAATGGCTGTCGCCGGGCTGGTGGACGCCCGTGAGAACCGCATCGACCACGCGAAGCCGCGTGCCCCGCGCGATGCGCCCTGTCGCAATGCCATCTCCGTCACGCACATTGCCGCCGGGATTGGCGGCTGCCTCAAGTGCGCGCACTACGCTCGTGCCGATCGCAATGATGCGGCTGCCGCGCAGCTTCGCCCGCGCGACCTGTGCCGCTGTGTGCTCGGGAATGTGGTAGGGCTCGTCGAAGGGAAGGTGCGAGTCGAGCGCGGGATCGCCGGTAGAAGAGACGCCCGCAGCATGCGTGAGTGTTGCAAAGCCAACGTCGTGCCGACGCCAGGCTTGGAGCGTGCGCCAGTCGAGCGCGAAGCCTGCCGACGGCGCCTCGAACGCGACCGGCCCGGCGGCAATCTTCGTCCAAACGTCCCACAGTGCCAACGGCTCGGGAACATGCGCGTATTGGATCGGCCGGCCGTGCTGCGCCAGTCCTGCAAGCACCGCCGCGCGGTTGCCTGGGAAGTGCAACTCGAGAAGGCGTGGATGGTCGAGAAGGCGCTCGACGACGGCGTCAAGCGAGCCGAGCCGGAGGCGATCGCCTGGTGACAGCGGAGGTGGAGGCAGCCGGTCTTCCGTGCGCGTGCGGTGATCGCCCGAGCCGAAGGCAATCGCCACGAAACGGGTTGGATTGGGAAGTGATAGCCAGCCCGCTAGGCGGATCTCGATCGCCTCACCGCTTGGGACATGCGTGCCGTGCAAGCTGGCAGGCAAGGTCGCGGCGTCATTGGCAACGACCAGATCGCCGGGGTTGAACAGCGTCGCGAGGCCAGCTCGCGGCCGGTCGCGCATCGTGCCGTCCGCCTCGACGACGAACAGCCTGGCGGAGCGCCGATCGGGACGATCGGCGGCAATCATCCATGTGCTCCGGCCAGAAGCGTAGAGCGGACCGGCAACGCGTCGAGCATCTTTTCGATGATCTCGGCAGCTGCCTGCTCGGGGCGCTTCAAGGTCGCCGGATCAGCATCAGGGATCGCGAGCGCGTGCAGTGGGGTGTCCATATCGCCGGGGTCAAGCGCGAGGAGCCGGATGCCGTCTGCTTTCGCCTCCTCGTCCCAAATCGCCGTCAGATGGGCAAGGGCGGCCTTGCTCGCGCTGTATGCTCCCCAGCCGGGATAGGCGTTCACCGCGGCGTCGCTGGAAATGTTGATGACCAGCGCGCCGCGGCCCTCACGTGCGGACGCGGCAAGCGCACCGAAAAGAGCTTTCGTCAGCCGGAACGCGCCGACGAGATTGACCGCGAGCGCCATTTCCAGCTCCTCGCACTCGGTATCGGCAAGGAGCGCCAGAGGGATAGGGCCGAGGCTCGAGGCATTGTTGATCAGGACATCGAGCCCGCCGAGGCTGGCAGTGACCTGCAACGCGATCGGGTAGATGTCCTCCTTCTTGCCGACGTCGCCGACAATGCCGTGCGCGCCCGTCTCGTCGGCGATGCGTTCGACATTCGCCGCGGTGCGGGCGACGAAGGCGACGCACCCACCCTGTGCGGCAAGCTGCCGCACAAGCGCCAGTCCGAGGCCGGACGTGCCGCCCGTGACCGCCACGCGAAGTCCCTGAAGTTCGATATTCGTCTGCATTGCCAGTGCTCCCTTAATCCGTATGCCTCTTGCTACAAGTTCAAGTTAACTTGAAGTCAAGCGGGAATTGTGCTTTCGTTCATGCGTGGATTCCATGCTGACCATCACCGACGTGTCACGGCGCAGCGGCGTCGCCTCATCGGCCCTGCGCTTCTACGAGGAGCGCGGGCTGATCGCGTCCGAGCGGGCCGGCTCGGGACACAGACGCTACCCGCGATCCGTGCTGCGCCGGATCGCCTTCATCGTCTTCGCGCAGCGAATTGGGCTGACGCTTGAGGAGATCGGCGCCGAGCTGGCCAAGTTGCCAGCCGATCGCGTGCCGTCGCGTCGGGATTGGTCGCGGTTGTCGGGCCAGTGGACGAAGCGCATCGACCAGCGCATCGCCGAGTTGCAGCGCCTGAGGTCCGGGCTTACTGAGTGCATCGGTTGCGGCTGCCTGTCGATGGACCGGTGTAGCCTTGCGAACCCTGCCGATATGGCAGGACGCAAGGGGCCGGGGCCGAGGTATTGGCTGGGGTGAGTTGCCAGCGTGCCTGTCCCTATTGCAGAACTCGGCAGCGCAAGACTTCGCCAAGTTCGAGACGCTGCGGCCCGGTAAGGTCAGGGCGCGGCGGCCCTGATGTCAATTCAGGAATCGCGCTGAACCGGACAGCTCCTGCATTTGTCTCAAAATCAGGATGCGTATACCTTCAGCCCTCAGGGCAATAGGATTAGAGTTCAATAGGTTAGGAGTTGAGGGCCGCCTAATTCTCCACTTTCTACCTAGGTGCAGCATGAGAGCGTTAAGAGGCCAATGAGTTAGCAGCTTGCGGGTGTGGTGAAACTGGTAGACGCGCTGGATTCAAAATCCAGTTCCGAAAGGAGTGTCGGTTCGAGCCCGACCACCCGCACCAACGATCGGCCGCCGACTTTGCGAACGGCGATCATTTCACTGTCGCCAGAGTCCGATTCGAATCGTGTCTGCCGCCCCATCTGTCAGGATACTCCGCTCCGCAATGTCGGGCGATCCAGCGAAACGGTTGAGCGTTGCTCCCGAGGCAGCACTCAACTCGTTTCGTTCGAATCGATTGGTTTAAACTCGAGCTGCAGAATAGGGCAGCGGCAAACGCCTGTTCGAGCATGCACATCGTGGTGTCGGGCGGGATGGTGATAGCGGGGGACCGCTGTCTATGACGTCAAATCACCGGTACATAAATCGGCTACTCGGGCTTCTCCTCGGGCTTTTCATGCCCAACAGAATTGCCTCCAAGGTGCGGCTCGATATCCGAAGCTTGGCGATCCAGTCCCACATAGTTGTCCTCACGTCCGCACCCTAAGGGCTTGCTCCAGCCTGTCGGCAATCTGGGTGACGATATAGGCAATCACCATGTAGATCACGACGGCAATCACGAAGGCTTCGAGGTAGTAGTAGTTCAGCGCGGCGGTCAGCTGGGACTGGGCGAAGATATCGACAACCTCGATGGCGAATCCGAGAGAAAGCGCCTTCATGATGACCATCATCGAGGTTGTCAGGTCGGGAATTGCCGTGAGAGCCACCTGGGGAAACAGAATCCGTCGGAACAATTGGCCGTTCGTATAGCCAAGGGAATGGGCGGCGTCTGACTGACCGGTGTCAAAGGCGTTCAGGGCTCCTTTGATAATTTCCGATTGGAACGCAGCGATACAGCCTGTCACCGCAATAATAAGGATAACCGAGTTGGGTGTTTCGTGGGCGTTGAAGTTGATTCCGAGCAACGAGAGCAGGAACTGGAATGCCGGGGGCAGACCGAAATAGGCGAGGAAAATCACGATGACCATCGGAACGCCCTTGAAGACGATCTTGTAAGCCATGATGAGCTCTCGCAGCACCGGGACTCGTCTGTATTCGACGAGTGCAAAAATGCTGCCAACTAGCGTCGACAAGACGAAAATGGTCAGCGCCATTCCAAGGGTTACAGGTACGGCGCCCAGAATTTCCTGGGTGTCCTGGAGCAAAATTTCGGTATCGAACATGGTTTAATACCCTTTAGGTCAGACGCTGGCGATGGCCGCGTTCTTGATCTGAGCTGTTGTCGTGGCCTCAGGCGCCTGCATCGGCGAGCGAAGCTCGAACAAGTGCACGATGAACCAGGCAATCAGGCACATCAGCGCATAGATGACGGCCAGGACGAGGTATGTTTCGAACTGGTACTGGTTATAGTCGCGCTCCATGATCAAGTGCGCGGTCGCCATGACGTCGGCCGCCCCGATGTACATCACCAGCGCAACGTTATGGATCAGGTAGATGATGGAATTTCCATAGCCGGGCAATGCGAAGTGCACCGCTTGCGGGCCCACGATGCGGGTGATCTTCTGGCGAAAGGTATATCCTAGACTGTCGGCCGCATCATGCTGGCCGCGATCGACGGCCAGGTATGCGGGCCGAAGGACTTCCGACAGATACCCGCCATGGTAAAAGCTCAGTCCGACCATCGCAGCGATCGTCGGCGAGAAGAAATCTGCGGAGCCGAACAGGGCCACCAATAGGGGGAGCCCGTAGAACGCGACGAACAACTGGAGGACGACGGGAACGCTGCGGGCATAGGACACGTAGAGGTCGGTGAGGTGGCTGACCACTGGTATCCTGCGAATCCGCAATGTTGTCGCAACGAGCGCCAAGCAAAAGCCGACCAACATAGCGGTAAACGTGATAGCGAGCGTCAGCGGCAATGCCGACAGCAACTCGGGAATCATAGCAGAAACATCCACTTTGAAACGCTCCTTCTTGCAATTCAGACTTGCCGCTGACGATATCTACTCAGATCGCATCATTTCATATACTTGACGATGCCTTCGCCAAACCACTTCTGCGAGAGCTTTTCGATCGTACCGTCGTCTTTCAATTCCTTGAGAACTTTGTTCACGTCATCGACCAGAACCTTGTTTTCATCTGACTTGTGAATAAGCATATAAGTGTTGTTGGTGAAGACTGGTTCGGACGCCACGATGTCGAGCTTCTTTTCATCGATGACGGTCTGCTCACCAAGATTTGAAGGCAGGACCAGCGCGTCGAACTTGCCGTTCTGAACTTCGTCCAAACGGTTTGGATACGGGATTCCGGCGCTCGACGCCGTCACGTCAAGCTTGTATTGCGGATTTTCTTTTTGCCAGTTCATGATGAACTTATAGGTTCCGCCGCCAGCCGTGGTCGGAACGATCCTCTTGCCGACCAGGTCTTTCATTTCTTTGATGCCGCTGCCCTTTTTGCTGTAGATCTTCATCAGGCTGGCGCCCATGGGATTTTCCGGAATGAAGAACTGCTTGGCGCGCTCGGGTGACTTGTAGTAACCGCCGACCGCGATGTCGTATTTGCCTGTGGCCAGGCCGGTTTCCTGCGCGATGTCGGAGACACCTTCCATTTCGAACTTGTATTGCGGCAGCTTTGCGTTGATCGCCCTCAGCAGATCGGGTTCATACCCTTGCGGCTCGACGCCGAGCGCGCCCCAAGCCAATGGCTTGGATTCGGCAGAGGTCGCGATCTTGATTGTCCGAACGGTCTGACCATAACTGATCCCTGCTGTCGCAAGGGCAATTGCGATGCCGCCGGCGACGGCCAGGGCATAACGACGCGAAAAACTGGATTTGATTGCAGACATTTCTTGGGTTCCCTTCTTGTTGGATTATTGAAAAGCGAGTTCAGACTGCAGGAATTGAGCAAGTCGTGGGCTGGAAGGCGCATCGAAGATCTCAGCCGGACTGCCGTCGGCGGCAACCACGCCACGATCCATGAAGACGATCCGGTTCGAGATGTTCTTTGCGAATTGCATCTCGTGGGTCACAAGCAGCGAGGTGATGCCGGACGACGTGACGTCCTTGATCACCTTCAGGACTTCACCGACCAGTTCGGGATCCAGCGATGATGTCGGTTCGTCGAAGAGCATCACATCCGGCCGAACCGCCAGCGCACGTGCGATGCCTGTGCGCTGGAGCTGGCCACCTGAGAGCTGGGACGGATAGCTGTCCCGCTTCGCTGAGAGGCCGACCCTTTCGAGCTCTCGCAGCGCGATTTCACGCGCCTCGTCGGTGGACTTGCGCTGGACGACGACCAGCGGATCCATGACGTTCTGGAGGACGGTCATGTTCTTGAAGACGTTGAATTGCTGAAAGACCATCGCTGTCCGGAGCCGGATCGCCTGGATGGCTGCCTTGTCGGGGCGCTGGTAATCCATCAGAATCTGGTCGAACGCGATGGTTCCAGATGCAGGCTTAACCAGATAGTTGATGCATTTCAGCAGGGTGGTCTTGCCGGTGCCGCTTGGGCCGATGATTGACACAACGTCACCTCGCTTTACCGAGAGATTGACGCCGTTCAGGACCTGTGTGCTTCCGTAGGACAGCTTTATATCTTTGATTTCAAGCATTCTGGTTGGTTCCCTTCAGAGTGTGGGAAGGAGTGTCTTGACCGCATGCGATATCATCACCCGCTCTCCGCATGGCCGAGAACGTGCATGAGCCGGTTTGCCCAGCCGAAGATCGATATGGCGTGGATAAGGTCGATGATCTCGGCATCATTCATGCCGACCGATCGCAGCGCGGCGATATCGTCTGGCGTCGCTTCCGACGGCGCCGCCGACAGGCGGCGGGCAAAGCTGTAGATCGCCGCATCGCGCGGCCCAAGCTTTTCGGGTTTGTCGAGGTACAGCGCGGTGACAACATCGTCGCTCTTGGTCAGCTCTGCATGTCGGCGGGCGTGAACAACGGCACAGAATTTGCAACCATTGACCATCGAGGCGCCCAAGGCGCCAAGTTCGCGATCGGGACGGGCGAGCCCGCCCTCGACGTACATGATCGCGTTGAACAGAATCGTGCGGGCAAGATAGCTTTCCGGATCATGCACAAGGGTCCGTACATATTCCGAAACTTTCTTGGCGGAGGGCGTAACCTTCATCGCATCGAGCTGTTCCGGCGTGGCCCCGGACAGCTCGACCGGCGCGATGTATGGCTGCCAGTTCAGCGGCTTCAGGCGCACCGAGGAAATCATGCCGACCTCATCAATCGCAAGCCGGTCGCCACCCGTGTCTGGAAGTTGACGAAGGCGATCAGTTCGGAGAGCGCGACGATCTGAGGATTGTTCAATCCAGCCTTGTCCAGGAGCGCGATGTGGCTTGCTTCCGCCTTTTTCGGCGTCAGGGTGATCAGGTCAACATGACGGACGATGGTCGCCAATGGTTCTTCCAGAGCCGTTTCGCCCTGGGTCACGGCCAGAAGCTGCTCGGTCGGACCAAGCTGAGCCAGCTGCATATCATATTCGGCCACCAGGACCGGATCGGCGTTCAGGGCGGCCATGCGGCGGGCAAGAGCAACACGCAAGTTCGGCGCCAGCCCCTGATCGTTTGCCGGCTGCAGCACCGAGAGGCGACATTCTTCCGCCCCGTGCACGAATTCGGGCCGAAACCGCCTTGCGTCGAAAAGCGCATCGTCCGGCGAAAGACCGGCGGCTTTGTCAATTGCGTCGGTCACCACGCGGCCTCCTTCTGCAGCAAGGGTGTTGAATCGACCCATTCGTCGCCCAGAAGTTCCGGCGTGTCGTAGGCGATCAGATTGGCGAAGTGGGTTTCGACATCTTCGGCAAAAAGTGAAGATGCGATGCCGCGCACAAGACGGTCGGCACCGGCGCTGACGGCCGGGATGTCGCCGGAGACCTTGCCGTGCGTCAGCATGGCGGCGTCGTTGAAGCAGTGGATATGTCCCAGCATCGGGCAGGAACCGGGAGTGCGTTCACGGAACTCGAAGGCAGGACCGAGATCCGGTGCATCGGACATGCCTGCACGCGGCGGTCCCATATCCGGCCTGTATCGGCCATCCGACCAGGTGCGGATATGTGGGGCGATCGCCGCAAATTCCGGTCGGCCGCTGAAATCGTTCGAAAAGCCGGTTGCCGCGATCAGGAAGTCGTAGCGCAACGGCCCCTGCGTGGTTTCCACCAGCAGGGTCCCTGTCTCCTCCTTCACCGCAACTATACCGCAGTCGAGAAGGAACCGAGCATTCGAATGGCGAGACACGCGAAGTGTCGATGAACGCGGCGGCGGTGTCTGGGTCGAGGCGGTATAATCGAAGAATTTCCACTTCCAGGCGTCGGGCAAGTGATGCATGCCGAGTACAACACCCGGACTTCCAATGCCGGTCAGCTTGTTGATGCGCGGCATTTCCTTGCGCCGGATGAACATGTCGACAGAGCCTGCACCCGCCTCGAGTGCCGTTGCGGCATTATCCATGGAAGAGGCGCCAGCGCCGATCACCGCCACACGCTTGCCTTTCAGCGTGTCGAAGTCGATGTCATCGGCAGAATGGGCCCAATAGGCGCGATCGATGCCACTGAGGAAATCGGGCACGGCAAAACCGCCCAACCCGGACCGACCGGTGGCCAGAACGAGACGACGGGTGAGAACCCGGCCGGTTTCCGCGCCATCGATATCGATCGCAATCAGATCTCCAACAGGGGCTAGTCCGGTCATGCGCACGCTGTTGCGCACCGGCAGGCCAAGAACCTTGCGATACCAGACCAGGTAGTCCATCCACTGGCCCTTGGGGATTTTGTCCAACGACCGCCAGGCCTCAACACCCCATTGCGCCGTGAACCAGGCGCGGAATGTCAATTGCGGCAGGCCGAGCGACGGACCGTGCAGGGTTTTCGGCGACCGGAGCGTTTGCATGCGGGCAAACGTCACCCATGGTCCTTCGAGCCCGGCCGGCGCCGCATCATAGGCCACGACATTGGTTATCCCGGTCAGCACCAGCTTTGCCGTGGCAGCAAGTCCGCACATGCCGGCGCCGATCACCACGACATCGCGGACCGGCACGCCATCGTGCGAACGCGCGGGAACCCATGGCTTGGCGGGCAGTTCGAGAAAGTCGAGATCCTGCGCGAGCTGCGCTTCGAGCGCAGCAAGACCTGTCGGCGTTGGCGCGGCGGGGGTATGCTTCATATTCCCGTTCCGTAATTTGTGCCGGATGCAGGATCGCTCACCAATTGGCCAGCCAGGGCCGGATCTAGCTTCTTGAAGCCGACGATCGACCGTTCAGCGACCGCCTCGACCGCATCCATCAACGCCTGCGCGACTGGACGAAGGGGGCGTTTTTCGGCAGCCACCACGCCCCAATAAAAGAGAACGGTCACGTCGATCGGGCGAATGACAACCCCTGGCAAGGCCACGCCGTAGGCGGTGAGAGGATCAATGACAGCCGCAACGCCAGTCCGCCGAACGATCTGCAACGCGCCATATGCAGTATTGGTCCGGATCACTGGCCCGGTGTCGATGCCCCTGGCCGCCAAGGCCTTGGAGACATGCAACTGGAAACGTAGGGGGTTGAGCAATGTTGCGACGCGGCGACCGGCAAAAGCGGAAAGCGGTATGACGTCAAGTTCAGCCAACGGATCGTCCTCCCGCACGGCAGCAACATCAGGCGCCGAATAGAGCCGCAGGACATCCAGACCGGGCGTATCGAGCGGCAAGCTTGAAAACCCGATCTCGGCACGTCCGCTTCGCACCTCCTGGGCGACGATCGAGGGGAGAAACTGCCCCAGATGCGTCTCGTTCGGAAGTTCGACACCTTTGAGTTCGGCCATGGCCGTTGGGATCAAGCCAGTACCGATCGCGGAAGTGGTAACAATCTGCAGGATCCGCCCTCTGCCGGCGGCAATCATCTTGGCCCGCGCGGCAAGCTCGGTGAAGGACATCAGCAGTCGCCGCGCTTCCTCCTCGAAGGCGGCACCTTCTTCAGACAGCTGCACCCGTCGACCGACCCGGTGCAGCAATTCGAAGCCAAGCTCTGCCTCGAGCTCCTGAATGGTGCGTGTCACCGAAGGCTGGGAACACCCGAGCATCTCGGCAGCCTTGGTGATGCTGCCGTTGGCGGCAACGGCAAGAAAGGCCTGGAGATCTCGTGTTTCCATTTACGCCTACATGCGTATTATGTATGAATAAGATCGTCTCATGCAGATTTGATATATGTCAAGGCGGAAATCAAACATGGCCGGAGACGCCTCGGTGATTCGCCGCACGGTCGGAATAGTTCGCAAGCCCACAGAGCGTCGTCGGCCGTCTCGGCCATGTGGCTCGAACGCGTCCAGCTGAACCCCATGGATGACGATTTTCATGGGTAGCCAGGCTCAAGGAAGCGATAGGTTTCGATCGAGTTGTGCCTGCCTGCTGGCCTGCATGCGGTGGCGTTCGCCGCGCTGCGATCCATAAAGACTGGAACAGGAGAAATCCTATGCGGGTGAGTATTCTGGGGGCCGGCGCAATTGCTTACGGCCTTGCTGCCTGCCTGGCGGAGGCGGGGCACGACCCAATGCTTTGGTCGCCGTCGGGAGAGCGCACAAAGGCACTGGCCACCGGCCAATCGCTAACGGCCACGGGCGCTATCGAGGCAACGGTGTCGGTGCGTATCGCCAAGGATTGTAAAGAGGCTATTGCCGCAGCAGACGTTGTGATGGTCGCGCTGCCGGCTAATGGGCACAAGAAAGTGATGGATGCTGCCGCTCCTTATCTGAGGGAGGGAATGCCGGTAATCATTAGCTCTCACAGTTCCTTCGGAGCGCTGTATCTCTCCAGGCAATTGGCGGAACTCAAGGTTCGCCTGCCGATCGTCGTCTGGGGCACAACGTTGGTGACCGGCCGTCAGTCTGGACCAACAGAAGTCCACGTTGCCAGTGTTCGCCAGAAGGTCGATGTTGCGACCCTGCCTTTCGAGGCGATGGACCAAGGGTTCGAGCTTTGCACGACCTTGTTCGGCGATCGTTTCGTCAAGCGCGACGGTTTGCTTGCGATTGCGCTCAGCAACCTCAATCCCCAGAACCATCTCGGGATCGCCCTTCTCAATCTCACACGCATGGAAAAGGGAGAGCAGTGGAGCCAGGCCGGAAACGTCACGCCGGCTGTCGGCCGCTTTATCGAGGCCCTGGACGCCGAACGATTGGCGATCGCCGCCCGTTTTGGAATTGCCGTGCGCACAGTTGAAGAGCATTTTTCATTGTCGTTTCACGTCCCTATGGGCACCGTTTCGGAAATGAATCAGGAGATGGACCGTCAAGGCCGCGGCGGTTTCGGCCCGACAACTATCGAAAGCCGCTATGTTCTGGAGGACGTTCCTTTCGGGCTGCTGCCGACGGTGCTCTTGGGGAAGATCGGCGGAAAGCCAGCGATCCTCCATGAGGCTGGAATTGCGATATTCTCGGCCGCTTATGGTCGCGATCTCAAGGGAGATAATGATATCCTTCCTGCGCTCGGCATCGAAGGAATAGGAAAAGTGGATCTGGAGAACCTTTGCCGTAAGGGTTTTTAGCGACTCTTCACACGTGAGCAGGCAATCGGCTGTCAGCGACAGTTCCCGTGGCGCGTCAATCAAACCGCTCTCATCTCTGATCAATCCGCTCTGGCGTTGCGGAAGCCGACGGATCGGCTTCCGCAACAATATCGGCGGCGCGCAGGGCTAGATCACGCGCTTGATGTCGATGTAGTTCCCTTCTGTCGTGATCGTCAGCGTTACTTCTCTGTCACCGCGATTTCGCCAGAACCAGCCGTGATTTCCATCGAAGGCGGCTTCAATAGCACCTTCGTCAGCTGGAACGCTGCTACCCTTTTCGTAGCTTACGGACTGACCGCCGCCATCGCCGTGCGTCTCGAAGTTCACCATGCCACCGTCAGCTGTCCAGGAAAAGTTTGCCTTGGCACCCTGCCGCATCACGAGCTTGACTTCGGCACCCTGGCTTGGCGTCAACGTGAAGGATAGCTCGTCTTGCCTTCCATCTGGGCGGATCGGGGCTTCCGAGGTTGCTTCGGCGACAGGCGCTGCAGCAATGGCCGGAGCCTCGGCGGGAGCAATCTCTCCAACTGTCACATTGTCTTGGGCAACGGCCTCCCCAGTTCGGGATGGCTGCGACGCGGGCTGTTCGGCGGTCAGGGCAACGAGGAGGTTTTCAATTCGGTCCATGCGCGCCATCAACTCGGCGGCTGGAGGGACCATTTGCGTCATCCGCTCGGCTCGCCTTCGCGCTGGCCATTTCGTCCGTTGCCGCCTCGGCCGCCAACTGTGTCTTGATTTCACCCATATTGGTGAGGCCGAGCAATCTGCCTGCTCCAGTCGGATCGATCGCATACTCGGATGGCATGACGACCGTGACGAGCAGGGCGAGCGCCGTCAGCGCGGCAATCATGGTGGAGCGCTTCAGCTGCGCTGACGTCGGCAAATCGGCGCGGCTGGGAAGGTCGGTGTTGTACATGGTATCGGTTCCTTATGCTGCGACAAACAGGCCGGTGAGCTGATATGCGATCAGCAGGAAACCGGCCGTCATCATGATAACGTTTGCGGTATAGGCGTGGCGCCAGAAGCTTCGTGTCCTGCGCCAGTAGCCCATCACAATCAGGATGGCGCCGAGGGCCATGAGTTGGCCGATCTCGACACCGACATTGAAGGCCAAAAGGTTGGGCACCAGGCCGTCAGGCGAGATGTTGTATTCGATGATCTTCGTCGACAGGCCAAAACCATGGAAGAAGGCGAAGACCAGCGTCGCGACCTTGGTGTTCGGCTGAAAGCCGAGCCATCTCTGGAAAGCGCCCATATTGTCGAGCGCCTTGTAGGCCACGGACAGGCCGATGATGGCGTCGGCATGAACGGCGATTATTCTCTAAAATCCTAACGAATGGTTTTTGCTACATCAGAATCGAGGCCTCTTTGAGACTTTGCATATCCCCTCCAGGAGGATAGTATCAGGATATGAGCGACCAACCCCACACCCACGAAACCCATCCCGATATCGTCAAACGCCTGAAACGGGCCGACGGACATCTCAAGGGCGTCATCGAAATGATCGAAGCGGGCCGACCCTGTCTCGACCTCGCCCAGCAGCTCCATGCTGTCGAGAAGGCCATTTCGCAAGCCAAGAAGACCCTGATCCAGGATCATCTCAACCATTGCCTTGAAGACGTCGTCGGGCCCTTGGCGCGCGAGCAGCGCCGCTCGATCGATGAATTCAAGGACATCACAAAGTACCTGTGAGAAGCAATATGATGGACAAGGTTCGCGATTGGTTCGGGTTTGGCCCGATGACGCATGGCATGGGGGGGCACGGACATGATCACGGTGATGGTGGCCATGGCCATACCCATGGCGTCATCGATCCGACGATCGCCACGACGACACGTGGCATCTGGGCGATCAAATGGTCGTTCGTCGTTCTGGCCATCACGGCAGCGCTTCAGCTCGTCGTCGTGTTCCTCTCCGGCAGCGTGGCGCTGCTGGCCGACACGATCCACAATGTCGGCGACGCGGCCACTGCCATTCCGCTGTGGATCGCATTCGTGCTGGCCCGCCGCAAACCGAGCAAGACGTTCACCTACGGGCTGGGCCGGGTCGAGGATCTGGCCGGGATCATCATCGTTCTCATCATCCTCTTCAGCGCCATCGTCGCCGGCTACGAGGCGATCGATCGCCTGATCAATCCGCGTCCCATCACATTTCTTGGCTGGGTCGGCATCGCCGGCCTCATAGGCTTCATCGGCAATGAAGCGGTCGCCGTATTTCGTATCCGCGTCGGGCGAGAGATCAACAGCGCTGCGCTGATCGCAGACGGCTACCATGCTCGCACCGACGGCTTTACCAGCCTGGCGGTCGTGCTGGGCGCTATTGGCGTATGGCTGGGTTTTCCGCTTGCCGATCCAATCGTCGGGCTGCTGATCACCGTGGCGATCTTCGCCATCGTCTGGCAGTCGTCGAAAGCCGTGTTGACCCGCATGCTCGACGGAGTCGAGCCCGGCGTCATCGACGAAATCCATCATGCCGCCGAACACGTGTCGGGCATCGGGCGCGTTGAAGGCGTGCAGGCACGCTGGATCGGTCATCGCCTGCATGCCGACGTCGCCATCAGTGTTCCGGAAATGGCGACGGCCAAGGACGTGCTGGGCGTAACAGAAGCCCTCAAGGAAGAGTTGTTCGCCCACTTGCCGGCGTTGGCGGAAGCCAATGTCCGCCTGGTGAGCCCAGCCGCGCCGGCCGTCACTGGCGCGGAAACCTCTCATGCTCACCATCATGCGCCGAAGCCCTTCAAGGTCGCCTGCGATCTGGCTGAAGGGAGGTTGGAAATCGTCGGCACGGCGGCCGGCGAGCGGATGCGGCTGACCATCGATCGCCACGCAGATGATTTGACAGCAATGGTGATCATCGACCGGCCCGGCGGGCCGGAGACGCTTCGCCTCGAACCCGTCGCTGACAACCATCATCGGCTTGAGAGCACGGTTGCTCCGGCCGAGCCGCATGAGTTCCAGGCGAGGTTGATCCTGGCCGCGAATGGTCGCGAGCAGGCGCTGCCGTTCAAGATGGTCGAACCCGAAGGTCACCATCATTAGGTCGACTGGCGGATATGCGGTTCAATGACCGATCTCACGGCCTATGCTGGTCTGTTCCTGGCGGCCTTGCTCGCCGCTACGATCCTGCCGATGCAATCGGAAGCAGTGCTGGTCGGGCTGCTGCTTGCGGATTACTCGCCCTGGCTGCTCATCGCCGTCGCGAGCGTCGGCAACGTGCTTGGTTCGGTGATCAACTGGCTGCTCGGGCGAGGCATCGAGCGCTTCCGGAGCCAACGGTGGTTTCCGATGAACCAAGCGCAACTGGACCGCGCGCAAGTGTGGTATCGCCGATGCGGAAAGTGGCCGCTCCTGCTAAGTTGGCTGCCAATTGTCGGTGATCCGCTAACCGTCGTCGCGGGCGTCCTGCGCGAGCCTTTTCGGGTTTTCCTTTTGCTGGTCACTGCCGCCAAGGTCGGCCGCTATCTGGTTCTTGCCGCCGTGACCCTGAGCGCGATCTAATCTCACGAAGCTTCTCGAAGCTGAGCTGGTTAGGTCGGCTGGTTCGAAGAGCCTTGTATGATGCGCGCGGACGGGAAGCGCTAGCTCTTTTTGACGGCGACCTTGTCGAGGGCTGCGCGCAGGCCTTTTGCCAGCTTCTGCGCATCGCGCGACCGGTCAACCAAGCTACGGCGCAGCGCTCCAGCCAACATCGACATTGTTAAGACATTCCTGTGGCCGCGCGCCAGG
>NZ_JAMYQK010000045.1:0-43121 GCF_040320845.1 Mesorhizobium sp. M0601
TTGATCGGTCCCGCCGTTCTGGCAGTGCGGCGGGACTTTTTTGCGGTCCAGGTGGAGCATCGGCGCGCGGGGAAGGCGCGGTGCACGCAGCACCCTTTTCTCATCCAACGTACGTCGGTGGCGCGCTGAAGGGTCTCAATGACGGTCTGCCGCCGGAGCTCAATTAGCTGGACTATTGCTCGACCGGAAGCGGCTGGTGCTGCGGCTCAGCGTGATGAAAGACCTGTCCAAGATCGCGCGCGTCGAACGTTTGGCCGCAGACCGGGCAGTAGACCAAGTGCTTCGACTCGTCCTCTACCGGCCCGTCATGCGGCCTGCCCTCATAGCCGGTCGCGATGTTGTCGGTTCTAATCCGGGGCATCGACAAGTGCCTTTCGTCGTTTTGGCGGCCGATATTTCTCTATTAGCCGGACCTTGTCACGGTCGACCGTGACCAGCGGCCCGAGGTCGATCGTCACGGTGTCCTCGTCGATGCGCGTGACCTCGCCTTTCAGGTCGATTTGCTGGCCTCGGTTCACCTTGGTGTGGTCGATGATGGAATGTGGGAAGTCGTAACCTGGGATAGAGACGCTTACGCGGTCCTCTGTTATTGTTATCCGCCTTCGAACCCTGGCCGTAATCGCCACCTGGTCACCAATGCCTATTCCCCGAGCCATGCCATGGATTCTGGTGCGGGCAGTGTCCTCTTCAAGAGGCTTCTAATATACGCCCGCAATCGTAAGGCTGACCTACGACCAGAGTTACAAAAGTTGAACTTCATCGGGGAACACTCCTTCTGTCTGCCTGTTCAATTTGCCAGGCGCATCCCGCGCATTCAGACAGGAGAAAGATGATGAAACGCATCCTTTTGGCTTCGGCCGTGCTGGCGGTGTCGGCCGGGCTTTCCTTTGCCCAGACGACTAGCGGAACTTCGAGCGGAACCTCGACCACCACAACCATGCCCAGTACGACGGATCAGGGCACCGGCACGACGAGCAGCGGCACCAACATGTCCGGCGATCAGGGCACCGACACGACGACCACCAGCGGCACCACAAATCCGAACTCGGCCAGAGACTGCGCGCCGGGCCAGCAGACTGGCAGCGCTCAGCAGGCGGCGCCTGGTCAGCAGGACACGACAGCCAATACCGCCGCGCCGGGCCAGGTGAAAAAGACCGACGAAGGTTGCTGATTGGCACATCGGCTCGGGTTGGAATCACCAGCGTGTGGCTGGCTGATCTCCCCCGACCACCGCCTGAACTCAACTCGGCTGGCGAGCAAGTTCCCGCCAGCTCAACGTTCTGATGCTGAAAATACTGGACCAGATCTATGCGTTCTCACCGTGGCGCCAGCGAAGCGACGACACCGGGGCGGGACAGGCGAGGCCGCTACAGCTCCAGGCTTGTCTTCCCGGTGCGCACGGCGTCGACGACTTCGCTCATCGAGTCGAGGACGAGCTGGCCGACGATCCCCATGCGGATCAGCAACTCAGGGTCGATCGAGGGACGGCCGATCGGGCAGGCCGCACCCTAATACCCAGGCGGAAAGGCCACGCCCACGCCTGGACACGGCCAGTGTATAGCGGCGGACTGCTTGCCAATGAGCTCTAGTGATGTCGAGCGCCCGCTGCGCCGATATGAGCGTGGAGGCCACGAACAGGCGTTTCAAAGGTCTGGCCTGATCGCGCCGGTTGATGATGCGGATAAAGGCCTGGTGGCCAGGCATCAGCGGCTCGGCCGCCGCCACGATCTCGGCCTGCCGCCACTTGTAGAAGGGCGCCAGATACTGGCGGATGGCCTTGAGCGTAGCGTCATGCTGGAGCGCCAACGGATCGGGATCGATGCCGCCAAAAGGCGACAAGACCAAGTACCCAGGACCGAAGCCAACAGCGATGGGGAAGCGCGACAAGATCGTGAAGTTGGATGCCGAGGGCATGACCAGAACAGCGATAGCCAAAGGAACTGGGGTCAGTGAGCGGAGCGTTTATCGGGAGCTTCAGGGGACCGGTGAGCGCCGATAGGTGACCACTAGGACTACGAGGCGAATTAGGCCCCACCAGACTATGAAACGCTCCTCTCCCAAGCTGACCCGCGCTCTTCCGTATCTTGACCCTCAGCTTCAGACGCCTGTCGAGGAAGTGTTCGACGCTGGCCATCACCCGTGCGCCCGCACGCTCGCTGCGAACATAGAGGGCAGTCGTCGGCGTAGCGAACGAAGCAGTGCTTGCGTCGCTCCAGTTCCTTGTCGAGTTCGTCCAGCATTCCGACTTTGAAACATGGCTGATTTCCACACAGTCGCGGCGGGGCAAGACCGGCTTTTAAGCGTTTGAGACGGATCTCATGGATGGTCGCTGGCTCTGGATGACGGAAACGGATCAAAACGACGGCTGGATGCTCTGCATAGCCAACGAGATCACAATCTGCGGCTTCGGAAGCGAGGCTAGTCTCCATGACGTCAGGGGACGCCGCCGCTTCCGGTCTGCCAGCCTGACGCATGTGTCAACAGTTCCGAGCCGAAGCACTGCACCGCCCTCCCAGCCAAAGAAAGTTGGCTCGCCCGACTGGCAGAAGAAGGCCTCGATGCTTCGCGCCTTCGCGGGGCCGTCAGCCAGACCATCGCCGGTGGGCCGCCGAAGGAACGTGGCATCCTTGCCGCGCTGCGCCGATCCCGCTGCCGGAGCCGATCTCCAGGTCAAGATCTGATGCGACATCTGCTCGATACAAACCGCCTCGGAGCCCCTGCTCTAAAGGAGGGCCCAACGAAACGACCATAATCTTTTCATCTCCTCCCTCACAGCCGTCGAATTCGTCGCGGTGTGCTTGAGAAGCCGTCGGCAAGCGGCGTGACGAGCTCGAAAAATAGTTCGCGGCGTCGGACGGTGCACAGATGCTTTTTGCCGGCCGGGTCCTGTTGTACGACGAGAGGATGGTCCGGCTAGGCAAAGTGCCGGGCCCAAGGAGAGCCAGCTCAGCCTCAATCGCATCGGCCAGCGATTCTTTGAATTCGCGGTAGTCCACATTCATGCAACCACTGCCCTTGTCTTCGCGTTTAGCTGCGTTCAATCGTGGGGAGCGACAAGAATGCGGGCCTTCAGTCCAATTACAATCTGCCTCAATCGCAACCTGACGGTGGTCGCGTCCATAGCCGACGCAATGAAGGTGCTTCAGCAACCATGGCCTAGAATGGGAAAGCCGGGGCGGCTCAACGCGATCCGAATGGTCGAGGAGTCCCTCGCCGGGCATTGCAGCCAGCAAGCTGCGCTCGAGGCCTTCAAGGCGGCCGCGGCTGAACAGGGACTCCTTAGAACAAGAGGGACCACCGCAGGTCTGGGGAAAATTGCGCGGATGGTTGAAGATCTGATGTGAGGTCATGCCGGCCTCCCTAACACTGAAGAGCCGCCCCACTTGAAGCCCGAAATACTGCCTTCTCCCGCGGCAGCCGAAACGCCTCCCGTCGAAGTCAACGGGCTGGACCAAGCGTGTCAAAGACACGACTGGCGAAGAGATCGTGCCCAGCAGAGCGTGAGGGATCGCGATGCCAAGACCGATGCCGTCGAGCCGAGACACTCGCGGTCGAAGAGACCACGGAGAATCATCTGCTCATCAAGCCCAGTTCTCCGCGCAATCCTGATCGCGATTTTTGATAAGGTGCAGCCGCACTGTTTGGCCAGCGCAGAAATTCACCGTCGGTTAAGTGGGTCCTGGCTGTCCCGGACGCGGACAGCCGAGCGTCCGTGCGAAGCGTCGCGAGATTTTTGAACAAAAGCGCGAGCTCTCTACCTTACCGAGGGCTTCAGGCGGAAAGCGTTCAAGAGGGCCGTAGCGGCCAAGCAGCCGGGCAGCCGAGACCAGGCCGATGCCTTCGAGACCCGGATAGCCATCGGCGGCATCACCGACGAGCGCGAGGAAATCTGGAATGAGGGCCGGCTCAACTCCGAACTTCTCGCGTACACCCGCGCCATCGCGAATTTTCTGGGTCCTGCGGTCTACCTGGACCACGTGGTCACCGCGGACACACTGCGCGAGATCCTTGTCCGGCGTCCAGATGCACGCCTTCTGCACGCGCTCATCGGCAGCCGCGCTGTGCGCCGCGGAGGCCAGCGCGTCGTCGGCTTCGAGCTCCATCATCGGCCAGACCGCCACTCCCATCGCCGCCAAGGCTTCCTCGAGGGGGTGAAACTGCGCGAGCAACGCCGGCTCGATGCCATCCCCGGTCTTGTAGCCGGGCCAGAGCTGATTTCTAAAGATTCGACTACATGATCGGTAGCCACCCCAACGTGTGTGGCGCCATTCTCGATCATCTCCAGCACTGTGTTCAGCACGCCGACGACGGCGCCAAACGGCTTGTCATGGCCGTTGTTGAACCGGCGTTGGCCGTAGAAGTGGCGAAACAGTTCGTATGTGCCGTCCACTAAATGTACGATCATTGCAATCCTCGAGGAAAAGCATCCGGCCCGGTCTGCAAAGCTAGACGACAGTTGGCCTTCTCCAAACCTTCAAGTAGGTGCGCTCCGCGAACAACGAGAAGATCAGCTACCTGCCGCGCAAGCTCAGCGAAGAGGGCAGCGGCCCGTTCGGGACCTCTGCTACTATGCACCTTGGGGCAAACTTGCGATCTTCTACGCCGGCTACCACTGGTCCAGGGATTGATTAGGCTCGGTCGCATCGACGGCGGCTTCGATCCTCTGCTGGTGGGAGGCGAATTCCGCTCCGCATCGAACTCCTCTCCTGATCCCATACTGACGACAGGACAACAACAATGCTTGGAAGCTTGGAACAGTTCTTTATGGTCCTGGCGACATCCGCTGCGATGAAGTCGCCGACCCGAAGGTTCTTCATCCGACTGACCCATCATCCAGCTCTCGGCGACCTGCATTTGCGGCTCGGACCTGTGGCCGTATAGGGGGATCCAGAATGTCGAAGCCCCATGCACATGGGTCAAGAATACTGCGGCATCGTCATGGAGGTCGGCAGCGAAATCAGGACGGTTCGTCCCGGCCAGTTCGCTGGCGGAGAGTTGGCTTTCGAGTTTGCTGAGGCCGAGTGAGACGGCGCAAGCCACCTTGATGTTCTGAGTTCGCTCTGCACTGGGGTCATACACCTTGATATGGTCTTATGTCCTAGGACAGAGGACACACCGCATGAATGGGATGAAAAGTCAGGATATCGTGATGCTTCTGAAGCTCGTGAGCTTGCAGGAGCAGGAGGGGCAAGTTGGCTCCGGGGAGCTTCATTGGAGCTTCTCGGGCGAGGCCCCGTACTCAGTTCGCGGCCTGGAATCGCTACCCGGGATCAGCAAAACGAGATCGACGCTTCGATCAAGCGAACCCTCTCGTCGGGACTCGCCATCAAAGATCGAGATACGGGCCGAGCCAATCCCCCTCGCCGCAATCTACACAATTTTCTCGTCCACGGACTGAAATTTGTGTTCCCCGCAAGGCGGGCGGCATCACGCGCGGCATGCCGACGGCCTTTGCCGCGCCAATGCTAAAAGGACTGCTGATGAGCGGCGGTGAGTACATCCACATCTGGCCGTTTGCGGAAGGCCGGGATATGGGCCAATCGATCGAGCCCTTGTTCAAGAGCGTGCCTGAAGCTGTTCCGAAAGATGAGCGGCTGGACGAATATCTTGCGCTTGTCGATGCGATCCGGCTCGGAAACCAGCGGGAGGTGGGCCTTGCCGGTGAGCGGCTTTCTGAAAGGCTTCTGAAGAAATGACTACTATCAGAGGCGAGCTGCTCCACATGCTACAGATAGTAGCCGAGGCGCTGGGAAGCGACTTTCGGGAGCGTCTGATATTTGTGGGCGGATGCACGACCGCTCTTTTCATTACCGACGAAGTCACGCTTGGGGATGTCAGGGCGACGGACGATGTCGATCTCATTGTCGATCTACTCCGCAAAGCGCGGTGTTGGTCGGAGATAATAGAACCTTATACCGCAATCCAACTTAGCTAGTTGTAATGTCCCCTCCTCTTTTGCCGCAGCCAGGAATGCCCTGCAGGCCTCCTCCGGCTCCATCTGACGCTGCCCCCAGTTTCTATCCATTTTTGAGTTCCTCAGCCCTCCAGGAACGCCAGAAGCGCCGCATTCACCGCGTTGCTCTCTTCGCGTTGAACCCAATGCGTCCCCTCCTCGAAAGTCTGCAGGCGGCCATCGTCGCAAAGGGCGAGACTGCGCTTGGCCAGCCCGGATTCCAGAGCCTGGTCCTGCATCCCCCACATAACAAGAGTGGGCGTCGTGATCCGCTCCTTCAGGCTCGGGCGAAAGCGCAAGGCGCGATACCAGTTGAGCATGCTGGTCAGCGCCCCCGGCCGCTCCCAAGCCTGCCGATATTCTGCAATCTCCTCTTCTTCGAAGGCGCCTTCCCGGCTGGATGTCCTGAGTGCTCGTGCGAGCAAGGCGGAGCGCCGCGCACCCAAAACGGCTTCGGGCAGCAATGGGATCTGGAAGAAAACCACGTAACTGCTCCGCAGAAACTGCGTCGGAGATCGCAGGGCATGGGTAAACACCACGTCGGGATGGGGCGCATTCAGGATGACGAGCTTGTCCAGGCGATGAGGCAACTTTGCCCCGGCGGCCCAAGCGACGATGCCGCCCCAGTCATGGCCGGCGAGGTGAAACCTTCCGATGCCGAGCGCGTCGGCCAAGGCGAAGACATCGCCGAGGAGCTTGGGGAGCGTGTACTCGCGGATGCCCCCTGGCTTGTCGCTGGTGTTGTAGCCCCTCTGGTCGGGAACGATGACCCGATATCCGGCGGAAGCGAGCGTACCGATCTGCCGTCTCCAGCCGATCCAGAAGTCCGGGAAGCCGTGCAGGAGCATGACCGGCTTACCCCCGGCAGGCCCGGCCTGAACGACATGAAACCGAATGCTTCCGGCGTTGACGAACTGATGTTCAGGCGCGAGCGAGATCATGGCTGGTAACGCGAGTGTCCTAAAACTGATCCAGCGCAATGAGGATTATCAGGCTGTCGTCCCGACAACATGCACGCTCAGCCGTCGCATCCCAGCAGATGGGCATGGGAGCCGAAGGTCCAAGTGGGGATGCCGCGAGTGTTTCTGCAGCCGGGGTGTTATTTGCAAGCGCAGGTCTGCACCTGCATCCTTTGGCGCTACTATACGTTTCCCTGCGACGAAGGTGCTCCGGACCGGCGGCCATGTCGAAGAAAACAACCGAGGACGCTTACGAAGGTAAAGTGCAACTTGAGCGGCCGCCCGACCCGGAGGGCCGGGGACGCAATGCCGAATGGCCGTCAGAGATTCCTGGCCGCGGCTGGAAGGACGTGCTGTGGCGGGTGTTCGCTGAGCTCACCGAGGACCGTGTTATGCTTATCGCGGCCGGGGCCGCATTCTATCTGCTTCTTGCCTTCTTTCCAGCGCTTGCCGCCTTCGTGTCCATCTACGGTCTCGTCGCCGATCCTCAGACCATCGCTGAGCACGTTGCGTTCCTTGGCGGCGTACTGCCCTCGGGAGGTCTGGATATTATCAGATCTCAGCTTGCGTCCTTAGCCGCTCAGAAGACTGGCGCGCTCAGCTTCGGCTTCATCTTCGGCCTTGCCGTCACACTGTGGAGCGCCAGTAACGGCATAAAGACGCTATTCGAAGCCATGAACATCGCCTACGAGGAGAGTGAAAAGCGCGGCTTCATCCACCTGAATCTCCTGGCCTTGGGCTTCACACTTGGCGCCATCCTCATTGGCATCGGCTTTATCGTCGCGGTGGGGATTGTGCCGGCCGTGCTTGCACTGCTGAACCTCGGCGGCTGGATCGAAGCCCTTGTGCGGATCCTTCGATGGCCGATGATGCTCATCATGGCTGGCGTTGGGACCACGCTGATTTACCGCTACGGGCCCAGCCGTGAAAGGGCAAAGTGGAAATGGGCGACATGGGGCGCCTTCCTCGCGGCTGTGGTCTGGATCGCAGTCTCGATAGGATTCTCCTACTATCTTGAAAACTTCGCCAACTACAACGCGACGTATGGAGCCCTTGGGGCAGTGATCGGCTTGATGATGTGGACTTGGATTTCTGTGATTATCCTGGTTGTAGGTGCGGAGCTGAATTCCGAGATGGAGCATCAGACAGCGATGGACACCACCACAGGTGCGCAGCAGCCGATGGGTTCGCGAGGTGCCACGGTCGCCGACACGCTGGGCGGATCGGCCGATGACGCCGACCAGCAGTCGCGTTTTGACGAGCGCAATGCGTAGCGCGCAGCTCACTTTGCATGCCATGGTCAAGCGGCTGTAACCACGCCGCGGAGCGTGGCCCAGAACGGCTCAAGCCGCGGGCCCGGCTTGCCGAGGTGACAGGCGATCTCACCATCCAGAAGCAACGCAAAAGCGCCGTCGCCGATGCCGAACCCCTCGCCAGCCTCGACGAGGTCGTTGTTCTGCTGAAGCGTCAGAGCCACCGACTTGAAGGCGAGATCGCCTCGCTACGCGACGACGACCCGCTGTGGGCCTGTCTCGATTAGATCTTCCGTCCGGTCAACGGTGTCGCCCGCGTACTCCTGATGGCCGAGTTGTCCGAGATTGGCACCCTTTCCAATAAAGCCATCGCCAAACTCGTAGGCTTGGCGCCGATCGCCAGTGACAGCGGGAGGCGCAGCGGTCGAAGACCGGTGCGCGGCGGCCGTGAAGGTCCGCGCAGCCTCTCCTCGTCGCGCTCACCGTCGCCAGATATGGTCCCCACCTCGGCGCCTTCCATCAGAGTTGAAGCAGGCAGGGAAGGGACAGATGGGTGATTCGCATTGCGCTCGCCCGCAAGCAACTCGTCATTCCCAATGCAAACGCACCCGATCCGCGCACCGAGTTCGAAAATGCAACTTGGACACCCTAGCCAGTCGCTCATTGGGAACCAACGGGCCTTACCTCCGTTTGCTCCTCGAATGGAGGAAACCATGAACAACCGGAATTCTGAACGGCGTCCCCCAACTGCGGTAAGGACTGGTGACGGTACCTCGGAAGACATAGGAGCAACCGTAAGGGGCGCCTTATCCAAAGCGTCGGACATAGCACAAGGGGCAGCGGGAACCGCCAAACGGGCGGCCGCTGGTGGCGCGTCCACCGTGACCAATCAGGTGAAGGAGATGTTGGACCGTCAGGTCGGCAGCGGCGCCGAGGTGATGGGCCAACTGGCGAGTTCGACCAAACGTGCGGCCGAGGACCTCGACACAAATGCACCGATCGTCGCTGGGGTCGTGCGCACCTTCGCCAATAGGCTTGATGGATACGCAGACGACCTGCGAGACAGATCCGTCGATCAACTGGTTCTTGCAGCGTCCGATTTGGCCAGGCGCAAGCCGGGTTTGGTGTTTGGGCTGGCCGCCGTAGCGGGTTTTTTGACATTCCGCACGCTGAAGAGCGCGCCTCCCGCTTCAGAATCCATCAAGGAAAGGCGGCCGGGAGCGAACTGATCTGATGGCACAGGAACAACTGAAGAATTCGCCTCTCCCTCAAGCACTGTCGGCAGTGTTGGCGGACGCCGCGGACCTCTTTCAAAAAGAGTTGCGCCTGGCGCATGCGGAGCTGTCCGCCAACGTCTCAACGAAGCTCCAAGCAGGTGTGTGGATGTCTGCTGCTGGCGCGCTGGGAGTGGTCGCCGCTCTGCTTCTAATGCAAGCCCTCGTACTTGGAATCTCGAGCTTAGGGATAGCCCTGCACTGGTCGTGTCTCATAGTCGCGACCGCAACGGCGGCTGCCGCTGTTTTCGCCTACTATAGGGGCCGCGCTGATGCGCAAAAAGAACTTCTGCCGACACACTCTATAAGCCAAATAAAGCAGGATATTGCGACAACCAAGGAGCAATTAACATGAGCCGCAATTCACAGGTCCAGGATTTTGGAACGAAAGAATGGCTTCTCAGCTCCGCTAGGAACAATCCCGAAGGCCTTCTGCTCGTCGCAGCAGGGTGCGCGCTGCTAATGCGCAGCCGCGGTTCAAGTGCCGGGCATCGCGAGCAATCCCGTGGAACCAACGGGCGCCAAAATGCTCCGCACGCACGCACCGCCAGCGGCGGGGCGTCAAAAGCGCAGGAACAGGCTAGCGAGACAGCTGAGGCCATGCGCGACAATTTAGCCGGCATTGGGGAGAAGGTGAGTGAAACCGCAAGTCACTACGCATCATCCGCCGCGTCATACGCAGAACAGGCCGGTCGCTCCGTATCCGAGAAGTCAGGGCGCGTGGTGCAGCAAGCCCAATCAACGTTGCAAGACACGATTGGCCGCATGGTGGAAGAACAGCCATTGGCTTTTGTTCTGGCCGGCTTCGCAGCCGGTGCCGCCATAGCTGCTGCTTTGCCGGCCAGCGATGTCGAGAGGCGCACGCTCGGCCCAGCAGGAGAGCGATTGACGGATGCTGCTGAAAAAGCTGGGGAACGCTTGAAGTCCTCGACATCAAAGGCGGGCGAACGGCTCAAAAGCGCCGCCGAGGAACATGGGCTGAATTCGGACGGCCTGAAGGAGGTCGCAAGGGACGTTGCGGGCGCCTTTGGAAGCGCCTTGTCAGAAGAGCAATCAAGTGAACCCGTGCAGCCGCCTTCGCCAAGCCCAAGTGGATCGAGCGGTTCATCCACTCCGGCCGCCAAGCTGCAACCGGGCAGCGCCACCCCTTCGGAAGGAATAACGGCCAAATCGCAGCGGTCGGGCAACGCTCGGTCGAGCAAACCTGCCCGCCCCGGTGGCAAGAGAGATTTATGATGGCCGATCCGCAACTTGAGCATCTTGAATACGAAGTTGAGGCTGCCCGGGCTAAGCTCGCCGAGGACTTGTCGACACTTCGGTCGCCAAACACGCTCTCCGAATTTACCGATGATTTGAAACACGAAGCGCTTGAGGCAAAGGATGCCCTGGTGGAGAAAGCAAGAGCCTCAATGCAATCGGTGGCGCAGGCGATTATTGACGATCTCAAGGCCAAGGCGGCTGCCAATCCGAGCGCTGCTTTGGCGATTGGGGCCGGTTTGGGGTGGCGTTTCCTCCGCCGTCCGCCGATCGCAACCGCACTTGTCGGAGCGGGATTGTTCAGCTTATTGCGGACCAATTCGGCCCGGCCACCCGGCGAGCAGCAGGTGGATCACCTATCGTACGCCAAGGAGCGCCTGAAGGAGCAATCTAGTGATTTGGCGGAAAGCGTCAGTGATTTCGCTCTTGAAACGGCTGGTAAAATAAAACGCCAAGCTGCCGAGTTGACCGGCGTGGCCAAGGAAACTGTAAAAGAGAAGACAGAACGTCTAGCTGCGGGTATCCGCCATAGCGGCGTTGGGCCGCACGAGGGCGAGACTGCCGCGAGAGCATCCGCACCCTTCGATGAAGCTTCGTTAGCTGTTCAAGACGCATCGGGCAATGAGCATACCGAGGACAAACTCCTTCTGGCGGCGGCAGGTTTGGCAGTCGCCGCGGCTGTCGGCTTTGCCTATCAACGACGTGTGAATGAGCAGATGGACACCGACCGAACTGGAAGAGCGTAGACAGAGGTCATTGCAGAGAAACAGTCGTCCTGAAGGCAAAGTATGATGCCGCGCTGACATTTATCGAGTCCCGACGAGTTCAGCCATCGGATTGCATATTCTGGAACCACGGACGGCGCGATGACGATGCGCACGGCGGAGAAGATCGGACAAAGCGGTCAACCCCTTCGAGCATGATGATCGTCGGCCGGTCGGTCACGGCCTTCAGCGAAACCGCCAGCGACCGGCTGAAGCGGAATTCACCCCGAAAACCGTGCAAGTGCTGCCGACCCCATAACGTGAGCGCAACGGCGCGCTCTGTCCGCTGTCAGGACGAACTTTCTCCGATCCGGCTTGGCGCTGCCGGTGCCCGCGCACGCAACTGCTCAGTCATCTAGAGCGTTCTCGGGCATTCCGCTATCGCGACCTCGTTTGGAACGTTTTAACACGCCCACTCGAGCTTTATTTCGCCGAGCGCTGCGCTAGCCCTTCCGATCTGGCTATTGCCAATGCGTATTTGACCAGGCTTGCGCAGGCGAACGCTTCGACTCTCTAAGTGACGACGCCGCAATATTAGCATCGCTCGTCGTTGCAATTTCTCGAAATGCGCAGCTCGACGACCGCCTGCTAGGCGTGTTCGTTGCCCAGCGTTCACGAAGGGGGACGCGCTAGCGGACGAATCCCGATCACCCAGTTTACGGTTACTACGTTCCTACCCGATCACCGCTTGGCGCTGTCGCTGTCCGCTTCGGCCCGCGCAAGGAACTGCTCGGTCGTGGAGGGAAGACGGGATTTCAGCCAATCCGCCATCGCGACTTCCTCTCGCAGATTCTCTTCGCAAGCCCGAAGTACCTCGCTTTCGCCGAGCGATCGAGCAGCGGCAATCAGGATCGTGTAGGAGGCGATTTCCATGTGCTCGAACGTGTAGCTCGCGAGGGATCCTTTCATCACCTCGTCTCCAGCGAAGACGCCGCTCAGCGATTGCGCCATCGCCGTCAGCTTACCGCCAGCATCCTTCATCGTGGATGAACCCTCGTCCATCTGATCGAGACAAGTCTTGAGCCGGGCAGCCTGTTGCTTGGTCTCGCCGAGGTGCTGTCGGATTCGGTCGCTCAGTTCGGGATAATTCTCGATACGACTCAACTGCCCGTTCAACATCGTTTCGGCCTGCTCTTCCATGGCATGGGCATCTCTAAGCCATTGGACAAACCATTCGCGGCTTTCTGACATCTCGAATCTCCTTTGCGATCTAAGGAAACTTTCAGAAGAGGACATTGTTCCGGAGTAGAGCCCGCCGAACGGGCCTTGACCGTCGCAGAGATCAGCGCCGTGGCGGGTCTCAATTCACCTCGCGAAAAATCCTGCAGCGATGCGTGGAAAAGGCGAAGATCGGGAAGATCGGCGCAAGGAAAACGGCCCGTGGACGCTCGCCGCTGCGCCGCTCCATCACAAAGTCCAACTGGCACTGGCCGCTTCCTGGCCATCCGACGCGGCGACATATTGAAGGTCCCGCATGGCATACTGCGACCGCTGCATGTCGTTCCTGGCAAGTAAGAACGGCAAGCAGATGAACCTACCAGCGCTCGGCGAAGCTGAAGTGGATTCTCGACGAGGCGCTGATCGCGGCCGCTGGCGCTCCGCATTGAGCCTTGTGCCTCGCCGCGCCACCGCAGTCACAAGGAACGCGACGGCCTCTCCGCTCGTTGATTGCTTTTCGACTCGAGCCGCCGTCATGAGGTTCTAATATACGCCGGCCATCCTAAGGCTGACCTACGACCAGAGTTACAAAAGTTGAACTTCATCGGGGAACACTCCTTCTGTCTGCCTGTTCAATTTGCCAGGCGCATCCCGCGCATTCAGACAGGAGAAAGAAGATGAAACGCATCCTTTTGGCTTCGGCCGTGCTGGCGGTGTCGGCCGGGCTTTCCTTTGCCCAGACGACCAGCGGAACTTCGAGCGGAACCTCGACGAGCGGAACCTCGACCACGACGACCATGCCCAGCACGACGGATCAGGGCACCGGCACGACGAGCAGCGGGACCAACATGTCCGGCGATCAAGGCACCGACACGACCACCACCAGCGGCACCACAAATCCGAACTCGGCCAGAGACTGCGCGCCCGGCCAGCAGACTGGCAGCGCTCAGCAGGCGGCGCCAGGTCAGCAGGACACAGCAGCCAACACCGCCGCGCCAGGCCAGGTCAAAAAGACCGACGAAGGTTGCTGATTGGCACATCGGCTCAGGTTGGAATCACCAGCGTGTGGCTGGCTGATCTCCCCCGACCACCGCCTGAACTCAACTCGGCTGGCGAGCAAGTTGCCGCCAGCCGAGCGTCAGTTGAGGAACCTTGTGCTTGCTTGTGCTTTCAGTGGGCAGGCCTGGCTTCTGTTTGCTTTCGGTCAGATACATATCCGCCTGCTCGCGCATCATGCCTGAAGGGAGCTGCGGTCGCGCTCAGAGGAGAGCCGCGCTGTATTGCCGATAGCGCTAGAGCGAAGAAGCCCTACGGCAACCGGCAGTTGGACTGACACCAAGTTGGCTCCGAGAGCGTTGGGAACAGCCTGGCACGGCACGTTGCTCAGTTTGGACCTTCGCAAAGGATGCATGGATGGCGAAAGACGTTTCTCGCGAGGAAGAGCAACGCGGCACCGGAAAGGTCCTCATCTGGGGCGCCGCGATCGCCCTTGTTCTCTTTGTTGCCCTGCTGGCCATATTCGTTCTGGGGTAGTCCTGACTGCTGCAGCAGGATCTAACTTGGGTGCACGACGTTCTGAGCCTAGAGAGCTGCAGAGCCTACTTGGATCTTGAGCACCGTGGGGTTGAATGCAAGTCCGTGTGGTGCAAGTGACTGCTAGGCTTTCACGGTTTTGGTGTCCTCTTCGGTTTAGATGCCGCGGGCCGACGTCACAGCAAGTGCGGCCTTCAGGCGCTGCTCCCGAAGCCGCGGTCTTTGCGTCTCGTGCCGCACGCTCAATGTCGGTCAATCCTCGTGCAGCATCCGAGGCGCGCTCGTCTCTGGCTTGTCTTTCTTTCTCGGTAGGCAAATTCCTACACTCCGATGTGCCAGCACAGTCGGCTGTCGCACCCAACCACGGTCGCCATATCGTATTCCAACAGAAAAAACCCGCCTCGACTGCCGCTGAGCGCGCGCATCCCCGCCTCTGGAACGCTTCAAATACTTTGCCGTTGTTAAAGGCACCTGCAGGAGCCAGGCATGAGAGTATTCCAACGAATTTTGCCGCTCGCCGTGTTCGCCTTGCAGCTTTTTGCCGTGCAGTCATTTGCTCAGACCGAGCAGCAAGATCTGCCGGGGCAAGGCGCATCATCGACAACCGAAGATGCCCAGGATGTCGGCGTCGACGTTTCGCTTGGCAGGCACGAAGTGAAACAGCAGATCGCAAGGGAGCTTGGAATCTCCGAGGTGGAAGTGCCTCTGGCAGTTCATGTGCCTATCGAGCTCGCCAAGCGGGTCTGCGAGAAAGAGGTATTCGACGCACGCGCCAATGTGAACCGAAGCTGCACCGCGACGAAATACATCCCGGAAATTGCCGAAGCAGCACGAAATCGTCCGCAAACCTCTGCCGTTCCGGAGCAATAGGCGAAGACGAATACTATGGGATACAGAAGGGGTGCTTGGCTACTCTGGTCGATCGACAAAGCGCCCCCCGAAAGTGTGGAGCTTGCGCGTAAGTTTTCAGGCAGCGTCGATACCGCTTGGCTTCCCCAGAGGATGAATCAGTTTGGGGCCGTATGCTTCGACAAAAGGCGCACACCAGATTGCGAAGGCAACCTTCGACCAGTAGAGGCGGACACTGCTTGTTAGCAGCATCTTGATGATCGCCAGACTGACGAGCTTCTCTGGTCAGCCTAGTAGCTTTTTGAGACTCCCCGCCCTTTTAGGTATACTTTCCCCTGACTGTCGACAATTGTTAGGGCGTCCTCAGCTGTGAGCGACCATCGCCCTTCCGCCCCGATCGGGAGACAGCGCAGATGGAAACCTCGTTCAAGAACGAACTGTTGCGGCGCCTGAGCGCACCGGATCTGACGTTGCTGCAGCCTCACCTCGAAGCCCGTCACTTGGGACTGAGGACGCACCTGGAGCAGACCTCGGTCCCGATTGACACCGTCGATTTCTTCGAGAGCGGTCTCGGGTTAATGGTGGCGAAGCTTCGGGCTGAGGTCGAGGCCGAGGTTGGCCTTATTGGCTTTGACGGTATGACCGGGGCAGCCCTGGTCATGGGTGAGGACCGGTCCCCACACGATTGCTTTGTTCAATTGAAGGCTGAAGCTATTGCTATAGACGCGCGTTGGCGGATCGTTCTTATGGGCAGCCCGAGGCGGAATACATCCGACTGATCGGGACGCCCCCGTTGCTCATGATGTCACCCGTGCTGCCCTCTCTCCCGTCGCTGACCACATTCGGGAGGTGGCGATTGGCACCTGTCAGGACGTTCTGGCAAGGGTTGTCCAACGGTATGAAACCGCAGTGTCGATCCAGGACAGGATCGTTGAACATTGCAAGGAGGTCGGATTAACACCGCAAGCAGATGAAGCTTTTTTGCAGGCCTTGTGGTTGTCGCTGGCGAAGGCCAGGACGGCCTTGGAGCGTGAGGTCCCCCCGGCACCGCTGCACCTGGCCGGCCGCTCTAGTCCTGGACAATTGCCGACCTCGTCGCTGGTCAGCATGCCAGAATGTCGATGGCGGAAGCCATGAGGACCCCGATTGAATGTTCTCATTCGTTTGTGATCGGGGGTGCAAGTCAATCCGGCTCCAGCGCATGTTGGCCTCAGGAACAAACCGCCGTCGCATCCGTTCAGCATCGCGAAGGACGACACGGCTGTCCACGGCCTTTCCGGTACTGCAAAGGAGACATGACATGCTCGGTCCGCAGAGGGGTTTTCGAAGACCATCTGAGGCTTCGCGCCGCTGGCGACATCGAGGAGGATCTTAGGTGCAACTATGCTGTGGACGTGGTCCTCTTGACCTCGAATTCGAATTTAGAGGCCATGATGCCGTCCGCCTGTCGTCCAAACGCCTGCGCGAGCAGCTGCCTCAAGGTGAGTTCAACTACATCGGAAAACAGGTCCGCGGCCCCTATACACTGCTGATCTGGTCGGCAACTTCGTCCAGGTTCGACGCCATTGGGGGCCCGAGAAGAGATCGGGAACCTTGATCAGGTGCGGGCAAAGGTCCGTTGCGAAAAATGCGGCCGCAAGGACTCGATGACAGCGGAAACCCTTCAGGCAGACGATCCTCATTCCGGAACTTCCGCAATGGAGCGCAGCCGAGATGCTCAAGCCGCTGCTGGCGCGGCGGACTGAAATCAGCGGTCAACCCGACCGTCGCTCGCTGTTGGCTGCCGGTGTGCCGTCGCCGAAGGAACAACAAGAGACTGGTCCAGTTAGAGCCATGCATGCGTCGATAGAAATGAAAGAGGAGATGACAATGGCGACGAAAAAAAGCTCTCAGGGCAGCTCCAAGGGCTTGGAAGACCTTTTCTATGATGGTCTGAAAGACATCTACTACGCCGAACGCAAGATTCTGACGGCGCTCCGGAAAATGGCAAAGGGCGCGGAGTCCGAAGAGTTGAAGGCGGCGTTCGAAAAACATCGTGACGAGACGGAAGGTCAGATCGAGCGTCTGCAGCAAGTTTTCGACGCCTTTGGCAAGAGAGCCCAAGGGAAAACGTGCCCGGCGATCGACGGCATCATCGAAGAAGGACAGGAGATTTTGGAGGAATTCGAGGAGGCTCCGGCATTGGACGCGGGTCTCGTGGCTGCAGCCCAGTCCGTCGAACATTATGAAATAGCGCGCTACGGGACTCTTGTCACATGGGCCGGGTTACTTGGCTTGAAAGACGCCGTCCCGCTACTCGAACAGACGCTCAAGGAAGAAAAAGCAACCGATGAGGCGCTCACCCGACTAGGCGAAACAGGCGTCAACGAACGGGCGATGCAACAGGCCGCATAACTTCGGATCGAATCGACGCGACCGCGGCCCCCGGCAGACGGGATTGGAGCTTGGTTGTATTCGCCAATCCAGGCACACGTGTACACCGCAGCCGCCGAGCCGTCGACGTGGTGGTGGCCGACCGGTTTCGACTAGGCCACCGGAACTGACAATGGGGGACTGCGAATGCGATTACTTGCCCACGCCTTGGGCGACAGGATGTTGGTATGAACGAGGATACCGCCCGTCGGCCCACGGCAGGCTCTTCCGGGTTCGACAGCTTTTTCATGGCTGGTTTCGAGTGTTCCTCCCACAGGCGCGCCGACGGGGCCCGTCTTGATCTGATCCGCGCGACCTCACATGACATCCATGCACATGCCGACTATCGCCGTTGTGCCGAGCTGGGGCTTCGCACGATCCGCGACGGCTTGCGCTGGCACCTGATTGAAACAGCGCCCGGAGTCTTCGACTGGTCGAGTTGGACGTCGGCGATCGAAGCAGCCCAGGCGGCCGGGGTGCAGATTATCTGGGATATCTTCCACTATGGCTCGCCAGACCATATCGACCAAGGTGGCCCGGGGTTTATCAAGGCCTACGTCCGTTTCGCCGCGGAAGCTGTTCGGGTTCATCGCTCCGTTACCGGGGTGGCTCCCCTGGTGTGCCCGATCAACGAGATTTCGTTTTTTGCATGGGCTGTGGAGGTCGGCTATTTCCCCCGCGTCGGGCCGAACAAGCGTGGATGGTTCAAACGACACCTTGTCAGGGCAGCGGTCGCCGGCGTGAGGGCCATGCGGGAGGCCGAACCCGGCTGCAGGTTCATCTGGGCCGAACCGCTGATCCATATTGCTCCTCGTGACCGTACTCACCCCGAGCGGCGGCGCGCCGAAAATGCTCGCCAGGGCCAATTCGAGGCGTATGACATGCTGATCGGGCGCGTGGAACCGGAGTTGGGCGGCAGCGAGGACCTTGTCGACGTCATCGGCCTCAACTTCTATCCGCACAACCAATGGTACTTGAATGGCCCAACGATACCGATGGGGCACCACGAATACCGTGCACTTTCGGAATTGCTGGTCGAGGTCGCCGAACGATACAAGAAGCCAATGTTCATCGCCGAGACCGGCGCCGAAGGTTCAGGGCGGCCAGCCTGGCTTCACTACGTTTGCGACGAAGTGCGCGATGCGACGAGCCTCGGTGCACCTGTTCAGGGTATATGCCTGTACCCGGTGACGGCCTACCCAGGTTGGGACAATTCGCGCCACGCCGAAGTCGGCTTGTTCTCCACCATTCATGCGGACGGCTCGCGCACTGTTCGCAAGCCACTTGCGGACGAGTTGGAGCGCCAGCGCCAATCGTTCTTGGCGTTTGAGGAACAACAAGCAAGCGCGCTATAGCCTCGCTGATACGAACAGTGCGCGCTTTTCAGCTGCATCAACAGCACAGCATATCTAGAGCTGTTCGCCGAGAAGCAACATCGTTGGTCTCTTTGGCCGTGGGTCGCCCGACGCCGGTCAGGCCGGCGCATCATTCACTCGGCCGCCTCGCGCTGCGTCGGCGTGACGAGCATCCCGTTTGCTGGCAGGCGTGTCTGAATGCGCCCGAACGTAGCCAATGCCTGGCCGACCACCTGATCCATATTGTAATAGCGATATGTTGCAAGACGTCCGACGAACCAGACCTCCGGGCACGCCGCGGCCAAAGCTTCGTATCGTTTGTACAAAGCCTCGTTTTCGGCCCGCGGCACCGGGTAATAAGGATCTCCGACGTCGGTGGGGTATTCGTAGGTGAGGCTGGTCTTCGGACTCTGCTGACCGGTCAGATGCTTGTACTCGGTGATCCGTGTGTATTTTTCCGTCTGCGGATAGTTGACGACGGCGACCGGTTGAAACTGCTCGCAATCAAGCGTCGTGTGCTCAAAGCGCAGCGAACGGTAGGGCAAGCGACCAAGCTTCCAGTCGAAATACTCGTCGATCGGACCGGTATAGATCATCTGCTGGAAGGGGATCTTGTCGCGAATTTCGCGGTAGTCGGTCTGCAGCATGATCTTGATCTTGGGATTATCCAGCATGCGCTGGAACATGCGCGTATACCCGCCTGCCGGCATTTTCTGGAAAGTGTCGCCAAAGTAGCGATCATCCCGATCGGTCCGGGTTGGGACTCGCGCCGTCACCGACTTGCTCAGCTGGGAAGGGTCAACACCCCACTGCTTCCTCGTGTAGCCGCGGAAGAATTTCTCGTAGAGCTCTCTGCCTACTGTGCTCACCACGACGTCCTCGGCGGTGCGGACTTCTTTGACCGTTTCGCGTCGGAAAGCGAAGAAGTCCTGCAGCTGCTCGGACGTCAATTCAAGGCCGTAGAGGCGGTTTATGGTGTCGAGATTAATCGGTATCGGCAGCAGCTTTCCATCGACAAGCGACAGCACACGATGTTCGTAAGGCCGCCATTGCGTGAATTGCGACAGATAGTCGACGATCGATTGGGCGTTGGTGTGAAAGATGTGAGGCCCGTAACGGTGAATTAGTATTCCCGCCTCGTCGTAGCAGTCATAGGCATTGCCGCCGACGTGATTTCGTCGGTCTATGATCAGGACGCTTTCCTGCCGTTGCGATGCGATACGCTCGGCCAGCACACTGCCGGCGAAACCGGCCCCTACGATCAACCAGTCGAACACGCTCACGCCCTCCTCAGGAATGGGACGACGCTCTTCATCGCATGGGCGCGCTCGATGTGGGCAGCCATCGCGCTCCAGGTCTTCTCCCAGGACATGTCGGCGAGGTAGGCGTCGGCCTTCTTCACCAGGAAATCGCGGGGGTGGGCCAGGATCGAGCGAAGCTTGGCCTCGATGTCCTCCGCCTCGACAATCTCGACAAGGCCTTCGACGCCGTAGGTACGCACAACGTCGACGATCGCCGTGGACAACACCGGCAGTCCTGCCGCAAGAAACTCGGGAGTCTTGGTCGGGCTGATGTAGCGGGTCGCATCGTTGAGCGCGAACGGCATCCAGCCGGCACTCCAATGCCTGAGATAGTTCGGCAGGTCTGCATAGGACTTGCCGCCCAGCCAATGCAGGTTGCCTGCCGTGGGAAGGCTCGCCCGATCGATCTTGACGACAGGGCCGAGCATGACAAAATGCACGTCTGGCATTGCCGCAGCCGCATGCGCGATAAGTTCAAGGTCGAGCCGTTCGTCGATGACCCCGAAGTACCCCACCCTCGGGTGAGGTATGTCGGCCTGGTCGAACGGGTCTTCACCTGGCGCCCTAGCCTGATGGAAATGGGTAACGTCGATGCTGCTCGGGAAGGGAAAGATCGCCCGATGCAAGCTGCGCTTGGCCTCGTAGAGGCTCTGCCCGCCCGTGAAGACGACATCGGCACGTTGCAACAGCGCCTTTTCCAACTGCGTCAACTCTGCGGGAGCGTCTTTGAACGCGGAGAGTTCATCCATGCAGTCGTAGACGCAGACGTCACAGGCGAGATGATCGCTGAAGCGTAGCGCCATGGGCGTGTAATACCAGGTCGTCAATCGGTCATGCGGCGTGGAGGCGAGGATCTGATCGACGAACCTGCGCTGGATTGCGTCCGCCCGGGTCGCGGAAGTACCAACTGGGATCAGCGGCGTCACTATTCTGATCTTGGGGGTAATATTGTGCACCCGCATCGAAGGGTGGCGCCTCTCATCGAAGATCGGCTCTTCGAAGTAAATTAGCTGTTGCTGCTTTGACGCCAGGGTCAGAATGTGTTGTGGTCTCTGATATACGAAGTTCCATCGGAGGTGTGAAAAGCAAATTAAAATAGACGGTTGTACAGGGTTTTTTGGTGTTTTGGCCCGGCCCGCCGCCATTTCCATGTAGATTATCCTTCGATATAGTTACAAAATGCCTCGACTAACAAAAGTCAATCGAGGCAGCTTTGACATGAAGTTCGCAGCCTTCTATATAACTTCCATCCCGATAAGTTGTTCCATAGCTCCAAACTGTCTCGGGCGAGACCAGCCGTCCGCTCCACTTGCGACGGCTCGACAGAGAAGGGGCGAGCCGGCCGCCCCCATTCGATCCACATGATGAAGCCCCTCGCGTCAGGTCGGGCTCCCCAAATGTGGCCCTTTGCCACAGAGCGGTTCAAATCCTTCAATCGTTCAACAACCGTTCATCAGCGGAGCTATAAATACGCTTGGAATCGATTCATCTGAGTCGCGCCGGTGGTTCATTTGAATGGAGCCCGAGACGAATCGAGGGATGGCTGGCGAATGAAGATCGACTTTGAAACCAACGTCTTTCCATTGTTTCACCCGCAGGTTGTGGATGATCTGAAGGACCCTTGTCCGGTGTTCGATGGCACGCTCTGGCACGTCTTCGGCTCCAGCGGCACCGTCACAACCGAGAGCTGGAAAATCCTCCACGCCACAGCGCCGGATCTTTATGGACCCTGGACAGAGCACGAGGCGATCGTTTTGCCGGTAACCGGATCGGGCATTGCGGCGCCCGGCGTCATTCATGAGTGCGGCGTCTTCCACATGTTTATCCAGACCGAATTCATGAAGTCCGGCGGACGTTGCGAGCACGCGGTCTCCAATGACGGCTTTCATTGGGTGGTGCTCAATCCGGCGATATTGTCGCTGCCCGACACCGATGAGGACGGCATCTACGATCCCCACCCCGCAATCGTCGGAGGCAAGCGCTATATCGTCTATTCAGGCATGCCCAAATTCACCAGGGTGCCCCAGCCTGATGTCTATCTGGCGCGCAGCCAATCCGATTCCTGGTTCGGGCCATGGAAACGTCTCGGCAAGATACTCGATCATCTCGACGTGCCGCATCACAATGCGCGCGAACACCCGGATTACGAATGGGGGATCGAAGGCGCGCAGCTCGTCGAGCTGCCGGACGGTCGTGTGCTTCTTAACGCCACCTGCTTCCTCCCCGAAGGTCCGCGCGGCAGCCGGCAGCGCGTCTTCTTCGCCATCGCCAATGACGTCAAGGGTCCCTACGTTTCCGTTGGCCCCGTTCTCGACCCTGGTGAGCCCGGCGAGAATGGCCATTCGACCGTAATGATCGAAGGCCGGCAATTGACTTTGTTCTACCAGAGCAGGCGTGAGGCTACGAACCATCGCTGGCGGTTCGGGTTGGCTAAGTGTGACCTGGATCGGCATATACTTTCGAGAGTTGCCTAGATGGTAAGTTCCGGCATTTGCCGGAACGGAGGATAATCTGGCTGTTGGTTGGTGGGACGGATCCCTTTGTACTGGTGATTGAGGGTAGCAGGGGATTCGCAGCCAGTGGGCAAAGCTTGCGACGAGGGATCTATACACGTCAGGCAAGCCGGTCGCCTCATGGACGGCGGTGCCAGCTGCAAGCCTAGCCTAGCAATGAACTGTAACTGAGCGCAGCAACGCGGCCAGTCGATTCACGCGGTTTTGATCCTGAGCACAATGTCCTGATCGTAATTTCCAAAGCCCTTGCCGAAAATATTGATCCCGCCGGGGCGCTTGGCATCGTCCTTGACGCCGATACGGACGCGGATTGAATGATGGCTCTTCAGATCGAGTGCGGCGAGGCCGGTTTCGGAAATCCTGAGGCCGTCGACATAGGTGCCGTCATTGGCAATTCGCCAGTTCTTCAGCTTACCGTATTGCGAGCCCTTAAGCTTCCACCAGGTGGGCGTGAAGACGCCGCGCTTGTCGCCGAAATCCCCCGGCGACGTCCAGGTGCCGACATCGACGCCATTGATCGTCAGCGTGATGTCCGAGGGCCAATCGGCGCTGGTGCCCGGCACTTCCGAAGACAGCTCTATCGCAACTTCGAGTCCGGTGATCTCGGCATTGGCGAGCTTGGCATTGTTGGGGAACTGGTATTCGACAAAACCGCGCGTGAACCATAGCAGACCGGCCTTCATGCGGTCCGGATCGAGGAAAGTGTTGGGAACATCGAGCAGACCGATGATGCCGTCCGGCGAACAAAGGCCGCAGGGCGCGGTAACCTCGAAGCCGGTATAAAGCCCGATCGGCATCGACACTTCGATCGCGTCGTTCTTGACCGCACGATATTCGCTCTTGAACACGACGAGCACTTTTTCGGCGGTCGGATAGCAGATTTTCCGGTTGCCTTTCTTCGCTCTCTCGGTGCGGATCAGCCCCGCATCCTCCAGCACCTGGATGTTGGTCGAGACGGTCGACTGCGGAAGCGACAGCACGGCGGCGATTTCGTTGACATTCATCGGCCCCTTCTCATGCAGCAGTTTCAGCATCGAGATCCGCGCCGAGGAGGCAAGCCCCTTGAGCACGGCAATGCCTTCCTCAGGTTCGATCACCAGAAAATTGCGATTCATGAAATCGGCAGTCTATGCTCGTGACAGAGGTTATGGCTTCGCTCATTGCAACGGCGCTGACCGAAACGCCGAGCCGTTGATTTGGTTACATTAAGCCCTCGACCGTCAGTATGCATCGCAAGCCGTACCCGCAAGGATGGTGCGACATGTCTACATTTGTTCTCCGACCGCCAGCTCCTTGTAGTGCGGGGGTGCTTGTCAGTCCGTGGCCTCGATTTGCAGACGACTAGGTAGATGCTGGCAGCCACAAAGAGAGGCAGAAGCCGAACACGGAATTGGGGCCGTTCCCCTGGCCAAATCCCCAAGATACGGGACCTCGACGTCGATGTTAGCCGAACCGGCGCGGATGGATGCACAGGATGCGGTTCGCTGAAGTGCGTGCCGCCGTGAAGTAAATCATCGGATTCGCCACCCGATAGAGTCGGGACGGCGTTCTACCTATTGCTTTTGAGCATGATCTTTTCCGAAAATCACGATTCCACTTCTTCGGGATCCCGCCAGTGCCGGCCTACTTCATGCTGGCCGCGGCAGCGACCCTGTCCACCATGGCGAGAACAGCTAGCGGTGCGGTGTGGTGGACCATGTGGCCGGCCTGCGGGATGATATCGACAAAGGAACCAGGAATCTCCGATTGTAGTCTAAGAGCCTCGGCTTTCGCATCGAACAACCGGTCGCCGGCCCCGGCAATAATGCCGGCAGGCTCAACAGGGTGAAGCGGCCGCCGGCCAGCGCGTCGGCCAGCATCAATCCCGATTCGGCCGCGATCGACCGCAGCTGTGAGGCCGCTGGCGATGTCCTTTGCCGACGAAGCAAACCCTGCAGAGACGATGCCGGGGCGAACTACTTGCCCATGGCGAGCGGCCAGGTGAGCAGCACAAGCAGCGGCAGCAAAATGTGGGGGAAAACACCACCGGCGACAGGCAAGGCCGGCAGCCCGCCAGTGCAAGGCCCAGGCGCGGCGGCAAGAACGGACCGATGAAGACTCCCGATCGAATCGTCGTCCGATCGAGCTCATCGACTCGCCCGCCTGCCATCGAACCCAAATCTCAGGCGCTGAGCGGCCGAGTAGTAGATGCGACTTCGCTGCTTCATGGCTCACACTCCATCTTTCAGAAGAGCGTGTGTTGCTGCGATCAGTTGAACCGCCACCCAAACCGAACGCGGCTGCTAGGCAGGCCGAAGCTTGTGCAAGTACAGCTGTGCGTCACAAGGCAAGTGAACTAAGAAGCTGCACGAACCGCGGGTGATCGCGAATGGCGTCGAAATGACTTCGTGACGGATTCGTTCCAATACGTTCTGACTCACGCTTCCTCCGACGGCTCTTTCCAGGTACCGCACCGCTTCCTCCACTTCCCCGAGCACGGAATGCATGCAAGCGGCGTTGTACTGCGTCACGAAGTCGTCCGGATCGATCGCCAGCGCTCTGGCCAGCCAGGAACGCGCCTTCTTCCGCTCACCGATATACGCGAGCGAGGGCGCCGCGATGCAGCGGTGCCGCATTTTCAGGATGGCGGCCAGTTGAGCGTTCGGCGCGCTCGAAACAGACCCTTGGTTCGCGAGCGGATGAAGGCGATCGCGCAGGAGCGTCCCCCCGTGTAGAGTTGCCACCCTGGATCTCGCCTTGGCCGGCTGCATTCCTGGCTGTGTCCCCTAGGATACATTGTCGAGCAGGGTCGACTTATCCAAGCCATGTGTCGGCTCAGGCGGCCATTCACCATTCGGCGTCATCTCGTTGACTGTCTCGGGTAGATCCCGCGCAATCCTTCTGATTAGCTCCTCGCGCGAAAGACCCGTCTGCATCGAAATGGACGTGAGTGTACCTTCGTCCATTGCCGCTTGGACGTCCCTTGGCTCAATCGGTTGGTTTGGCCCGCTGCCAACCCACGAGTCGACCTTCGATCCTGCCCCCACCTCCCTGAACCGGTCGAGGATCTCACCAAGGTCAGCCCTCGACACGCCATTCGTTATCTGAGCCAGAATTCTGCGTTGCGGGTCGTTTGGGTTAAGATACCCCGCTCCCGGAATCAATTCACAGAGCTTGTCGCGATTTTGGTATGCCAGAACGCCAAGCATCGCGATCGCCAATCTTCCCAGATTTGCCATTTGATCTCCTCCACGGTTTTGGCCGATGAGCGAATCGAAGCCAAGTCTTGGCGGATGACGACCCGTGTGGGCTCGAACAACTTCTTGCCGGTCGGCTCGCCGGCGGAGAGCACGCGTCCTTCGGGTTCTCGTTTTCATCTGACGTCTTCTCCTGACGCAGAATTTCGGGGCGCTTGGCCCGCAGTCGCCCTACGCCGATCGAACGCCCTAACCCGGCGCCTTCCGGGTTTGTTCCGCTTGTCAGAGTTTGTCGGCGACGATGGAGAGCGCGACCCGACGGGGTAACTCTACCGGGTCGAGAGACAGAGTCTGCCCAATTCGACCATATTTCAGAACGACGGCGGCTCGGTTAGCCTCAGCTACCTTGGACTGCCGCCGGCTCGCGCACGAATTTCAATTTCGGCGGGACGGCGAACACCCTGAACCGCTCAGCCAGGCTGTCAAGAGCTTGACGCATGCCCACTCCCGCGGCAGCCGCACCGTGTCCACTGATGACCATGTGCGGGTTCAGGGCAGCCAAGTGCTTCACGGATCTTTCCGCCGCATCCCAGTCCGGCGTGAAGTAGCGCGGCGGACCGTGCATCTCAAGATCCTGAACGGCGACCTCATAGACTGACTCCTGACCGGTGGTGATGAAAGCGTCCCCTACGATCAGCGAGCGGTCCTCCTCGCGCCAGAGCGAGATATGCCCAGGAGCGTGCCCGGGTGTGTGTAGCCATCGCCATCCGGGCATTCCGGGGATCGATCCGTCGGCAGGTAGGAGTTCCAAACGGTTGCCAAGATCAATTGGCCCCCGTGGAAAAAGCGGCGAAAGCAGCGCCATCAGTCCACCCCCGACCCAGGGATCCGGTGGCGGATAGGATGCGGTTCCGTCCAAATAGGGGCGCTCGAGTGGATGCGCGAAGACAGGCACGTCCCACCTATTCGCGAGGTCTAGAACCGTTCCCACATGGTCGAAATGGCCGTGGGTCAGGATGATCGCGGCCGGCCGTGCGTTCGTGCCAAACCGCTTTTCCGCGACCGCAAGAATGCTGCCGCGGGACGTCGGCAACCCGGTATCGATCAGCATCCAGTTCCGATCTCCGCTGCCCGGTGCGCCGAAGAACACGACATTGACGATTGCTAGGCGCAAATAGCCCAAGTCCGGTGCGATGCTCCAAGCGCCGTCGCCACGATCCTCGCGCCTGGCGTGGTCGATCTCGGAAAGTCGAATCTGAACGGTCATGTGATCCCGTGCCTCTCTTGTTGCTGAGCAGCCGCTCGAGTCGATCGGCGGCGGTGGTATATCGCCCCGAACTTGGCACGGCCCTCCTTGTTCCTCCTTCGCCACCCAGCTCCGGACAGTCCACCACAGGAACAAAGGCTCGACCAAATCGGTTCGGCATTACCCGGTCACGCCAGGACGAGCTGGACTGAGCAACGAAGATGGCGCGCGCCCCATTGGATGCGGTATTTCGCCAACGCGGTTCCCGGTCCTAACAAGGCGGCCGAGTTCGAAGCCGACTGCTGAAAGAAGACTTCGAATGAGCGAAGTGGGGCGTATGGACGAGCACCAGGTGGAGGCTCCGGTTCCGCAAGCTTCGCCTATGACTGGTCAAGTTGGGCGCCAATGGTCGAGGCGGCCCGATCGGCAGGTGTCCAGGTTATCTGGGACATCTTCCATTACGGATCTCCAGACCATGTCGATCAGGGATCGCTGCATTTCATCGATGCCTATGCCTCGTTCGCGGCAGAAGCCGTGAGGGTACAGCGTTCGATCGCGGGAACACCGCCTCTGTTGTGTCCCATCAACTAGATCTCCTTTTTCGCATGGGCTGTTGAGGTCGGCTATTTCCCGCGTGGGGCCGAACAAACGTGCTGGTTCAAGCGGCATCTCGTGAAGGCTGCCATCGCGGGTGTTCGTGCAATGCGGGAGATCGACCCCGCCTGCAGATTTGTCTGGGCCGAGCCCCTTATCCAAATCGCTCCTCGTGACCGGACCCGCAGCGAACGGGGTCGGGCCGAAAACGCCCGTCAGGGGCAGTTCGAAGCTTACGACATGTTGCTGGGCCGCGTCGAACCTGAGTTGGGCGGGAGCGAAGATGTTGTCGATTGTCGTGGGCCTGAATTTCTAGCCGCACAATCAATGGGAAATAAACGGGCCGACGATATCGATGGGACACCATGAGTACCGCGCTTTGTCGGAAATGTTGCTCGAGGTTGCTCATCGGTACGGTAAGCCGATGTTCATTGCCGAGACCGGCTCAGAGGGATCCGGCGGGCCGGCTTGGCTCCACTATGTATGCCGCGACGAGGTGCGTGCCGCTATGGGTGTCGGAGCATCGATTCGAGGGTATTTGCCTGTACCCGATAACGGCCTACCCGGGCTGGGACAATTCGCGTCATGCAGAGGTGGGGTTATTTTCGGCCATCCACCCGAATGGCACACGCCGCCTCCGTCAGCCCGTCGCGGACGAACTGGTGCATCAGCAAGATCTGTTCACGGCAAACCGGACGCGCTGATTGTGTTGCGACACACCGCAAGGGCGAGCACCGAAGACCAGGGCAAATTACGGTGTATTCCTCAGCCAAAATCGGCGCCACGCGATGCCAAGTGGCATGGGTGCGAGGAAGTGCAGCATCAGGAAGCGGTGGCCCCTTCCACCAACCCGCACTCTGAGCGTCGCTTCCGGAAGTTTGATCTGCTCCAGCGAGAAACCTTCAAACATGCAACTCCCTCCATTCGCAACATTTGCCAAACGTGTAAACGGAGAGGCAGTTCAATGTCGGCTTCCGCGGGATCTGAACTTGCCTTGTATTCCGCGAAGAGGTCGTGAGCCGAACGGCGGCTTTAACTGGTCCCTCGGCAATAACCGGACGGACAGCAAACGGCCCCCAAAAAGCCGCCAGGCGGCAACGCGCCTGATATCGCACCTTGTGATCAACTCTGCCGCTTCCTGTTAGCCGAAGTTGCAAGCGGCCCCGCTAACAATCGTGGTTGCGCCTTCAGGGCATCGTGGTTCAGACCGCTGGCGGATTAGAACTCATGTTGGCTTTGCGATCGGCTCATCGCTTGCCGACAATCGGTGACCTATATAAAGGGGCATGTCCACGCGCCGAAAAATCAATGCAACAGCGAAGCTGATTGGAGAGTGGCCTTTAACCCCGGCTGCAACGTTTGGATCGTCGGTCAGAGCGAGGGGTATTTTTCTCGAAATACGCGCCCGCCTTCCAACGGAGTTCAGTAAATTGCTCAATATCGAGTCCCGCGTGCTTACCCTGCGCCTGTCTGAGGGCGCCGAGAATGATGGGCAGGTGGTATTCGGGATCATATCCAAAGCACTGCAGAATATCGAAGACCTGCCCGTAATCCCCCGTGAAATCGAGGACATTCTGACGATCTCGACGGCCGAACGGCACCGCTGGCTGAAAGATGGTCGCTTGCAGAGCGCCGGGACGAAAACGGTGAAACTCCGCGGGCGGGCAAGGAACATCACCTTTCACGTGTTCGACCCGCAGCACGTGGAGGATGTGCTTGACCGCGACCTGGTAACGGTCTGGCGCGAACAGGACGCAGCGACAGCTGCAGAGAATAGGCGGCGAGCCGCGGGGAGGGCCGCTATGAAACGTGCTCAAAGAAGCGGTCGCGGAACTGCAGCTTCAGCTGGTTATGGCCCCGATGAGAACTCGCACTCCAGTTTGCGCGGCTGGGAAGATTTTGAGAATGACGGACTCCTGCGCTGATAGGCCGGGCGCATAAGCAGATTAGAACGTTTGCCTGCGGCGTTCGAGATGCGCAAGAAGGGCCGTCAAACGCATCGCATTCAGGACCCGCTTCGCAGGGACACCGCCCTTGCGCGCCATCTCGACACCCCAATGCATGTGGTCGAGCTCGCGGATCGAATGAGCGTCCGGATTGATGCTGAATATGCAGCCCTGATCGAGTGCCTTTTGATGCCAGCGCCAGTCGAGGTCGAGTCGCCACGGATGTGCGTTGATTTCGACAGCGACGCCGTGTTTCGCACACGCTTTGAGGACTTTGTCGACGTCGAGATCATAACCGGGTCGGCGCAACAGCTGGCGACCGGTCATGTGCCCGATGATTGTCGTCCGAGGATTTCCGATCGCCTCAATGATACGCTCCGTCTGCTCTTTCTTCGGCAACTTGAAGCGGCTGTGCACGCTCGCGACGACGAAATCAAAGTGCTCCAAAATATGATTCGGGTAATCGAGCGAGCCATCAGCCAGGATGTCCGCCTCGATGCCCTTCAGTATGCGAAATTTTCCATTGTATGCCTTGTTCAGCCGGTCAGCTTCGCGGTGCTGTTCAGCAATCTCCTGCAACGAAAGGCCGCCTGCGTAGTGAGCGGACTGCGAATGATCGGCGACACCATAGTATTCGAAACCGCGCCTACGCGTGGCTTCCGCCATTGCCTCAAGCGTTTCGGTGCCATCGGATGCGGTCGTGTGAGAATGCAGGATGCCATGCAGATCTTCATCCCGAATGAGGGCGGGTAGCTTCTGCTTTGCCGCTCGCTCAATCTCGTCCCTGCCTTCGCGCAATTCAGGCTCGATAAACTGCAAGTCTAGAGCTTGGTAGATTTCTTCTTCTGTCGCTGACGCGATCAGCTTTCTCCCGCGATGAAGCCCGTCGGCGTTTAGGGTGAACCCCTTGTCGGCCGCGAACGTCTTCAGTTGCTTGAGGTGGTCTGCCGAACCGGTTGCTTCGAGCAGGTTCGCGCCAAAGTGCTTCCTGTCCGTGACAACAAGCCTGAGGGTCGTATCCTCGATTCCAGTCGACCTTCTGCCCTGCGCTACCAGGGCGAAGTCGGAAACGAGCTCGCAACCGCGTCGGAAGTCACCTGCAATTTCCACGCGCGAAAACTCTGGATGCTGTTGCTTCACCGATATGATCGCATGGTGGAGAAGAGCGGCGGCCTTGTGCAGGTGAAGTTGCGTTTCGCCGCTTCGCACGATGGCCAGGTTCTGCAGCAGCTTTGCCTGAAGCGCGGCGCCGAGGCCTTTGACTGGGCGGATGCGGTCTTCTCTCGCTGCGGCCTCGAGCTCCGCCAGCGAGTTCACGCCGAGCGCCTGATGAAGCTTCAGTATCTTATCGGGACGAAGCCCGGGTATGGCAAACAGCTCCATAACGCCCGCTGGAACATCCTCGCGCAGCTTCTCAAGGCTTGGGTGCGTGCCGGTTTGGTAAAGCTTGGTCACGATGTCTGCGATCGCGTCACCGATCCCCGGGATCTTGGTGAGGGCGCCGGCGGCGATGATCCGATCAAGCGGCTGCGACAGCGCCATCAGACTGTCTGCCGCGCGCAAGTATGCCTTTGTGCGATAGGGATTGTCGCCGCGCATAGACGCCCGTTGCGCGTATTCCCTCAAAAGACTGGCGACGGTCCTCGGATCGATTTTTGCCATGGCTTCAGCCAAACGAGACCGATCTCCGCAGGTTCCAATGAGGCAAGGCCGTGAGCGCCGCGTTGCCGTTTGAATCCCGGCTTTACTGCCTCTTCCCGCGTCGGACGCTACAGATTGGGCAAGGATTGGTCAGCGCGACCCCATCCCGCCAGAGTTTTGGAGGCTGCGCGTTTCTTTAATTCAAGAGCATCGCCCACGTGGAAATGAGAGGGCGCGTCTATTGTCTTCATCTCCGCCCACGTGATCGGTGCCGCGACAGGAGCGCCCGGACGTGATCTCGCGCTGTAAGGCATGATCGCGGTCGCCCCGCGCTGATTGCGTAGATAGTCCACAAAGATGCGACCCTTGCGGCGCGCCTTTGACAACACGGCCGTGAAATGGGTCGGATCGCTCCGGGCGACCGCCTGCGCCAGGCGAGACGCGAAGTCCTTCACCTCTGGCCACTCGGCGCCAGGGGTGAGGGGCGCGATGACGTGCACTCCTTTGCCTCCCGTCAGCATCGGGAAAGTCGTAAGCCCCAGAGATTTAAGGATAGCGCGGAACTGAAAGGCAGCGTTGCGGACGGCCTCAAAATCGAGGCCTTCATCGGGGTCGAGGTCGAACACGAGGCGGTCGGGCTTTTCGACATCCTCGATCCGAGCCCCCCATCCATGCAGCTCGATCGTTCCCATCTGGACGCAAGTCATGAGTCCGTCGGCATCGTCGACATAGAGATATGGTTCCTCGTGCCCGTCTTTCTCTGTGATGCCGACGTGGTGGACTTTGTCGCCAAAGCTGCCGGCGTCGTGTTTCTGGAAGAAGCACTTCTTCGCGCGGCCCTGTGGGCATCGAACCAGACTGATCGGCCGGCTGCCAACCCAAGGAAGCATGATCGCCGCGACCGCTGCGTAATGGTCGGCGAGCTGTCCCTTGGTGATGTTGGATTCCGGATAGATGACGCGGTCACGGTTACTTATCGCGATGGTGGTTGTCGCAGACGCGGCGAGATCGGCTGCATGACGTTCCGTCTCGAGCACGACCGCCTCCGGCTTCTTGTCTTCGCGGAGACCAAGATAGCTCGGATGTCGTAATGTCCCTTCATTTGTCATTTCGGTGAAGGCAATCTCAGCGACCAGTTTCGGACGGAGCCAGTGTGCGCCGCGCACTTCGGCGCGTGGTGCGTCGACGGTGGCGGCCTTCTGCTCAAGCGGCGCCATGATGTTCAAGAGACGAAGAAGTTCAGCGGTATCGAAGCCGGTGCCGACTTTCCCGGCGTAACGCAGCTTGCCGCGGTCATGAACGCCAAGGATCAAGGACCGAAACGCCCGGACCTTGTCGGACGGCGTCCAGCCGACAATCACAAATTCCTGCCGCCTGATGCATTTGATCTTCAGCCAGCTTGCGCCGCGGGCCGCCACATAACTCGAATCCGCGAGCTTTGAGATGACGCCCTCAAGGCCGGCAGCGCAGAAGCGATCGAGCAGCTCTTCTCCGCGGCCGAGGATATGGTCGGAGTAACGAAGGACCGGATTTTTCGCAGGCAAGATCGCCTCCAGCTTCGCCTTGCGCTCAACAAGAGGAAGCCTTGTCAGATCTTCGCTGTCGAGCTGCAGCAGATCGAACGCATAAAAGTCAATAGTCGCCGGGGCACCCTTCAATGCATTCTGAAGCGCCTGGAAGTTAGATCTTCCTTCGACATCGACAACCACGGCTTCGCCGTCAATCAGGGCGGAGCGCACCTTGAGCTTGCGAGCCTCGGAGAGGATCGAGGGAAAACGGCTAGACCAGTCCAGACCAGATCGTGTGTAGGCTCGCGCCTCGCCACCGCCAACGGCAACGAGAATACGATAGCCGTCGTATTTCATCTCATGGATCCAACGAACGCCGGCAGGGACCGTGTCCACGAGCGTTGCGAGTTGGACCGGCCGGAAAGCGGGCGGCGCTAAAGTGACCTCGTCAGGAGCGGGCGACTTCGCTTGACTAGCGCTCGACGCATTGATTGCCTTACGCGACGTTGGCTTGACCACTCTGACCTAAACCATACTCAGAGACGAAATAGCGTTATTCGCGTCCAACGCGCGACTCCTTCTTTAGTTTCGCTGCAGGTCGTATTGAGCTTTTCGCGATCATTGCCGACCCGCTTGATTAGCGCCTCGGGCTGAGGCCGTACTTCCTGCCTCCGGCCCTTCCATCCTCCGATTTGCGCGCACAGCTCACTGGCAATAATCAAGAGCAGGAACGTGCTCTCAAATGCCGCCCCAGCAATATCCGCTTTCTGCCATCGGCTTTAGAAACCCGACATTCCGGTTCCGGTCCCCGTGGGTACGGTTTGATCTTCTCGTCGAACCCCATGTTACGATTGATGATTACTCGACGGGCCCCATTGACGCCAAGTACCTCGCCCAGAGCAGCTCCGATGCCAGTTTCAAGAAGTGCAAAATGGCCCATAAATGCGCCGACCAGAGTGAATGCTCTCGTATCCGGGTCTATTTCGAGCAGCGCGGACTTGGTCAGCATTAGACAGCCTAACGGGTCCTTCCCAACATAGCCATGGGCACCGGCCTGCTACTCACGCAGCCCCCTCTCCTCCTTGGCAGCAGCCTCGAAAGCCTGACGGACCTCTTCCGGAGTCACACGGTCCTGAAAGGGGTCGGCGCACAGTTGCACAGCCTTCCTCCACTTAGGTCCCATCTTGGTCCACTTCATGAGTTCCTCGGCGGCACCCTCGACGTTGTTGCACCCGTAGGTGACCCCAGGTCGGTCGGTCTTGACGTACACCGGAGGGGAGAACCAATGGGTTGCCACGACAACTCCTACTCAGGGGAGAGATACATCTTGGCCTCCTTAGCGGCAGCCTCAAAGGCCTTTCGTATTATGTGGGGGTCAATCGAATCGCCCTCCAAGGCTGACAGGCAGAGGGTCACCGCCTTATGCCAGCGAGGCCCTCGCCGGGTCCACATCTTGAGCTGCTCAAGGGCTTCCTTCGCATTGTTGCAGCCATGCCTGACACCGGTTTCAGTCTTCACGAACACCGGAGGGACGAACCAGATGGGCGCCATGATACCTCCTGCTCAGGGGAGAGATACACGTTGGCCTCCTTGGCAGCCGCCTCAAAGGCTTCACGGACCTCTTGGGGGGAGGCTCTGCCCTCGAACGCATCCACGCAGGATTGGACCGCCTTGGTCCACTTCGGGCCCTTTGTGTCCCACCCCATGAGCTCCTCCGCGGCTCCCTCGACGTGGCTGACCCCATGGCGAATGCCCGGACGTTTCGTCTTCACGTAGACCGGGGGAGCGAACCAGAGGGGACCCATAAGAGGGAACTTAGAGCGCCAAGAGCCCGCCGACCAACCCCGCTTTAGCTGCAGCTAAGGGAACGATGTAGGCCCTCGCGGGTTTAGAGGCGGCAGCGGGATTACTTCGTGGATGTGCAGCCGCTGTGGGGGGGTCCGTCGCCTCTCATCTCCATGCTTGGCGGCGGGCTCCTTTCGCGAAGGCGGTGTTGGTCTGAGACACCTAGAACCTTATACCGCAATCCAATTTAGCTGGTTGTCATTGGGGGGAGTAATGTCCCCTCCTCTTTTGCAGCAGCCAGGAATGCCTTGCGGGCCTCCTCAGGTTCCATCTCGTCGAAAATCACGGCCATGCAAACGCGCACCGCGAGGTCCCAGCAAGGGCCACGCTTGGTCCACTTCATCAACTCCTCGCCGGCTGCCTCGGCGTTGTTGACATTGTGGATGATCCCGGGACGCTCGGTCTTGACCGGGATCGGAGGGTTGAACCAGTGGAGAGCCATGAATGGACCCCAGGCGGCTAGCGGGTTTCGTCTCTACTAACCGGCTCAGCGATGAGGACGATTACCGTTTGTTAGGCATGTCTGAGTCCGTGACGGGATGTTTCCAAAGGTTCATCGACGGTTATCTAAGCGGTCGGTACGAAGCCGGTATGCATCATCTTCCGGTGGGTGTCGCCCTGGTCATTTCGCTTGTTGTCGGTCTACTCGTTGCGACGATCGCGTAAAAGGACCAGTCGGAAATCTGCGGCATCCGATGGTTATTTCTCCTCGGCGAGAGCGTTAATGTGAGGACTGTCACGCCAAGGCCGGAATATTGAGAATGAATGACAGCATACGGGCGCGCGCCCATTGCGAGGTCACCGAAGTCGGCCGACAGCTACTCCCGGGCGTCGAAAGCCACGCAGAGGCCCATGGCAGTTGCTGCCTCGACGATTGCCTCGGTTAGTTCTTCGTCGGAGGCCACCAAATAAGGCGCAGTCTCCCGAGCTTCGCGTAATGCCGCTTTGATCGAGACCGTGTCGCGACGGTCCGCCCTGTTGAGGAGGCGGTTATTCGCGAAGATCGAACCCGACGAACAGGCCAAAGGCTGGGGCAACATTGACAATAAGCTCCACCATCTCGCAGTCAGTTTCCGCCAGATGTGGCCGGTCTCGGCGCACCGCTGCAATAGTCTCTTTGACGGAGATGATTTGGCCGCGACGGGCTTGTAGTATCAGCTCGTGAACAAGGTGTTTGGCAGTCACTTTGTCGGGTCGGCAGTTCGTCCAAACGTTCATACAAGGCCTCCCACCTCAGCGAGAACCCAAGAGAACATTCATGATCCTCTGTCGAGAAAAATCAAGAAGAATGTTTGATAACTTCTGCGTGGGAATCAGGGGGACAAGCCACGAAGCGAGCCTCTATACTCTTTGAGCTGACGCTCAGCCAGCCGGCTAGGGAGCTTCTTCCGTCGGGCCCTGTTTGGCCCGATCAATAGCCGCAAGTAATGACTGTAGGGTTGGCGGCAGTTCTGGTTCGACCTCCAGATTTAAGAACGTTTGTACGTGATGACGATAGCCTTCGGAACGGATCAGTTTCCGAAACGCTTCGGAGACAGACTGATGGTCTGCTTTGTTGCTCGTTGTCATGTTCGGGAAGTCCGTCCCAATGAGCCGCAACTCGCCCGCAACGAATGGGTTCCATCAGGAGGTCGGAATATTTGGTAGAAATTTCTGAGCGGGAGATCGGATAACTGGCTCGCGCGAAGACCCCCCGTGCCCCCTTCGTTTGCCGCAGCATTAACCTCGCTCTTTGAACTGAAATTCGTGTCTATCTAGCGTCGGCGTTGCACATCGTGAACGTTGGAATGCTTCTGTCCAATGTTTGCTCACGCTGTGATGCCAACGGGCAGGCTCTTGCGGCAGGGTGCCGCAAGGCGAATGAAACGCCGGCCCAGTTCAACCCGCGCGACGTCCTTCAAAGCTGGGGGGATCGATCTTCACCAAGCGGTCTGCGGCCTCGACCGCAGTTCGTATCCTGCTGCACAGCGCGAGATTTTCCGCCAGCATTTCTTCAGTGCGTTGAAGCGCGAGCTCGGTCCGGTGGATGCGCTGCCTGGCATTGGCAACTTCCGATGTCAAAAGATCGGCCGCCATCCCGTGGCCGTGGGGTTCCATAGTGTCCATGGGTTTCTAATACATGGGGGGCGATATCGTTCCCTGATGTCGGGCGAAACGGCGGGCCGCAGAAAAGCGCGACGGGCCGAATGACCAATGCGCGCCGTGTCAAAACAGCGCCGGCAACAGGCGAACGGCTTCGGCCGCTCTAGATCCCACGGGCAGAGGCGATCACGGTCCAGAGGGCCATTGATCTGTTCAGGTACGACTACAACGTAAGCGAAGACACACTCAGGCGGCTGGTGATCAAGCACCGTCTTCACAACCAGACAATGCCCGGTGCTCCGTGGAGAATAAGCGCTCCCGGTTTGGCTATGGCGCTCGCCGGCGATGATGACGCGCTTGCGCGGTTGAGGCGGGACGATCGCGAGCATCCGGACGTAACCCGGTATTTCAAGCGGCTCGGCATCCCGCGACCCTGACCTGTTATCAAAAGTTATGGTCGCGGCGACTGTCTAGAATAGACATTAAGTAGATGTCGCGGCCCGACAGGGCTCCACACAAGAGCGAACCGTTGCTGCCTTGCGCATCGCCCTCTAGGCCGCCGGCGTCGAGTTCATCCCGGAGAACGGCAGCCGCGCCGGCGTGAGGCTCCGCAAACCTTAGGCCGTAGACTCGTTACTGCGCAGCCACACACCTGCTTTTCGCCATCGGACGAAGCGGTTGCAACAGGTGGTGCACGGGCCATAGCGCTGAGGCAGGTCGCGCCATGGAGCACCGGAGCGCAGCACCCAGAAGATGCCGTTCAGCACGCGCCGATCATCAACACGCGGCACACCTCTTGGCTTGTTGGGTAGACGCTTTATTCCATTGCGGACCATTATCCAAAAGCGCTGTTAACCAAATTTTCTCACCCGCCAATGCTTATTCGCGCGACTGAAGGGGTGAGGTGATCGATGTGTGATTCAAACATAAGCGCGTTTCCGCTGCATCGGCGGCGGAAGTTGGTCGAAGGGATCGCCCGGGTCCTGGAATCCAAGAACGGGAAGGACGCGAACGCCTTCTGGCGCAACACCGCCAAGGCAATTCTCGTTCAACTGTCCGAATCAGGAATTGCACCCGGGGTCGCCGAACAGGAAGTTGGAACGCTTCTTCATGCTGTCTTGGGCGATATCGCCACCCGCAGTGCTGCGAAACTTGCACAATAGCATCGGCTCACGATGAAGGATTGCCGCATAGAGACGCCCCGGGCTCCACAAGCGTAGCACCACTGCATCCGTCAAACGCAGGTTTCTCACTGCGGATGAAAAGATAGGCGCGTTCGTCGAAATCATGCGCGCGAATGTACTCTCGGGCGAGATACGGCTCCGCCTCGCCTGTCCGGCGGTCATCGACCAAATCGAGGTAGGCGATGCGGAAACCCGCATTCACGGAAGGCCGACGGACCTTTTCCACGAGCTGAACCCGCAAAACCAATGAGCCGCCGTTGAGTTCCACACTGCCCTTTTATGCGACTATCGAAGCACAAAAAGCGAACATCGAGAGGCGCGATGTGTATTAATGGTCGGGGTCGTGCCGAAAACGGACAGTCTCTTTTCGGGAGGATGGACGAGAAAGGGTGCCAGCCGAACTCCCCAGTTCGCACATTCAGAAAGCTGACATCCCCGCTCGAACAGTCCATGTGTAACAGAGCTGATCTTTGACAAATTGGTTGAGCTGACCTAGGCGCCAATTCCGAGCCACATAGAATGGTGCGATTCGCTCGGGGCATGGGTTGGATGGGAAATTTTCTCTCGCTTGACGCAGTTTATGTCGCCTTCGTCTTCGTGGTGCAGCCCGGCTACATCATCTCGTCGTTTCGGGCGCACTTCATTACAGGTCAGAGGCTGGACGGGCCTGACTATTTCGTTCGGCTCTTACCTTAAGCGCCTTGAACTTCCCCCTGTCCGGCTGGGTGATCTATCTCGTTATGAATTCCAATACCGACCCGAAGATCTGGGCGCTCGCGTGGGGCTTCGTCCTACTCGCCGCGCCTGCCATCATAGGGTTCGCGAGCGGCATCACGTCGAAGGCCGGCTGGCTCCGAAAAATCTACGGATGGTGCGGGCTTTCCCCCATCCGTGTGATTCCCACTGCCTGGGACTATCAGTTCTCCACGATGTGTGGCTCGTGGGTGTTCGTCGTCCTCAAGGACAATACGACATTCGCCGGCTATCCGCGGAGACGGGAATGATCGCGCCAGGACCAAGCCTTGCGGCGGCGTTTGGTTGGCCCAAAACGAACTCGTTGCGGTGACCGTCAGCTACTCGTCGCTTGCTCCTGTCCGGCTCACAGCCTATCGAACACCGACCCCATCCTCGGGCTGAACAAACGCTCGTATGTTTTTAAGAGAAAGCCATCTGTCATGCCAGCCACGTGGTCGCAGATCACCCGGACCCCTCCGCCTCGGCATTATAGAGTTCAAAGGTCTGGCGCGGGAGGAATGCCTTCGGTTCTGAGCGCAGCGCCTCGAACACGGCGACCACCATCTGCTGTCCCTTGAATTCCAGGTGCTGTACTTCCGGACTGAGGATGACGATCTCATAGACAAGCTTCTTAAGTGCCTTGAGAAGAGCGCGAGCCTCCGGTCTCATGCTGGCGCGGAATCGGATGAGCGGCTCCTGAAATTCAGTCAACTCCTCGATCGTACAGTGCTCGACGAAGTACCCGACTAGACGGCTGATCGCGTGCTTCCGGTCTGCGCCCCCGCCAAACAGCATCTTGACCATCGTTGCGTACACGTTGTTGTCGGAGCCCTCCCGCCTCCTCGAGTTTACCCAATCGAGGTGGTGGCGGCAGACTTCGGGCGACAAGTAGCTCTCGAACTCATCGACTGCGATGAGCGACAAGGCCAGTGAATCCTCGAGATCATGAACGCCGAAGGCGATGTCATCGGAAAGATCCATGATACTGCAGTCAAACGATTTGTGCAGCGCGATCCCATGCTGCGGTTCGGGCTCCTTCCCTTCGGCCCCCTTGATCGGTGCCGGGTCCTCGCACGACATAAAAAGGTCCCGGTCTGTTGGCACCATAATCTCCAAGATCCACTCGACGGCTGTTTTCTCGCTATCCATGTGGCACTTGGGTGGCTTGGACCAGTTGCGATCGATAAGCTTCAGGACGGATGGACTCTCGATCAGCCTCGGCTTGCGGTCAGGGTTCGCCAACCGAGAATACGCTACCGGATATTTGAGCGTGCCAAGCAATGTGCGGCGGGTGAGGTCTGAGCCGTCTCCCTTAGAGAATTTCTCGAGCCTTGTCAGGATCCGCAGCGTTTGGCCGTTGCCCTCGAAGCCACCATCTTCCGCCATGCAGTAGTTCAGCGCAACCTCTCCGCCGTGCCCGAAAGGCGGGTGGCCCAGATCGTGGGTCGATCCGATGGCCTGAATGAGGGCCAAGTCGGGGAGGTATGGTACAGCGGAGTGTCCTTCGTTGTCCTTGGCGAGCTGCCGCGCCACGCTGCCGGCGATCTGGGCCACCTCGAGTGAGTGAGTGAGGCGCGTGCGATAGAAGTCGCTGTCGCCAAGGTTCAAGATTTGGGTCTTACCCTGCAGTCGCCGGAAGGAAGCCGAGTGTATGATACGGCCATAGTCGATGTCTGCGTCGGACCGCGCATCGTTGTCGTTCTTCTTCCACTTGCTCCGACGTGATTCCCAGCCCATGGTACCTCCTATTGACGCTGCTCTAGGGATGGCGCCGCCATCGCACCGACGATACCTACAGCGTCAACCACTGAAGACCCTTCAGTTTCGCCAGTGACGCGAAGTCCTCGAGCGGCTCCAGAAGTACATAGTTGGCCCCATTAGGGTCTTTCGTAGAGCCATATTTGATCGCGGCGAAACCAGCAGATCGAGCACAGTCGGCAACAAATCGCGAGAAGACGTACTGCTTCTTCAGCCAGCCAGTGCCTGTGCGCGGGGCTGACAGCAAAGCCGATGCAGCTATCGCCGCCAGAGTCTCGAAGGATGTCCAATCTTCATCCAGATCGACTAGGTCGAGGACTTTCATATCCGGTAGATTCAGGCAAATCTCCGCTACACAGATGTCTGTATCCTTCACTCCGATTTCCATAGCAGCCGTGCGGGCTTTGTCACCAAGGTACAGCATCGGCGTGCCGGCGTGGTTGAATCGGCCCTCTCCTACGATTTCGGCGGGGGCGGGACCGAAGGACATGAGTTCGTCTTCGCGTTGCCCTCGCACGACAAGGCTTTCCCGAGTTCGTGCGCGAAAAAGGCTGTCTGGCAAACGGACAGGTATTGTGCTCGACGCATGGGAGCGGACCTGTTCCAGCACCTTCCTCGAGAATGGGTGCTCAAGCGTGAGGAACGGCGTCAGATTGCCCAGGGTGGTCAGCTGCTCGATTGCTACCTCGACGTGAGGTACGTCGCTGAACCGGTGCTCGAAAATCCACATGTTCCATTTGATCGACTCATGACAGCGTGGACATTCGATGAAATGCGACAGAGACGAAAACTCCGCCGGCGAGTAGACTTCCCGCATCCTTGATGTGCTGAGGAACGTGTCGACATCGCTGGACATCGTTTGGAACTCGAGATCTCTCAGGACCACTCCCGGCCAATGGGCTTTGAAATCGTCGTAGCAGCTGTCGCAACAAGCGATGCTGGACGAAAAGTACGAGTCCACCTCTTCGGTTACAAAATCGTTGAACATCCCGATGTCATAGTCCGTCAGGGGAACAAAAGCTCCTATTGCGTCCGCAGGAAGATTTACGGCATCATTTCCGTCGGATGTCACTTTTCTAATCATGCCTACCGACCATCCAAACATATTTCGTGTCTCATAGCATTGGTGAGCTACCGAAGTGTCAATCTCCCGCCTTCCCATCAAAGAGTAAGCGCTCCTCTGCTCTCGACGTCAGACCGGAGGGCGCGACATGACCCTGTACGAGATCGACGACACGGCGAGCCGCATCCGGGAAGAAGTGGATCCCGAGGCCAACATCATCCTCGGCGCGACCTTCGACGAGACTCTCAATGGATGGCTCCGCGTGTCAGTGGTCGCGCTCGACAAGACGGCTTCTGTTGCCGCACCAGAAACGGCATTCGATGGTGGACTCCTCAAGGAGCCTTCTAAGATTGATCGGCCTAGTGAACCGCAGGCCACCTACACGGTTCAGAAAATCACATACGAGGGCAAGGGCGTCGTGAACGTATTGCACTCGCGTTATAGCGATGCCAGCGGCATGTGGTTCACCAATGCCGTGAGGCTTGGGAAGCCCTGTCAACGCGCAGCGCTGATTACAAATGGAGTTACCTTGTGGATAGCTCTTCGGCGACACAGGTGGCGCGGTTTGCGTGCTCGAAAGCCGGGCTGAAACTGCACGCTTCGAGTTGACGGGGCGTATGCCGCCGACGGCTTGCAGGGTCCAACCAGTAGCCTAGCGGTCAGGTAGGAAGTACATTGCTCATTCGCGAATCGTCGCGACGGAGAGCACTCTCATGTCAACTGGTAAAACCCATCCGGTTCATCCAATCAGCCAGAAACCAGTCCACATCGAAGACAAAGGCCTGAGCAGCGCGAACCTGCAAACAGCCTTGCAGCAACAGCCGGCGTCTACGGCCACAAGCCAACAGACGAAGAAGTGACTAAGTGCCAATTTGGTGGACAGAGGTTGTTCCCACAGTAGCCCTGTTGATTTCGGCGGGCGCGTTGATTTTCAATGCGCTCAACGTTCGGTCGTCGGCCAAATCCAAGGATTTGGAGTGGCTGTTCCGCTATCTTGCGGACATGCGTGGTATGGAAGCAAAGCTTCTATCTAGTACCACCGAAAGTGAACGACAGAGTACCTTTGTCGAGTTCGCCAACTTTCTTGAAGTGTGCTGCTACGCCCACAACAAGAGCCTATTTCCGAAACTTACCAAGGCCATGGTCACTGACAATTTGGTGAACTCAATTGCGATCATTGAGAATTCTACCTATGCCGCTTCCTTTGAACGATTGCTTACCTCAACGCAGACATTCGACAGCCTAGCCGCGTTTAGGCGACGGCATAGTAGGCCAATTTCCCACGCTCAATTAGCAATCAAAACCGCCGGGCCTGCGGTCGAAGATGCCTCTTCCGAGCCGCAAGCCGAATGCCCATAGACCGCTCCCTTTGGAAGAGACCGCTCTCTAAGCACCATGCACCGGCATGGCCTTGCCGTACGCCTCCGGCGAGGGCCGCCTTGCGCGAGCATGGCCCGGTAGCGAGGCTGCGCTCTTATGGTCGTCCTTACGAGCGTAGTTAGCAGCACAGCATGAGCCATGTGACGTTATTGACCGGGCCGGAGCGGCGTCGGCGTTGGAGTGAAGAGGATCAATGCCGGATACTGGCCGCGGCATTCGCGCCCGGGGCCACAGTGGCGGCGGTGGCCCGTCAGTACGATGTCGCGACCAGCCTGATCTACAAGTGGCGCCGCACGATGAGAGCCCGCGAGACGGGCTTTGCCGAAGTTGTCGTGGCTCCCGATGAGCCTGTCGCCGTTTCGCGGCCGGCGGCATCCCCAGC